>JAZLAB010000001.1:0-3567 GCA_045612985.1 Faecousia sp.
GATTCTCTGTCCGATGCTGATTGTGCTGCAAAGATTGATGAGTATTATGAAACCTTCTACAACTTCACTTACAGCGAAAACTAAACATTTCTGCGCAGCCGGAGCAATCTTAATGATTGCTCTGGCTGTTGCCAGTTTATTCGTTGGCAAATACCCGCTGTCTATCGAAAAACTACTTGCCGGTAACGAAATGCAATGGCGCGTGTTTTTGACCTTGCGATTGAGCAGAACAGTTGTTGGTGTGATTGGCGGATTTGCCCTTGGTGTGGCTGGATTTGTTTATCAGACGGTTTTCCGCAACCCACTAGCTTCCCCCGATATCATCGGTGTGTCCTCCGGTGCCAGTGCCGGTGCCGCTGCAGGTATTCTGTTCCTTTCCGGTGCAACAGCGGTAACTGCGTCTGCTTTTGCTGGTGCTTTGTTGGCGGTAGTCCTTGCATTGGCCCTTTCCCGTTTGGATAAAAGTGGACGCAACAGCACCATTGTTTTGGCAGGTGTTGCTGTCCATTCTTTGGCACAGACTGCTTTGATGGCGCTTAAGCTTACCGCTGATCCGGAACGGGAACTGGCATCCATCGAATACTGGATCATGGGTAGCTTGAATGGCATCAGTGTGTACTCTATCGGTGGAAATTTAATTTTGTGCCTGATCTGCATAGCAGTGTTGTTTGTTCTTCACCGACAGGTCATTCTCCTTTCCACAGAAGAAGGAGAAGCCAGGATGCTGGGGGTCAATGTAGGCACTTTGCGGCTGGTGGTTTTGTTAGTGGCAACCCTTGTGGTTTCCTCTGTGGTGAGCTTGACGGGGCTTATTAGTTTTGTTGGGCTGCTGGCACCCCATGGTGCAAGACTTCTGACAAAGCAAAACCGTATTGGAACCATGTTCCTCAGCGGCCTAATCGGTGGCGCATTGCTTTGCGGCGCGGATATCTTAGCCCGGTCGGTAGCTGCCACAGAACTTCCTGTCAGTATCTTTACCAGTCTTTTGGGTGCGCCGTTCCTGATCTTCCTAATCGCTCGTGGGAGGAAGCAGCTATGAGTTATTTTACCGCAAATGAAATTTCTGCCGGCTATGGCAAGCAGAATGTGATTCAGGATATTTCCTTTGGCTTGGAAGACGGCATCCTGATGGGTGTTATTGGGGCCAACGGCAGTGGTAAGACCACTTTGTTGAAAGCAATATGTGGAATCCTCACCCATCAAGGTACTTGCACACTGGAACAAACAGTTTTGGAAAAGCTATCGCCCAAGCAAATCGCAAAAGTCATCAGTTACATCCCACAACGCAGCGGTATCTCCATTGATATTTCTGTGCTGGATGTGGTGCTGATGGGTTTCAATCCCAAACTTGGCCTTTTGGAGCATCCCACAAAGAAAATGAAGGCTACTGCTATGGCTGCTCTGGAGCAGGTGGGACTGGGCGGAAAAGAAGAAACGAACTATCTTCACCTAAGTGAAGGTCAAAAGCAGTTGTGTATTCTTGCCCGAACGCTGGTATCCGACAGCAAACTGCTGCTTTTGGATGAACCGGAGAGTGCCTTGGATTTCCGTTTCCGTTATCAAATGCTCGCGCTTTTGCGCAGCTGGGTGGGATCCGGGCAGCGAAGTGCCATTGTTACCCTGCACGATCCATCACTTGCATTGAATTTCTGTGATAAACTATTGCTCCTTGCAGACGAGGGTGTCTTGGGGATCCTGGAACCCAAAGCGGAGTCCCTTGACAAAATAGAGCAAATGCTTAGTATGGTATATGGAAACATTAGCTTGCAGCGGTGTCAGAATCGCAAGGGTGAATCCCAGATCGTTATTTTGAGAGAAGGCGAAGTATGAAAGCGGTTACCAAGATTACCTTTCTGGATGACAACGAAGAAAAATTCTTTGGAGAAGGACCTGCTCGG
Organism: Faecousia sp.; assembly: GCA_045612985.1. GTDB lineage: Bacteria > Bacillota > Clostridia > Oscillospirales > Oscillospiraceae > Faecousia. The sequence continues at coordinate 1,899 of JAZLAB010000001.1, forward strand.
CTTATGCGTGGAGTAGAGGCTACCGGTTCTCTCCGTGCGGCTGCTATGTCGATGGGCATGGCTTATACCAAAGCATTAAAACTGATCCGGAATGCGGAAAATGCCTTGGCTTTTCCTTTGATCACCCGTTCCACCGGAGGAAAAGACGGCGGTGGAAGTAGTCTGACAGTGGAAGGAAAGGAGTGGCTGCAACGCTATGAGAATTACCGAGATGCCTGCAAAGAAGCAAACAGCAAGTTGTATTTGGAATTCTTTCCTGAAAAGCGGTAAACAGCATTTGATGATTACCGGCACACGCGGCAGCGGAAAGACCACTCTGCTGAATGCGCTGTTTCCGGAGAAACTTCCGGGTATCACAACTTGGGCAGAGCCTAAGCAAGCTGTATATCTGCGTGAGAATATAACCGGTCAGACCGTGCAGGTAGGTGCTTTCGATGCGACTTTGCCTGGGCCGGGCAATCAAATGGTATTGCTTCAGGATGGCTTTGCTACGCTGGGTGTTCCGGCGATTCACCGATGTGCGGAATCGGATAGCCAATGGATTACCATTGATGAAATTGGCTATCTGGAAGCCCAATGTGAAGCATACCATGATGCACTGCGTCAGCTACTGGAGAAAAAGCAGGTAGCCGTAGTGGTTCGCAAGCAGAACATCCCTATCCTTACAGAGCTTTGCAATCGTGAAGATGCATTTGTGGTGGACATGGATGTCCCTTTTGAGAATATAGGCTGCGTTATCATGGCATCCGGTTTGGGAAAACGGTTTGGCAGCAATAAGCTGATGGCTGATTTCCGTGGAAAGCCTATGATTCTTCGGGCATTGCAGGCAAGTGAATCCTTGAAAATACATCGTGTGGTAGTAACCCGCCATCAAGATATAGCTAAGCTGTGCAAGGATTTGGGTGTGGATGTAATCCTGCACGATATGCCTCACCGCAGCGATACGGTTAGATTAGGTTTAGAGTTTTTAGGTAATGTGGATGGGTGCTTGTTCCTGCCTGGTGACCAGCCGCTTTTGCGTCGGGAAACCGTAGAAGGAATGGTGCGTCAGTGGCACGAAAACAAAAGCACCATCATGCGTCCTTTCCACAACGAGACCCCTGGGTCTCCCGTGCTGTTCCCACAATGGGCATTCCCGGAATTGCTAGACTTACCTGAAGGGAAAGGCGGCGGTTGGGTGATCAAGCAACACCCGGAATGTGTAAAAGCATTCCTCGTAGATGATCCCTACCAGCTGACGGATGCAGATACTCCAGAAACATTGGAATTGCTGCGGAGTTTATGAAAGAAGATTGCCCTAAATACATAACAAGAGGTTTCGCACCAAAATGTGTGCGAAACCTCTTGTTTCTTTTTATGAGGGATTATTCGCCTTTGCGGCGGCATTTGTCGCAGCAGTAGCGCTGGGTTTTACGGTTAGCTACAAAAATAGTATCGCAGCTGTCACACATCCGCAGCGGGGTCTTATCCTCTGCCATCATGAAGCTGAACATCATCTGCAGGCCAATCAGCAGAGAATGAAAATGCAAACGAGTCCATTAGTCTGTATGTATAGGTTCGTCTGTTAAAGGCTTCCAAAGAAGCGTCATTCTGAGGGAGCGCAGCGACTCGAAGAATCTACGCAATATCGTTACTGCAAAAGAAACCTTAAGTATGAAGATCCTTTGAC
>JAZLAB010000002.1:0-2390 GCA_045612985.1 Faecousia sp.
CGCCGGCCAGCTTTGCCAGACGCTCCTGGAGCTTCTCACGGTCGTAGTCGGAAGTGGTGGTGGCGATGGATGCGCGGATCTGGTGAGCGCGGGCATGGATGTCAGCGGGATCACCGGCGCCATCGACGATGGTGGTGGTGTCCTTGGTAACGACCACCTGACGGGCGCGGCCCAAGTCGGCCATCTGGGCGTCGGGCAGCTCCATATTCAGCTGGCTGGAGATCACAGTACCGCCAGTCAGGACAGCGATGTCCTGGAGCATTTCCTTGCGGCGGTCGCCAAAGCCGGGGGCCTTGTCGCACAGGCAGTTGAAGTTGCCTCTCAAGCGGTTGACCAGCAGAGTTGCCAGGGCGTCGCCCTCCACATCCTCGGCAATGATCATCAGCTTCTTGCCGGTTTTGACCACAGGCTCCAGAATGGGCAGGATCTCCTGGATGGAGGAGATCTTCTTATCGGTGATCAGAATCAAAGCATCGTCCAGGACCGCTTCCATCTTGTCGGTGTCGGTAACCATATAGGGGGAGATGTAGCCCCGGTCAAACTGCATACCTTCCACCACATCCAGACCGGTCTCGGCGGTCTTGCTCTCCTCGATGGTGATGACGCCTTCGGTACCCACCTTTTCCATCGCCTCGGCGATCAGCGCGCCGATGGATGCGTCGCCGGAGGAAACAGTGCCTACCCGGGCGATGTCTTCGGAGCCGTTGACGGGAACGGAGTGCTCCTTAATGGAGGCAACAGCGGCTTCCACTGCCTTTTCGATGCCCTTACGCATAATGATGGGGTTTGCGCCGGCGGCCAGGTTCTTCAGACCCTCACGGGTGATGGCCTGGGCCAGCAGGGTTGCGGTGGTGGTGCCGTCGCCGGCGGTGTCGTTGGTCTTGGTGGCCACCTCCCGGATCAGCTGGGCGCCCATATTCTCAAAGGGGTCTTCCAGCTCCACTTCCTTGGCGATGGTAACGCCGTCGTTGGTGATCAGGGGCGCGCCGAACTTTCTGCCCAGCACAACATTGCGGCCCTTGGGGCCCAGGGTAACCTTTACGGTATTGGCAAGCTGGTCAATACCTGCCTGCAGCTTCTTGCGAGCATCCTCGCCGTAAACAATCAGTTTTGCCATAGTTATAACCTCCTAGAATTAACACACGATTGCCAGAATGTCTTCTTCCTTGACGAACTTATAGTCCTGGCCGTCAAGCTTCATATCGGTGCCTGCGTACTGGCCCACGACCACCTGGTCGCCGACCTTTACGGCCTTGGCTTCAGGACCGGCGGAAGCCACCTGAAAAATTGCGGACTTTTCCTTGTTGCTGGTGGCAAGAATAATGCCGGAAGCGGTGGTATCCTCTGCCACAGCACTTTTGAGCACGATGTTGTCTGCCAAAGGTTTCAGTTTCATAATTGTTCCTCCATATTGGGATATTTAGACGGCAGCAGCGCTGCCTGTATCTACATAATTGTTAGCACTCTTTTGATTTGAGTGCTAACAGCTATATATTACCCTACATACAAGGAAAATGCAAGCCTTTTTTGCGGATTTTCTTGAATTTTTTGCAAATTGTGTTTAGGGTACGCCTTATCCGTCAGCTTCTGTTCAAGCAGAAGCCCTTCGGCCCGTGGCGGGAGGGTGGTGTTTTTGGTCATTTTAATGAAAAAGCCGCGAAAAATGGGCGGATTTTCACTTGCCTTTTGTGCGAATTTCCATTATACTATATAAATAAATGAGAAAGGGAGGCGACATTATGGCGCAGATCATTGCAATTCTGTCCGGCAAGGGCGGAACGGGTAAGACATCGGTCTGCGCAGGAATCGCCACTGCCCTTTCCCAAATGGGCCTGCCGGTGCTGTGCATCGACTGCGATGTGGGTCTGCGGAATCTGGACCTTTCTCTGGGTCTTGACCAGATCCCCTCGCTGTCCTTTGTGGATATGTTCCAGGAGGGCTACGGCCTGGAATTTGCCACAAAGCATCCGATGTTTCCCAATCTGTCTTTTCTGACAGCCCCTGTGGGCTGCACTGCAGATATGGTGGATGCCGATGCGTTCAGCAGCTTTTTGCAGCAGGCCAGAAAGCGCTACAGCTACATCTTTTTGGATGCGGCGGCAGGCATTGATGCCGGCTTTACATTGGCGGCCAGGTATGCCGACCGGGTGGTTTTGGTTACCGGGCCGGACCCGGCATCCATCCGGGATGCCAACCGGGCAGGTCAGGCGCTGGAGCTGATGGGAAAGACCAATGTGCGGCTCGTCGTCAACCGCCTGAATAAGAAGCTGATCGCCACCACCGGTCTGACGGTGGACGACATTATGGACCAGGCTGGCTTGCCACTACTGGGTATCGTGCCCGATGACAGCAATGTGGTCCTTTCGGCAGCCTTCCGGCAGCCGCTGCCG
>JAZLAB010000003.1:0-4339 GCA_045612985.1 Faecousia sp.
TTTATGTTAAGATTAAAAAAAACTTTGGGGCGGCAAGATGGAAATTGCTCCCGACAAAATAGAATACATTTGGGAGTAGGTTTCTATTAAATTGCCACATTCCAACACAAGATACAATAACACCCTATGACCGACAAAGGACATAGGGTGTTATTTGTTAGAAAACTGTGGTAAGAAGAAATGGATAAGTTCTTATATCTTCTTATAAGTTCTTATAACTTGTTATTTAGTCCAGGGGCTTCATCGTCGGAAACAGGATAACTTCCCGGATGGTGTCGGCGCCGGTCAGCAGCATCACGCAACGGTCGATACCGATACCCATACCGCCTGTGGGCGGCATACCGTACTCCATAGCGGTAAGGAAATCCTCATCCAGCATTTCGGTCTCTTCGTCGCCCCGCTCGCGCTGCTCCACCTGCTTCATAAAGCGCGCTCTCTGGTCGATGGGGTCGTTGAGCTCGGAGTAAGCGTTGCCCATCTCACTGTGGCAGATAAAGGCCTCGAAGCGCTCGGTCAGCCGGGGGTCTTCCGGGCTGCGCTTGGTCAGAGGGCTGACCTCTACCGGGTACATCGTAATAAAGGTGGGCTGGATCAAATGCTCCTCAACCTTCTGGTCAAAGCAGGCATACAAGGCATTGCCCCAGGTCTTTTCTGCGGCATCGTTGAGCTCTACGCCCTTTGCCTTGGCTGCAGCCACAGCCTCTGCATCGTCGGAGATGGCGCCAAAGTCGATGCCCACATATTCCTTAACAGCTTCCACCATTGTCATACAACGCCAGCCGGGAGCCAGGTTGACCTTTTCGCCCATCCACTCGACCTCGTAAGTACCCAGGATCTCCTTGGCAGCGCCGGAGATAATGCCCTCACAGATGTCCATCATATCGTGGAAATCTGCATAAGCCTGGTAAAGCTCCACAGAGGTAAACTCCGGGTTGTGCTTGGGGTCCATACCCTCGTTACGGAAAATTCTGCCGATCTCATATACACGATCCATACCGCCTACGATCAGCCGCTTCAGGGGCAGCTCGGTGGCGATGCGCATATACATATCCATGTCCAGGGTGTTGTGATGGGTAATGAAGGGCCGGGCAGATGCGCCACCGGCAATGGTGTTGAGCACCGGAGTTTCCACCTCGATATAACCCATATTATCCAGGTAATTGCGCATAAACTTGATGAACTTACTACGGATAACGAAATTCTGCTTCACTTCCGGATTGACCATCAAGTCCACATAGCGCTGACGGAAACGAATTTCCTTATCGGTCAGACCGTGGAATTTCTCTGGCAGGGGCAGCAAGGATTTGGAAAGGAGCGTTGCGACCTTGACACGGACGGAGATTTCCTCGGTCTTGGTCTTGAACACTTCGCCCTCGACACCTACGATATCGCCGATGTCATTTTTCTTAAAGCGGGCATATTCCTCCTCGCCCAGCTCGTCGATCTTCACGAACAGCTGGATGCGGCCGGTGGCGTCCTGCAGATCGCAGAACATCACCTTGCCCTGACCGCGCTTGCTCATCAAACGGCCGGCAACCCGGACGGTCTTGCCCTCATAGCCTTCGTAATCGCCCTTGATGGCTGCGGAATTCGCATCAAAATCAAACTTGGTTACCAGAAAGGGGTCCCGGCCTTCTGCCTGGAGCGCGGCCAGCTTATCCCGGCGCACCTGCACCTGATCGCCATAGGACATCTCTGTCTGGGGTACAAACTTTGCCATTGTTTATCCCTCTCGTGTAATCTTCAAAATCTTTACTTCATAGCTGCCCATAGGCGCAATGACCATAGCGGTATCGCCTTCGGACTTGCCGATGACAGCGCGGCCAAAGGGAGAATCGTCAGAGAGCTTGTTCTCCATCGGATTGGCTTCCTGGGAACCGGTGATCCTATACTCCACCTTGTCGCCGGACTCCAGATACTGCACAGTAACCTTGCAGCCCAGACCAACACGGCCGGAAAGCTCATTTTCATCCTCGATGATAACGGCGTGAGACAGCACATCTTCAATTTCTGCAATGCGGCCATAGAGCTTTGCCTGCTCGTTTTTTGCAGCATCATATTCGGAGTTTTCAGACAAGTCGCCGTAGGAGCGGGCTTCTGCGATCATTGCAGCGATCTCCCGCTCACGGGTGGTTTTCAGATAGTTCAGTTCCTTTTCCAGCTCTGCAAGACGCAGACTGGTAATTTTATATTCCTTTGCCATAATGAAGAATCCTTTCCATTTTTATCGTACCGATTATTATAACCGGATTTTTTCCTTCCGTCAAGGAAAGAATCGAACTTTTCGCCGGATTATGAGGCCTTTTTCAGCGCATCCACTGCCGCCTGGATCTGGGGGTCTTTTTCGGCAGGGAGTGTGCCGGCGTAAATGCCGGTAGCTGTTTCTTTGTCCACCTTTTCTTCCACCTCAGGCTTCAGTCCGCCAACATCTGCAAGGCAGACACCCTTCGGGGTAAAATATTTGCCAATAGACAAATTTGCCGCAGAGCCATCCTTCAGGGGAATCGTGGTCTGGAAATAGCCCTTACCGGTGGTCGCCTCACCCACAATGATTGCCTTGTCGTACTCGTCCAGCGCAGCTGCAAAGAACTCGGCAGCGGAATAGCTGTCTGCATTGATCAGCACCGCCATAGGCACATCCAGGTGCTTTGCATCGGATTTGTCCACAGAGGAGTGGCCGTTGTAATACTGACTGCGGAAGATCTCCCCTTCCGGCAGCAGGTAATCCAAAAGGTCAACCAATTCCGACTGGAATCCACCGGGGTTAAAGCGCACATCAAACACAAGGCTTTCTGCACCCTGCTCCAACAGGTCTTCGATAACGGCGATGGTCTCCTGGGCGCACCGGGCATCAAAATTGACGATCTTCACATAGCCGATCTTATCTTCCAGCATTTGACCTTTTGCCACCTGCACGAGGATCTTCTTTCGGGTAACGGTAAATTCTTTTTCCTCTTGATCTCGCAGGATCGTCAAGACCACCGTCGTTCCCTCTTCGCCCCGGATCATTTCAGAGGCTTTTGTCAGACCAAGCTTGGAAACATCCTGCCCTTCCACCTTAGTCAGCACATCTCCGGGCAAAATGCCTGCTTCCTTCGCGCCGCCGGTGGGCTCGACCTGCCGGATATCGATAAATTTCGTTTCTTCATTTACTACCACCGTAATACCAACGCCCACATAGGCATTTTCCATCTGTTCCTGGTGAGCTTTGTATTCCGATGCCGGAATGTAGTAGCTCCAGCGATCGCCCAAGGCTGTGATCATTGCAGCGGCAGCAGCGTCTTCCATAGCCGTCTGGTCAGCATCACCGATAAACCGCTCCAAAATGATGCTTTCCAACTGCTCCAGCTTTGATATGCCGCTGAAATGCTGCACCGTTACCACAAAGGTAATGCCAACAGCCACAGCTGCCACCAAAACATAGGTAAAAACAGTTGCGAGAATTTTCCAAAGTTTGTTGCTTTTTTTCAAAAAGATCACTCCAAAAATAACAACATTTCCCACAGCCCATATTTGGGCTGTGGGAGTATGTCAAACTTTGATGTAGTTTGCCGGATTCACGTGCTCACCATTATACAGAATACTGAAATGCAGGTGCGGTCCGGTGGATGCACCGGTAGAACCGACATAGCCAATCACCTGGCCAGCTGCAACCTTTTGGCCGGGAGATACGATGTAATGGGTCATATGCAGATATTTACTGGAGAATCCGTCCTGATGGTCAATGACTACATAGTAACCGGAGGAGGAGTCATAGGTCGTCCGCGTAACCACACCGGCGCGGGTTGCCACGATGGGTGTACCCTTGCTTGCGGATAGATCAATGCCGTAATGGAAACGGCGGTCTCCGTAAATGGGGTGAATTCGCCAGCCAAAGGGGCTGGAGACGCGGCTGAACTTACAGGGTGTCAGCCAGGTCTTGCCGCCTACATTATTGGGAACACCGGAGCCGCTGCCGCCACTGGGCTTTGCGGGCACAGAGGTGGACAGCCACTGCTGATACTTGGCATCCTTCAGATCGTCCTTTGCATCATCCAGCTTGTCTCCCACTTTATCCGCCTGGGACTCGGCCTTATCCAAAAGCTTTTGGTATTCCTCGCCGGTAGCCACCAGGTCTGCCAGCAGCTTGTCTGCTTCCTCCCGCTTTTTCTCCTGTTTTTTCTGGGACTCTTCCAGCTTGGTCTTTGTTGCTTCCAAACCGACTCTTTCTGTTTCCAGGGTCTTTTTAGCCTCGGCCACTTCCTTGGCAGCCTCGTTCATTTCATCCAACCGGCGCTGGTCAGCAGCGGCGATCTCCTCGATCATATTGATCCGGTCCAGAAGATCCGCAAAGTCATTT
>JAZLAB010000004.1:0-25327 GCA_045612985.1 Faecousia sp.
CGGCACCATGGACACCGTTGCCGACTTCGGCCACATTGAGAAGATCTACTGGGCAATGAAGCACGCCATCGAGGACAACTTCCCCGGCGTCCGTTTCATCGCCCACTGCTCCCACTGGTACGGCTGGGGCACTATGATCTATGACCGTTTCATTATGGACAATCCCCCGGAGGACAAGGAAGAGGCGCTGCGCCTGCACAACCAGATCTGGAACACCGGCGTCCGGGCCGCAATGGAAAACGGCGGCGTCATCAACGACCACCACGGCATCGGCCTGAAGCTGTCCCGGCTTATGAAGGAGCAGTACGGCCCTGCTTTCCAGGTGCTGGAGGGCATCAAGAAGCAGCTTGACCCCAACGGCATTATGAATCCCTATAAACTTGGACTGTAAGGAGGAAACGGATATGATTAGTCAAAACGCATTACATCACGCAGAAAACTGCCGTTTCTGCTTTATGTGCCGCCATCTTTGCCCTGTGCAGCTGCAGACCGGCAAGGAGATCAACACCCCCCGGGCCAAGGGCCTGGTGCTGTCTATGATCAACAAGGGCACGGAAAAGTTTGATAAAGAGGTTGCCAACGCAATGTACGAGTGTATGCTCTGCGACGCCTGTGTGGACGATTGCGCCACCGGCTTCCAGCCCCCGGTTTACATTCGGGAGGCCCGCACCGAGGCTGTGGTCAACGATCTGGCCCCGGCACCGGTGATGCAGCTGATCGAAAACATTGAAAAGACCGGCAATATCTTTGGCACCGAGAAGAAGGATTTCTCCCAGTACGGCATTGACCTGCTGGTCTATATCGGTGAGGTGGCGGCCTGCGCCGCGCCGGAGATGGCAGAAAACTTCCTGAAGCTGATCCGCAGCGCCGGTGTCAGCGCCAAGGTGCTCAAGGACGAGCCTGCCTCCGGCGCAATGCTGGCAGATTTGATGGGCTATGTGGACGAGGCAGTGCAGCAGGCAAAGGAATGCGCCAAGGCCATCAACAAGACCAAGATGCCCACCGTTGTGGTGCTGGACAGCTACGATGCAGAGATTATGAAGCAGCAGTACCCCCGCTTCGGCTGTGAGATCAACGCCGAGGTGGTAACCGCTACCGCTTTCGTTGCCAAGCTGATCGAAGAGGGCAAGCTTGCGCCCAAGGCGCAAAGCGGCGAAAAGGCCGCCTGCCACGACGATGACCGTCTGGCAAGAACCTTCTATGAGTTCGAGCCGATCCGTACGATGGCCAAGGCCGCAGGCTATGAAACCGTAGAAATGTTTAACAAGAAGAATCTGGCAAAGTCCTGCGGCAGCGCGGTCGCTTTGGGCTATATGCCCGAGATCACTGTCAAGGTGGCCGGTGGCCGCTGGGATGACTTAAAGCGCACCGGGGCAAAGACGATGCTTACCTGCAATCCCCAGGCGTACATTTGCCTGGAAAAAGCCATTCCGGAAGGCTATAAACTGGTTGATTTGTACGGCCAGCTGTTGTAAAATACCCTTAAGGGGGCAGGCCTGCCTGCCCCCTTAAATGCAGAATGCAGAATTCAGAATGCAGAATGCAGTATTGAGGTGTCGCGTAGCGACAAGGCTTCCCCTTGAGGGCTACGCCCGCAGGCGTGTGCAGAGCGCAACCGCCGAAGGCGGCTCTTGGCGCGGAGAAGAAGCTGTCTGCGAAGCAGACTGATGAGGTGGTATACAAAGTCTTCTAACACCTCATCCGTCAAAAATCAGAGATTTTTGCCACCTTCCCCTCAAGGGGAAGGCTTTAGGGGAAGCCTTTGAAAGGTATTATTATGAATATCCTGGTTTGTATGAAGACCGTTCCGGCTACTGCCGAGGTGCAGATCGACGGCCAGTTCCGGCTGAAGCGGGACGGTGTGAAGCTACAATGGAATATTGCCGATGAAGCGGCGTTGGAAGCGGCGCTGGAATTGGGAACAGTAACGGTGCTGACAATGGGCCCCGGCAAGCTGGAAGAGCCTTTAAGGGAGCTACTGGCCCGGGGCGCGGACAGGGCGGTGCTGCTGACCGACCCCCAAATGGCCGGAGCAGACACTTTGGCCACCGCCAGAGCCTTGGCAGCAGCAGTAAAGAAGCTGGGACAGTTTGACCTGATCCTCTGCGGCCGCCGGGCCATCGACGGAGAGACCGGGCAAGTGCCGGCAATGCTGGCGGCGATGCTGGATATGCCCTGCATCAGCTGCGCCGAGGAAGTGTTGGCGGAAAACGGCCTGCAGGTCAGCCGCCGGCTGGAAAATGGCAAGCAGGTCCTGCAGACCAGCCTGCCCGCTGTGGTCAGCATTTGCGAGTACACCTATACCCTGCGGCTGCCGGGGATTCTGGGAATGCGTCGCGCCAAAAGTAAGACGGTGGAAAAGCTGTCCGCCGCGGACATCGGCCTTTCCCCGGAAAGCTGCGGTCTTCGCGGCTCTGCCACCAAGGTGGTGGCGATGGACGCCAAATTTCCCGGCCTGCGAAAAGGCCCAAAGGAAAGGTCCGCCGACGCTTTCGTCGCCTCTTTTAGAAAGGAGGCTGGCCTATGATCACCGTTTTATGCCCCTTCGGTCTGGATGCAGGCCTTGTCAGTAAGGCCGCCCAGTTAGGCAACCAGGTGCGGGTTCTCGTTCCTCAAAAAGAGGAAACACAGGCCGCCCTGTATGGCGCAAGCTACATACACACCCTGCCGGAGGGCTTTACCGCCCCGGACGAAGCTGCCTTTGCCAAATGGCTGAAAGATAAGGTGCTGTCCTGGGGTAGCAAGGTCATTTTCGCTCCGGCAACGGTGCAAATGCGAAACATTATGCCGCTGCTTGCAGGCTACCTGCAAGCCGGCTTAACTGCCGACTGCACCGGCCTTTCAATGGAAAATGGCCGTCTTGTCCAGACCCGCCCCGCCTTTGGAAACTCCCTGATGGCGGACATCGTAACCCTTTCTGATATCCAGCTGGCCACCGTCCGGCCCGGCACCTTCCGCCCCTGCGTAGGGGACGATGCCCACATCGTCCCGCAACCGGAAACCCCCGTTCTGGAAAACCGGGTGCAGGATCTGGGCTTTGCCGAGTTTGCCACTGGCACACCCCTTTCCCAGGCAAAGGTCATTGTGGCAGGCGGCTTGGGCGTGGGCTCGAAAGAGGGCTTCCAGAAGCTTTCTCAATTGGCGAAAAAACTAGGCGGCGCAGTTGCCGCCTCGAGAGCGGCGGTGGACGCGGGCTTTGCGCCCTACCACTGCCAGGTGGGCATCACCGGTGTAACGGTCTGCCCCAAGCTATACATTGCCGTAGGCATTTCCGGCGCGGTGCAGCACCTTTCGGGAATGTCCGGCGCAGAAAAAGTCATTGCAGTAAACTCTGATCCCAAAGCCCCCATTTTTGACTATGCCGACTACGGCGTAGTAGGGGACTGGGAAGAAATCATTAATAAACTAATGGAGGAATCATTATGAATTACAAAAAGACTTACACCCCGAAGATCGGCTACACCAAGATCTGCGAAAAGGAAAACTGCTCCTGCAAGCGCCTGGAGTTTGGTATGATCAAGCTGGGCAGCAGCGACAGCGTTACCATCGACACCGCCGGCAGCGAATTTGCCTTTGTGTTCCTGTTCGGCCACGCAGATGTGGATATGGGCGCAGTGAAATATGAAAATGTGGGTAACCGCCAGAACGTCTTTGACGGTCCTGCCCACACCGTTTACGCCCCCAGAAACACCACCGTTACCTTCACCGGCTTGGAGGATGTGCAGATCGCCGCCATTTCCACCCCCACTGACAAGGACTCCCAGCCCCAGTGGAAGAAGCCCGAGGAAGTGGCTGTGATGACCCTGGGTCAAGAGCCCTGGAAGCGGGACTTCCACAACCTGATGGACGGCTCTACCAACGCAAACTATTTGACCCTGGGCGAATCCTTTGTCGTTCCCGGTAACTATGCAGGCTTCCCCGGCCATAAGCACGATGTGGACAATATGCCCACCGAGTCCGTAGCCGAGGAGATCTATTTCTTCCTGTTCGACAAGGAGCAGGGCTTCGGCTTCCAGAGCCTGTACACCCGGGACGGCGAGATCGACGAGACTTACCGTGTTAAGAATAACGACCTGGTGGAGTTCCCCAAGGGCTACCACCTGACCCAGACCGCCCCCGGCTACCAGATGTACATTTTGTGGTTTATGTCCGGCGATGTCCAGGGCATCCACCGCACCAACGACCCGGATCACGAGTGGGTGCTCAATAGTTGATAATGTATAATTGATAATTGATAATGCATCGGTTGTTTGAAGCTTGAAAGTTTGTGCCTCTGAATTGCAACAAGGTTACAGCATAGAAGGTGCAGGCTCACAATTTCAGCCGGGTAAGTAACTATCAATTATCAATTATCAACTATCAATTAAAACGACCAAAGGGAGTTTTACGATGAACGAATATGTACTTGGTGCGGATATTGGCAGCGGCAGCGTAAAATTGACGCTCCTTTCCCGGACCGGCGAAATTGCCGGTACTGCCGGCTGCGAATACCCCACCTTTTATCCCCAGGTAGGCTGGTGCGAGCAAGACCCGGAGGACTGGTGCAGAGCCTTTGCTACGGCCCTGAAAACCTTGCTGGCGGAAACCGGCGTCAAGGCGGAGGAAATTAAGGCCATCGCCCCGGACGCGGCTACCCATACTGCCGTTTTGCTGGGACAGGACAAAAAGCCCATCCGCCACGCCATTTTGTGGACGGACCAGCGAAGCAAGCAGCAGGCAAATTACCTGAAGGAAACCCATCTGGACATCATCCGCCAGCAGACCCTGAACACCCCCACCACCGTGTGGACGCTGCCCCAGTTTATGTGGCTGCAGCAGGAAGAGCCGGCAATTTGGCAGCAGGTAAAGCATATCCTCTTTGCCAAGGACTACCTGCGTTTCCGGTTTACCGGGGAGCTTGCCACCGACACCATCGATGCCGCCGGCTCTATGTTCTATGATGTGATTAACGAAAAGTGGTCCAAGGAGCTTTGCCAAATCGGCAACATCGATATGGCCTGGCTGCCCCAGCTGAAAGACCCCAAAGCCTCCGGCGGCGAGGTAACGAAAGAAGCTGCCGCAGAATTCGGTTTGCACCCCGGCACCAAGGTGCTGGTAGGCACTACCGACACCGTTATGGAGGTGCTGGCGGCAGGCAATGTTGCCCCGGGCCACACCACTGTAAAATTGGCAACCGCCGGCCGCATCTGTGTCATTTCCGACAAGAAGCTGGATAGCCCCTTTGTCTTTAACTATCGGCACGTTGTGCCGGGTCTGTGGTATCCCGGCACAGGCACAGCCAGCTGCGCCAACAGCTACCGGTGGTATCGTGATACCATTGGCAGAGAGCCCTTTGCCGATCTCAATGTACCGGCCCAGGAGATTGCCCCGGGCAGCGACGGCTTGATGTTCCACCCCTACTTAAACGGCGAGCTGACCCCCTTCAACGACCCGGAATTAAAGGGCAGCTACACCGGCATCAGCGCCCGGCACACCACCGCCCACTTCACCCGGGCCACCCTGGAGGGCGTGGCTATGAGCCTGCGCCACTGTATGGGCGTGCTGGAAGATATGAATGTGAAAATGACCCGCTTCCGGATCATCGGCGGCGGCGCCAAGGGTCTTTTGTGGCGGCAGATCGTCCCCGATGTGCTGGGCCTTTCTCTGGAAAAGGTGAAGGTGGACGACTCCTCCTTTGGCAGCGCAATGCTGGCATCCGTCGGCATCGGCTGGTTTGACTCCTACGCCGCGGCGGCGGAAAAATGCGTCCTCATCGACTCCGTTACCACCCCCAACAAGGAAAACAAGGCGGTGTACGACAAGCTCTTTGACCGCTACAAGGCCATTGCACAGGCCCTGCAACCGATCTATCAAAAGCCTTCCCCTTGAGGGGAAGGTGGCAACCCGAAGGGTTGGCGGATGAGGTGTTAATCCAAATCGTCGCGTAGCGACACAACAATTATGCATTATGCATTATGCATTATGCATTCCTTTAAAGGAGTGTTTTTATGAAGCTTTCTGAAGTAAGATTTTCCGACTTTGCGGTGGGCTACGGCAAAGCCGACATCACCCCGGACTACCGAACCGGCATTGGACTGACGGGCAACAACGATGATGCCACCCGTCTGTCCACCGGCCGCCGGGAATCCATTATGGCCAACTGCGTGGCCTTTACCGACACCGAAGGCACAACGGTCATCCTGTTCGGCACGGATATGCACGGCGTCAACACCGATCTTCTCAACCAGATCCGGGCCATTCTGGAGGAAAAGACCGGCGTTCCCGGGGACCATATCCAGATGTGCGCCAGCCACAACCACCAGGCCCCCAACACCAGCAACGGCACCGAGGCGGGGAAGATCTACCAAAAGCTGTTCGTGGAAAACTGTGTCCAGGCGGCGATGGACGCGCTCCAAAGCCGGAAGGAAGCGAAAATGTCCTTCCATTTCCTGCGCCCGGAGGGTATGATGTGGGTGCGCCACTATCTTCTGATGGACGGCACACGCACCGGCTACGGCCTGCCCGCCCCCGCCCCGGAGGACTTCTGCGGCTATATGGAAAAGGGCGATAACCTTCTGCAGCTGGTCAAGTTTGAGCGGGAGGGCGAAAAGGACATTATGCTCATCAACTGGCAGGGCCACCCCTATTCCTACACCCGGTCTGCCCTGTTTCCCGGAGATAAGTATAACTACACCGTCCTTTACGGCGGCGCCCCGGCGGTGATGCGTCAAAGACTTCTGGACAAGCGCAACTGCGAAAGTGTGTATTTCTGCGGCGGCAGCGGCAACGGTGTCCAACGGTCCTTCATCCGCCCGGACAATAAGTATAACCACTATGAGGACTACGGCGCAGCCCTGGGCGAAATGATCTCTGCCGCTTACGACGATTTCAAGCCTGCCCAGACCGGCAAGATCTACTATGAGATCGATCTGGACAAGCACTTCCCGGACTACAAGGCCCGTTGGGAGGAATTTAACAACCGCAAGCACCCCTATGGCGCTTTCGGCTTTGGCGACTTTGGCTATGCCGCCGCCCCCTGCGAGATGTTCCAGAAAAACGCTATGCGTGTCCGGGAGGAATCTCCCTACCGGTTCACCATTTACGCCCAGCTTTCTAACGGCGGCGGCGCCTACATCCCCAGCACAGAAGCCTTTGAGTACCCCGGCTATGAGCAGGGCCCCAACTTCAGCCCCCGGTATGCGGCGGACTTCTTTGAGCAGGGCCTGAAGGATATGTTAAATCGCACCTTTGCAGCCTCCGGCCAGACACCCAAGGAAAAAGAGCCGGGCTACATCACCGACCACAGCCCCAAGCCGGACGGCGTGGCTTACGAAAATGCCAATGTAGGCGCGCAGCCTACCGAGGTCAAAAACGGCTACTGCCAGATCAAGCTTTTGGCCGACGGCGCAGAAAAGACCCTACTGGTTGAAAACAAAGAACTGGCAACGGCCATTCTCTCTCAAAAGAACCCCAAGCTCCTTCGCAACGAGCAAAATCTCGTAGTAGGCCTTTACTAATTTTATCTTGCAAAATTCCACTTTCTTTTATATAATGGAAGAAATTCCGAAACAGGAGGTTACATTATGAAAAGAATCCTTACCCTGGCCCTTGCTGCGCTGATGGTCCTTTCTCTGTTTGCCGGCTGCGGCGACAAGGAAGGCAGTGGCGGCGACAAGCTGGGAGACAAGAAGTTTGACGGCTTCGCTGTAGGCTACAGCAAGGTCGACATCACCCCCGACCCCAGCATTAAGATCAGCATTATGGGCAACAATGACCATAACACCCGTCTTAGTACCGGCGTTCTGGAGCCGATTATGGTCAACTGCATTACCTTTACCGACACCGAGGGCGAGACCGTTCTGGTTTACGGCACCGACCTGCACGGCGTCAGCGCGGAAAACCTGAAAATGATCCGGGAGCAGCTGACGGAGAAAACCGGCATCCCCGGCGACCACATTCAGATGACCTGCAGCCATAACCACTGCGGTCCTATGATCCCGGGCGCAAACAATATGAACCAGAACTATGCAAAATACGGCCAAAGCTTTATTGACAACTGCGTTAAGGTCGGCATCGAGGCCCTGGAAAGCAGAAAGCCTGCTAAGATGTACACCACCTTCACCCGCCCCGAGGATATGGTCTTTGTCCGCCACTATCTGATGAAGGACGGCACCATCAAGGCCACCGGCTCTGAAGGCGTCAAGACCGAGGAAATGCTTGGCTTCCTGGAAAAGGGCGATAACCTGCTGCAGATGGTCAAGTTCGTCCGCGAGGGCGAAAAGGATGTGATCCTGTTCAACTGGCAGGGCCACCCCTTCAGCAGCACCCAGAATTACTATACTTACCTTTCCGGCGTTTCTCCCGCCATTGCCCGGCGCGTGCTGCTGGAAAAGGCGGACACCGAGTCCATCTACATTATGGGCGGCTCCGGCAACAATGTCCAGCAGCCTGCCTTCTCCTTTGCCAGAAAGTTCCAGGACAATGTGCAGTACGGTGAAGCCCTGGCAGATGCAATGATCGCCGCCTTCGACAGTTTCAAGGAAGCCGAGACCGGCAAGATCTACTATACCTACACCGATTCCTACGTGCCCCCCAGTGGCGGTATGGAGCCGTATGAGTATGTGGTTTCTGCCTTTGGCTTCGGTGATTTTGGCTATGTAACCGCGCCTTCTGAAATGTTCCAGTCTAATGCCATTTCCGTCCGGGACGCATCCCCCTGGAAATACACCATCTACGCCCAGCTTTCTAACGGCACCGGCCAGGCCTATGTGCCGGATGCGTTCACCTATACCATTGCTGGCGGCGCCTATGAAAGAAGGGTTTCCAAGACCCTTGCCGGCGACGGCGAAGGCTTTGCCCAGAAGCAGCTGGAAATGCTTAACGACATCTTTAAGCAGTCCGGCCAGACCGTCAAGGAAAAGGACGAGGGCTACATCACCGTGGAAGAGCGCAACACCGACGGTCTGACCTATACTAACCCCAATGTGGGCGGCAAGCCCAAGGCTGCCAATGACGGCTACTATCAGGTAACACTGGTACAGGGTGGCTTCCAGAAGACCGTCCTGGTCAAGAACGAGCAGATCGCCAACAAGATCATGGGTATGAAGACCATGAAGCTTTACACCAACTATTCCGGCGCAGTGGTAGACGCGGAATAACAAAGACAAAACCCTGGGAAAACCCAGGGTTTTTCTTTGTTATAATGCAGAATGAATAATTATCAATTATCAATTATCAACTATCAGCTCTCCGCTGACTTGGTACATAGTATCGTCAGAGATGACCGCCTCCACCGCAAGGTGCTTTTGGAAGAGCTTTGCCAGGTCCTCCGCCGCCATCAGACCGTTTGATACCTTGCTGGCTGCACCGCTGTGGTGGCGGTCAATGGCCGCCCGGCTCATCCCGTGGGCAACGGTAAGCCGTCCGCCTGCCTTCAAAAGGGAAGAAAGGGTGGCGATCAGCTGCGCCGGCTGGGGAAAGTGAGGAAAGGCGTTGTACACCACGATCCGGTCAAATTTCCGGTCAAAGGGATAGCTTTCCACATCCCCCCGAAGCACCTGCACCCGGCTTTCTCCGGCATACTTTTCCGCGGCGATTTTTGCCATTTCCGGCGAGATGTCAATGCCGGTAACGGAAGCGACCTGCCTTTGCAGATAGTAATCAAACAGCACTCCTGTGCCGCAGGCCACATCCAAAATGTCCTGATTTTCCCCAATTTGGGCGTTATCCAATATCTTGTTGATCTTTTCGTCGCTTTTGATCAGCTCCGCGTCCCAGGAGGGGGCGCACTTGTCAAAAAACGCAATCACATCTTGCTTATCCATAGCATATCCTCCGATTATTTTCTGCTTGTAGGGGCGGATATTATCCGCCCGCCTTACGCAAAGAATGTTTTGGTATCAATTTTCTGATAGCCACCAAAGCTAGAGGGGCAGTCAAAGATCTGCTTCGCCAGATCCGCCCGTAAAAAGGCCTGGGTGATCTCGTTGGTCTTTAAGACCATATTCACATCCGCAAAGTATTCCGGATACACCGTCTTGGCGATAAACCAGGTGTTAATCAGGGCAATTTCAAAGTTGGTGTAGTAGGCGTTGTAGGCCATTTCCAGATACACCTGACCTTCCTGCCAGGCCTTGCAGGTGTCAAACATTTCCGGGTCTTCCTGGTACAGGGGCTTGATGTTCTTCACCGCCGCCGCGTCGATGATCATAATGTCCATATCCTTGCCCAGGTCCACAAACTTCTCCTGCTCGATGGGGCCAATGCCGTCATTTTCCAGCCCGGACACCACGTTTTCCACCCCGGCGATCCGGAAGGAAACGTAGTTCTGGGCAGTCATCAAATGGTTGGTAGTACCCCAGTTGCCCAAACCGCAGATGTACACCTTGGGCTTTTCCCCCTGGGGGATGGCCTGGATCCTTGCTTCAATGGTGGCTTTTTCCTTGGCAACAAAGTCCACCAGCGCCGCTGCCTTTTCCTCCCGGCCAAAAACCTTCCCCAAAAGCGTTACAGAGTCGGAAAACTTTTGGTCGAATACGCCGTCGCTGCCGGTGGACAGAGTGATCACCGGCACACCCAGCTGCTTTTGCAGCGCGTCAGACTTTCCGGCGTCCTCAAATTCCGAGATCACGATGTCCGGGTCGCAGGAGAGGATCTTTTCTGCCTCTGCGCTCTGGGCCATCGGGCCGCCAACGCCGCAGGAGGGCAGTTTTTCAAAAGCTTCCCCATAGGCCAGCACATAAGGCCGTGCCACGCTGTCAAACATCTGGGGCCGCTCCGAAAGGGAGAGGTTGTCAATATCCTCCACGCCGGAAAGGAGGGAAACATCTCCCACATAGCAGTAAAGCCGCAGAGCCCCCGCGCCGATGCAAACCACTTTCTTATAGCTGCCGGGCTCGATTTTTACCGTTCTTCCCACCATATCCGTAACGGTGGTATCTCCGGCTTTTTCCGGTCCGGCGCAGGCGCACAGACTCAAAATCATTACAAAGGCAAGTAAAAATGCAAATGCTTTTTTCATAGGAACAACCCCTTTCACCTGCATTATATAAACGTCCCCCCCGGGGTACAAGCCCCTGGGGGGGATGAAATTTCAGAAAATGACCGTTTGACTGTCAATTTGTCGGATCTGCAGCGCCACATCAAAGATGTCTTTTAGAATTTCGGGGGTAAAGATCTCCGCCCCGCCCTGGTATTTGACGATGCCATCCTTCATAAGAAAGAACTGATCCCCAAAGGAAAGGGCCTGGTTTAAGTCGTGGAGGGAAGAAAGGACTGCAATGTTCTTCTGCCTTGCCAAAGCCTTTGCCTCCTGGACGATCAGTCGTTCGTTGGCGATGTCCAGATTGCCGGTAGGCTCGTCAAAGATCATCAGCCTGGGGCGTTGGGCGATGGCCCGGGCAATGGCGATCTTCTGCTTTTCGCCGCCGGAGAGGGCCTCTGCGCTGCGACCGGCAAAGTCCAAAAGCCCCATATCCCGGAGGATGCTTTCCACCACCCGGTAGTCCTCCGGCCCGGCCTGCATACTGAAATAGGAAACTCTGCCCATCAGCACCGAGTCAAAGACGCTCAGATCCCCAAAATGGATGTGCTGTGGCACATAGGCGATGCACTTGGCCCGCTCCCGGCGGTTCATTTTCGTCAGGTCCTGGCCGTCAAAGGTGATGCTGCCTTTTTGGGGCTTTTCAATGCCCAGAATGTTTTTAAAGAGGGTGGTCTTGCCGCAGCCGTTTTTGCCCAGCAAAATGCCCACCTGCCCTTGGTTAAGGGTCAGAGTTGCGCCATTTAGCACCGGCTGGTGGCCATAGGAAAAGTGTAAGTTCTCTACCTGTAACATCAGTGGTGATGCCCCTCCTTTCTGCCAAAGATAATGGCGATAAAGAAAGGCGCGCCCAAAAGGGAGGTGATGGCGCCCACCGGCAGGGCAGAGCCGCCCCCCAGACTCCGGGAAGCTGCGTCTGCCAGCAGCAGCAGTAAGCTGCCCAGCAAACAGGAAACGGGAATGGTAAACCGGTGATCCTGGCCCAAAAGCTTTTTGGTGATGTGGGGGCAGATGATGCCCACAAAGCCGATGACCCCCAAAAAGGACACGCAAACGGCAGTGATGACCGAGGACAGCAGCAGCGTAACAAAACGCAGCGCGGACACATTGACACCCATTGCCTTGGCGGTGGCCTCTCCGGAAAGCAGGGCGTTATATTTCCACCGCATCAGTATAAAGAAAGCGATGCCCACCGCCACTGTAATGGCCATAATGCTGTCGGTGCGGTAGGTCGCCCGACCCAGATCCCCAAAGCTCCACACCACCGCGGCGGAAAGACCCACATCGGTGGCATAAAACTGCAAAAGGGTGGTCATCGCCGTCCACACCGCGCCGATGGCCATACCGGACAGCACCACCACATTGGGAGAAAAGGCCCTTATGGTGCAAAGCCCCAAAATCAGCAAAACGGAAACCGCCGCGAACACAAAGGCCAGAAAAGAGGTGGCAAAGGGGTTGGCCCCCGCGTCAAAGGAGGCCAGGTTGTTGCCGGTGGAGAGAAAGCCCCCGGCAAAGGCAATGATGGAAAGATTTGCGCCGAACACCGCGGCGTTGGAAACGCCCAAAGTGGCGGGGGAGGCCATGGCGTTGCCCAGCGTGGTCTGCATCATCAGTCCGGCAACGGACAGCCCTGCGCCGGCAATGATGGCCGCCAGCACCCGGGGCAGCCGGATGGAAAGCACAATGCGCCTTTGGGCGTTGGTGCCGCCGCCCAGCAAGGCGGAAACGGCATCGGAAAAGGTCATATTGGACGCGCCCACAAACAAGCACAAAAGGCCCACCGCAAGCGTTGCGATGAGCAGACCCAAAACGATCCGGCGATTGCGCTGGTTTTTCTGTTGTAACTGTTTCAGCGAATCCATACATTCTCTCCCAATCGATATCTCCTATAAGATACCACAGCTTTCGCTACTTGGTAAGCCCCCAGGGGGGATAAAGAATTGTCAATTGTCAATTATCAACTACTTTTCTATTGCACATTTTTCTGTTTTCCTATATAATAGAAAAAAACCTATAGGAGGAGAAATTATGAAAAGGATCTTCACACTGCTTTTGGCCGCATTGATGGTTATCGGCGTGTTTGCCGGCTGCGGTGGCAAAGAGGAAAAGAAAAACGACGCCCCGGAGGGCTTCTCCGTAGGCTATGCCAAGGTGGACATCACCCCTTCTGCTGAACGGAAGCTGCCTTTGGTGGGCGGTAACGACGAAGGCACAAGAGTGGCCACCGGCGTTTTGGAGCGCCTTTGGGCCACCTGCACCGCTATGACCGACGAAGATGGCAATACGGTGATCCTGTTTGCCGTGGATACCCACGGCATCGGCAATGATTTCCTGACCGGCGTGCGCAATGCCATCAAGGAAAAGACCGGTATTGAGGGCAAATTCGTCCAGATGACCGCTTCCCACACCCACCAGGGCCCGCCCCTGACCCCCCACGGCTACGGCTATGCCGACGGCGTGCCCTATATGATGGAGATCATCGACAAGTGCGCAGCCGCTGCCGAGGAAGCGCTGAAGGACCGCAAGACGGCCACGATGTACATCGGCCACACCCGTGTGCCGGATCTGAACAAGATCCGTTACTACTGGCTGGAGGACGGCACGCTCCTTGGCACCTTCAAAAGTGCTGACCAGGCCCCTTATTACGGCCAGGCCTACCACCCGGATGACCTTTTGCAGCTGGTGAAATTCACCCGGGAGGGCGGCAAGGATGTGGTGCTTCTTAACTGGCAGGGCCATTACCGTGGCAACCCCTCCGGACAGTACACCCTTTACAGCTCTGATCTGATGGGCGTTGTGCGCCAGCAGCTGCTGGACCAGGCCGGCTGTGAGAGTATGGTGATTATGGGTGCCGGCGGCAACAGCAGCCACTATTCCAGCTATCCGGAGCTGAACAACGAAAGAAACGCCGACTACAAGACCGTTGGCACGATTTTGGCCAACGAAGCGCTGCTGACCTTAAATGACGGTATGCGCGATGCCGAGACTGGCAAGGTTACCCTGGAGGAGAACATCTTCCACATCCAGACAAACAAAAACAACTATAACCTCTATACCTTCGGCATCGGCGATGTGGGCTTCTGTATGATGCCCTACGAGCCCTTCCAGAGCCTGGGTATGGCAGTCCGGGACGAATCTCCCTACGCCATGACCTTCATCGGCACCTGCGCCAACGGCAACGACAACAATTTCTATTTGCCGGATGCGGAGGCCTATAGTGGAGAAAGCGCCTACGGCGTCAGCAACAAGTATGTCAAGGGCGACTCGGACCTGTTCCACGAGCAGTATATTTCTATGCTGAAAAAGTGCTTCGAAAATGGCACCACCGAGGAAAAGGAAAAGGCCGAGGGCTATGTAACCGACAAAGAGCCCTATGCCGACCCCACCGAGTATATGAATTCCAACCCCGGCGCCGCGCTGGAGCAGGTAAAGAACGGTCTTTACCGGATCCAGGCCATCAGGGGCGGCAATGTTAAGGTGCTGCTCATTGACGGCAAAGAGGTAGCCGAGGAATTGGCCAAAAAGACCACCTTCAAGGTCCTGAAGGACAACCGGGACATCGTGGTGGGCATCCAGAAATAATGTCTGACAGACATTATTTCAGTTCTATTCGCCTTGGGGCGAGTGATATTGCTACGCAGTGATATTATGCTGCGCATAGTGATATTGCCTGCGGCAGTTGAACGGCGAATAGAATATCACGAAAACCGACAGGTTTTCATATCACTTCCCCAAAGGGGAAATATCACGCTGACACAGTCAGCATATCACTTTATAAAAAGCAGGCAAGATTTTCTTGCCTGCTTTTCATATTCCTGTTGCATATCTTCCTGTTTTCCTATATAATGAGACGGATACTTAATCTCCCCGGAAAGAGGAACTTTATGAAAAAGACAATGATTTTACTGCTGGCTGCCGTATTGGTGTTTAGCGCCTTTGCCGGCTGCAGCAAAACCGAGACCCCGGCCACCACCACCGCGGCGACCACCGCGCCCACCACTGCGCCCACCACTGCGCCCACCACCGCGCCCACCATTTCTCCCACCCTCTCCCCGGAGGAGCAGCAGGCAATGGATGAGATGTACGCCCAAATGATGCAGGAGGCAATGAATGGTGGTATGATGCCGGACGGCAGCTATGACAATGGGGATCTTGGTCAGCAGCAGACGGTCTATGCCGACCCCAGCTCCAGTAAATTTCAGGTAGGCTACGGCAAGGTGGACATCACTCCCTCCACCTCCTTAAAGCTGCCGCTCATCGGCAACAACGACGAAAAGACCAGAGTGGCCACAGGCATTTTGACCAGACTTTATGCCACCTGCACCGCCCTGACCGACGAAAAAGGCACAACGGTGCTCCTGTTCGGCATGGATGCCCACGGCATCCCCCAGGATTTCCTGGCGGCAGCCCGCAGCGCCATCACCAAGGCCACCGGCATCAAGGGTAAGTACATCCAGATGTCCGGCAGCCATACCCACCAGGCACCCCCCATCACCAAAAACGGCTATGGCTATTCTGACAGCACCAAGCATATGAACGATGTGGTGAAAAAGTGTGTCGAAGCCGCGCAGAAAGCCCTGGCGGACCGCAAGCCCTCGCTGATGTACACCACCTTTACCCAGGTAGAGGGTATCAATTTCTGCCGCTACACCTATCTGGAGGACGGCACCTTTATGGGCAGCCAAAAAGGCAGCGGTACTGCCGACTATTACAGCACCGCCGAGCGGCCGGACGACCTGCTGCAGATCGTCAAGTTTGACCGTGCCGGCGGTAACGATGTGCTGATTGTCAACTGGCAGGCCCACTACCGTGGAAACCCCTCCGGCCAGTACACCCTTTACAGCGCTGACTATATGGGCGTAATGCGAAAGGAATTGGAAAAATCCAATTACGAAACGGTCTTTTTGCTGGGCGCCAGCGGCAATCTGGCCTGCCGCACCGACGCCATCAAGGCGGTCTATACCAACAGCGATAAGAACGGAAGCTATGTGGCTGTGGGCGAGGAGCTGGCAAGCAGCGCCATCAGCGCCCTTACCTATGCCAGCGCTGCCAAGCTGGGTAAGATCCACCTGGAGGAGAAGACCTATCACATCTCCACCAATAGTAATGACTATAAGCTGGCCGCCTTCGGCATCGGCGATGTGGGCTTTGCGATGATGCCCTACGAGCCCTTCCAGAGCCTGGGTATGAAAGTGCGCAAGGAGTCTCCCTATAAAATGACCCTCATCGGCACCTGCGCCAACGGAAACGGAAACAATTTCTACCTGCCGGACGCCAAGGCCTACGATGCCAAAAGCCCCTACGGCGTCAGCAAGAAATATGTGGAGGGGGACGAGCAGAAGTTCCACAAGCAGTATATCTCGATGCTGAAAAAGTGCTTCAGCGCCGGCGGCACAGCTTCTGTGGCCAAGCCCTCGGGCTACATCATCAACACCAGCACTTTTAAAGACCCCAACACCTACACCAGCCCCAAGAACCTGACGGCGGTGAAAAACGGCCTTTACCGCATCGATGTAAAACGAAACGGCAAATCCGCCGTGTTGCTGGTAAAAAGCGAGAGCCTTGCAAAGCAGCTGCTGAAAAAGAGCTCCTTTAAGGTTATCACCGACACCCGCAGCGTAGTAACCGCAATCCAGTAAACAAAGCCAGCAGGAACGAAAAGTTCCTGCCGGCTTTTTGTTGCAGATAAGCCTTCCCCTTGAGGGGACACCCCAGGGTGGTCTCTCTTGCCCCTTTGGGGCAATTCACCTCCAGGTGTCAGCGCAGCTGACGGATGAGGTGTTTGCGGGAGGCACATTCTTGTTGCATAATGATTTTTCCTTTTGTATAATAAAGAGAAGAAAGGATGATGCTTTATGGATATTTGCGAAATCTTGCACCGGTGCGACCACACCCTGCTTTCTCCCACAGCCACTTGGGAGGACATCCGCGCAATTTGCGATGACGGTATGCGCTTTGAAACCGCCTCTGTTTGCATTCCCGCCAGCTTTGTAAAGCAGGCAAAGGACTATGTAGGCGAAAGATTGGCCATCTGCACCGTCATCGGCTTTCCCAACGGCTATGACACCACTGCCAGTAAGTGCTTTATGGCCTACAACGCTGTCGGTAGCGGCGCGGACGAGGTGGATATGGTGGCAAACTTAGGCTGGATCAAAGAGGGAAGATGGGAAGACCTGACCGAAGAGATCCGCCAGATCAAGGGCCACTGCTGCGGCAAGACCTTAAAGGTCATCATCGAAACCTGCCTGCTCACCCAGGAAGAAAAGATACAAATGTGCAAGGTGGTAACCGATGCCGGGGCAGACTACATTAAGACCTCCACCGGCTTCTCTACCGGCGGCGCCACCTTTGAGGATATCAAGCTGTTTAAAAAGTATGTAGGAGAAAATGTAAAGATCAAGGCCGCCGGCGGCATTTCCAGTCTTTCTGACGCCGAGGAATTTATCCGCCTGGGCGCAGACCGTCTTGGCACATCCAGGATCGTCAAGCTGGCCAAGGCCGAAGAAGCAGAAGGCTATTAAGGAGGAAATGTTATGTTAACCACACCGACCCCCCATATCAGCGCAAAGCCCGGCGATTTCGGCAAGACCGTTTTGATGCCCGGCGATCCGCTGCGCTCTCAATTTATTGCAGAGAACTTTCTGGAAAACCCGAAACTCGTGAACAATGTCCGGGGCGTGCAAGGCTATACCGGCACTTACAAGGGCGTAAAGGTCAGCGTGATGGCCTCCGGTATGGGTATGCCCGCCATCGGTATTTACTCCCACGAGCTGTATAACGGCTACGGCGTGGAGAACATCATCCGGGTAGGCTCTGCCGGGGCTATCCAGGATTATGTAAACCTCTATGACCTGGTCATCGCCCAGGGCGCCTGCACCGATTCCAATTTTGCAAGTCAGTTCCACCTGCCCGGCACCTTCGCCCCCATCGCTGATTACACCCTCTTAAAAGAGGCGGTGGCGGCTGCGGAAAAGCTGGGGGCAAAGTACCATGTGGGCAATGTCAATTCCTCCGATGTGTTCTATGGCGACCACGAAGGCGTCCCGGAGGGACTTGACAGCGTTTACGCACTAAAGAAGATGGGCGTGCTGGCTCTGGAAATGGAGGCGGCGGCGCTGTATATGAATGCCGCCCGGTACGGTAAGCGGGCTCTTTGCATCTGCACCGTTTCTGACCACGTGCTCAAGGGCGTGGAGACCACCTCCTTGGAGCGGCAGACCGCCTTTACGGAAATGATGAAGGTTGCCCTGGAAGTGGCGGTGAAAATGGGATGAAGCGGGTATTTGTCATCGTTTTGGACTCCTTCGGCATCGGAAAAGCAAAGGATGCTGCCGCCTTTGGCGATGATGGGGCCAACACCCTTCAAAGCTGCGCCCAAACAGGAAAGCTTAATATTCCCAATTTGATAAAGGCCGGTTTGGGCAACATTGACGGTGTGGATTGCCTGCCAAAAACCGAAAACCCCACCGCCGCCTACGGACGGCTGCAAGAAGCCTCCAAGGGCAAGGACACCACCATCGGCCATTGGGAGCTGGCAGGCATCGTTTCCCAAAATCCGCTGCCCACCTACCCCGACGGCTTTCCCCAGGAGATTTTAGCGCCTTTCCGGGCGCAAACCGGCAGGGGAGTGCTGGCAAATGCCCCCTGGTCCGGCACAGCGGTGATTGAAGAATACGGCGCCCAGCATATGAAAACCGGCGATCTCATCGTCTATACCTCTGCCGACTCTGTCTTTCAAATCGCCGCCCACGAGGACATCGTACCTCCGGAGCAGCTTTACGAGTACTGCCGCATTGCCCGAAAGCTGCTCACCGGCAAGCACGGCGTAGGCCGGGTCATCGCCCGCCCCTTCGTGGGAACGCCGGGCAATTTTACAAGGACTGCCAATCGCCACGACTTTTCCCTCCAGCCCCCGAAGGACACCCTTTTGGACAAGCTGAAAAACGCAGGAAAGCAGGTCATCGGCGTGGGCAAGATCCACGATATTTTCGCAGGGGAGGGCCTGACGGAATTTGTCTATACCCACTCCAACAAAGATGGTATGGAAAAGACGGCTTCCTATGCCCAAAAGGATTTTGAGGGTCTTTGCTTTGTGAATTTAGTGGACTTTGATATGGTCTACGGCCACCGCAGAGATGCTTTGGGCTATGTAAGCGCCCTAAACGAATTTGACGCCTGGCTATTTCAGCTTCTGCCCTTGCTTGGAAAGGACGACGCCCTGCTCATCACCGCCGATCACGGCTGCGACCCGGGCTTCACCGCCACCACCGACCACACCCGGGAGGATGTTCCCTTGCTGGTCTTTGGGGCAAAGCCGGGCAATTTAGGAACAAAAGACAGCTTCTGCTTTGTGGCGGAAACGGTCTTAAAGCTGTTAGGAGCGTAATATGGAAAAGTTAATGGAAAAAGCCAAATCGGCTATGAAAAATGCCTACGCCCCCTATTCCGGCTTTCAGGTGGGCGCGGCGCTTTTGTGCGCCGACGGCACGGTGTACACCGGCTGCAACATCGAAAATGCCGCCTACTCCGTAACGGTGTGCGCCGAGCGGGTAGCGCTTTTCAAGGCGATTTCCGAGGGCAAAAGGGACTTTACCGCCCTGGCAGTCTGTGGCGGCAAGGACGGCAAAATCGAAAGCCTTTGCACCCCCTGCGGCGTCTGCCGCCAAGCCCTTTCCCAGTTTTGTAGCGCAGATATGCCGGTGTATATGGCAAAGCCCGGCGGCATGGAAAAAACCACCCTCTCCCAACTGCTGCCCCAAGCCTTCTCCTTGAGGAGAAGGTGGCCGAGCGAAGCGAGGACGGATGAGGTGTAATCAATTTAGACGAAACAAAAAGCCGCAGGGTTTGTTCCCTGCGGCTTTTTCTTATGTAATTTACAGGTCGATGCGACGGCCTTCCTCGGCGGACTGATAAGCGGCATACATAATTTTGGTGGTCTCGTATGCCAGATCAAAGTCAGAAGCAGGGGCCCGGTCGTAGGCGATGGCTTCCATAAAGTCCTGCAGCTCGCCCATATAGCCGCGGATGACCTCGTCAGAAACGAAGGCCTTGTTCCAGCCCAGCTTGGAAGGCAGCATTTCGGAAATGGTAACATCCTCAATGCCTTCCTCGTCCAGGAAATAGGTCTGCAGAATGTCCGGGGGAGTGATGTTACAAACCAGGGCGCTGTCGTTACTGAATACCTCGATGTAGTTCTTGCTGCCGCCCAGCACCGTGTCGCTGGCGATGGTCAGGCACTTGGTGCCGTCGGAGAAGGTAACGGTAACTGCTGCGTAGTCCTCCACATCCTCGGGGCGGGCAGTGATGTGCCGATGCTCCTGCTCGGTAAGGCAGGCGGTGGTAACGCCCATATCGGCGCTGACGCTCTTAACGGTGATGGTTTCACCCCGAGCAGCAGCTTCCTGCTGCTTCAGCCACAGCATACCGGAGAGGGGATGGGTGCCGATACGCACCAGGCTGCCGCCGCCGGTCTTGCTCCACTTGCCGGCAACCGGGGAGCTGGAGCCCTTCAGGCTTTCCTCGCCCTTCATAAACAGAACCTTACTCTGCTTTGCCCGGATCAGCTCTGCAGCCTTCTGCACCGGGGTAGCGTAGACAAAGTTCTCTGCGTACATAAACTTCTTGTCGGTGGAGTCCACCACCTTCTTCAGCTGGTCCATCTCCTCCATAACCTTCTTGAACATCAGGCTCTTTGCGGTCTTACCCACATTCTCCTCACCGGGAGCGCCAAAGTAGCCGGTCAGCGGCTTTTCGCAGATGACGTGCTTGCCTGCCTGCAAGGCCCTAATGGCCATAGAGCAGTGGAGGAACGGAGGGGTAACGATGTCGATGA
Source organism: Faecousia sp. (assembly GCA_045612985.1). GTDB lineage: Bacteria > Bacillota > Clostridia > Oscillospirales > Oscillospiraceae > Faecousia. The sequence continues at coordinate 20,853 of JAZLAB010000004.1, forward strand.
CATCGATTTCCGGATCGGCCAGCATTGCATCGTAATCGGAGATGGCCTGCTCATAGCCGTAGGCCTCCTTGACGCTGTTGGCAAGCTCCAGATTCAGGTCGCAAATGGTCTTCAGGCGCACGGTAACGCCGCCAACCTTGGCGTAGCCATTGCCGTGGAGTCTCGCGGCATAACCGGCGCCGATGGTGCCGACGGTAACGATCTTGTTTTCTCTCATAGTAAACACACTCCTTAAATATTACAGTTGCTTGGCAGCAATTAGATCACTGTTTCTTCCGGCCCGAAGCACATAGCTTTCCATACCGTGTCCCAGAACCTCCTGCAGGTGCCGGGAAAGCTCCATAATCTTCGTAACATCGATGCCTGTCTCGATGCCGCTTTCGTCGCACAGATGGACGATGTCCTCGGTGGAAATGTTACCGGCAGCGCCGGGAACGAAGGGGCAGCCGCCCAAACCGCCGAAGGAGGTGTCAAACTGGGTCATACCTGCGTCCATCGCGGCGATGATGTTGGCCATTGCCATACCCCGGGTGTTGTGAAAATGCAGCCACCAGCTGGCCTGGGGGTACTTTTGAAGCACATGCTTACACAGCTCGTTTACCTGCTTGGGGGTGGCCATACCGGAGGCATCGGAAAGGGAAATTTCGGTGATTCCCACATTTAAGTACGCCTCAATAATGCTGTCCACCGTTTCCACGGGAGTAACGCCCTCCCAGGGGGAGGCAAAGGGCATCGAAATAGAGCCGGAAATTTCAATTCCTGCAGCGGTTGCCGCTTCCACGCAGGCGGCAAAGCCCGCAACGCTCTGCTCCGGCGTCATATTGAGGTTTTTCAGATTGTGCTTGGTACTGGCGGAAACATTCAGCTTTACCTTCTTGCAGCCGCAGTCAATGGCCCGCTGCACGCCCCGCAAATTGGGGATCAGCGCCCGCAGCTCCACGCCGGGAATCTGCCCGATGGCCTGAAACACCTGGTCGGTGTCCGCCATCTGGGGAACGGCCTTGGGGTGCATAAAAGAGCCCACCTCGATGACCTTAAAACCGGCATCGATCAGCTGCTTGACCAGTGCGATCTTTTCCTGGGTGGGAAGGGTCATACACTCGTTTTGCAGACCGTCCCGCAAGCCCACCTCACAAAGGGTGATTTTCTTCGGCTGTTTCATAAACACGCCTCCTTGTCATAACTTTCTTTATTATAGAACACTTTCCGGTAATGTGCAAGATAGGATTTGGCAAAATCCGCCACATTTTAAAAGGCTTCTCCTGGAGGAGAAGCTGTCTGCGAAGCAGACTGATGAGGCGTTATTGATTTATTATTTCAATCAATTTTCCAAAAATATGCCACTTTATAATCTAAAAAGTTAGGAAAATAACAATTTTAATGGTGTTCTCGTAACCCAAAAGGGGAAAACCTATGCAAAAAATGCATAATACTATGAAAAACTGACCCTTGACCTGCGCCCTTTGGGGTACTACAATATAATCAATGTATATATAAGGAGGAAACTGGATATGTCCAGAGAGTTTTCCCTCGCGTATTTGACCCTGCCCGGTGTGGAGGCGATGGAGCAGATCCGTATTGCCGGAGCCTGTGGCTATGACTGCGTCAGTTTGCGGACCATCCCTATGGGTCAGCCCGGTGAGCCCCAGCTGATTTTGGAGGGCAATCCCCAGTTGACCCGGGAAATCAAGGAGCAGATGGACCGCTTTGGCGTCCGGCTTCTGGACATTGAGCTGGTGCGCATCCGGGAGGACCTTCCCGAGGATTACCGGGCCGCTTTTGAAGCCGGTGCGGAGCTGGGCGCAACCAATGTGCTTTCCAGCGTCTGGACCAAGGACTTTTCCTTTGCCGCAGACCGGTACGGCAAGATCTGTGAGCAGGCCGCCCAGTTTGGCCTCCAGGTGAATATGGAGTTTCCCATCGTGTCCTGTATGACCAGCTTTGACCAGGCGGTACGGCTGAAACAGCAGGTAGGCGCCGATAACCTGAAAATCTTTGTGGACACCCTTTACGGCCACTTTGACCATCTGACTCCGGAGAAGATCAAGAGCATTCCCGAAACGGATTACGGCATCATCCACCTGTGCGACTGCCCCAAGAATTCCGCCACTATGGAGATCACCCACATCGTCCGGCAGGGCAGAGAGTACTGCGGCCAGGGCGAGGCAGACCTGGTAACGATGCTGAAGGCGCTTCCAAAGCATCCCTGCTCCATTGAGCTTCCCAACCTCGCCAATATGGAAAAATACGGCGCCCAGGGCCACGCCCAGCGGTGTCTGGACGCGGCAAAGAAGCTTTTTGCGGAAAACGGTCTGTAATTATGAATTTACGGCAACTGCATTATTTTACCACCATCGCCCAGCTGGAGCATTACACCCGGGCAGCGGAAAAGCTGTATGTGAGCCAATCCAGCTTAAGCCACGCCATCGCGGAGCTGGAAAAGGAGCTGGGCGTCAAGCTGTTTACCCGCCAGGGCAGAAATGTAAAGCTCACCAAGTATGGCGAGGTGTTTTACCCCCACGCCAAAAAGACCCTGGAAACCCTGGAAAACGGCGTGTCCACCCTCCGGGAGTTTATCGACCCGGACCGGGGAACGGTGGTCCTTTCCGCTTTTTCTTCGTTAGATCCCTTCGTTTCCGACGCCATCGTCCAGTACATCTCCCAGACCCACCGGGTGGATGTGCGCTTTCAGTATGAGCACGACGGCTTTCACGAGCTTCGCCAGAAGCTGCTTTCCGGGCAGATCGATCTGGCCATCTCCACCCAGATGGACGACTCCCGGCTGGAGGGCATTCCGATCGGACAGCACCCCCTGGTGCTTTTAGTGCCGGAAAGCCACCCCTTTGCCGGGCAAAAGAGCGTCAGCCTGCAGCAGCTCAGCGGCGAAAACTTTGCCGCCTTTGACCCGGAAAGTCAGCTGGGCATCCAAATCAAAGCCTATTTTGACTCCCGGGGCGTCAAGCCCAACATCATTATGCAGGCCCGGCAGGACGAGGTGATCTACGGTCTGGTGGCATCTGAGCACGCCGTTGCCATTACGCCGCTACCCCTGCACAATCCCCCCAGCAATGTCAAGATCCTGCCCATTTCCGATGACATTCCCAAGCGGGAGCTGTACCTGATTTGGAACAAAGAGCGGTATATGCCCCCGGCAGCCGGATGCTTTAAGGACTTCATTGCCGAAAAAGAGAGCTTGTTCAGCCAGTACCTGCTGCGCTGTGCAACATATAAAGCGAAAATAAAGCTGTAAACAATACCCCAAATTAAGGAGGTTTTTCTAAATGGGTAAAAAGTTAGTTTCCGACTTGATCGTAGACTACCTGGAAAGAAGAGACGTGAAATACGTCTTCGGCCTGTGCGGCCATACCGTCATCGGTATGCTGGACGCCCTTTCCCGGAGCAAGAAGGTCAAGTACATCTCCAACCGCCACGAGGCTGTTGCATCCACCGCTGCCGACGGCTACGCCCGGCTGACCCACAAGGCATCTGTGGTAATGTGCCACCTGGGACCCGGCCTGACCAATGTGCTGACCGGTGTTGCCAATGCCGCCTTTGACTCCATTCCTATGGTGGTCATCGCCGGTGATGTGCCCAGCTATTACTATGGCAAGCATCCCCACCAGGAAGTGAATATGCACGGCGATGCTACCCAGTATCGCATTTTGGAGCCTGTTGTCAAGCGCGCCTGGCGTATTGACGATCCCGAAGCGCTGCCGGACATTCTGGACAAGGCCTTCCGCCTGGCAGAGAGCGGCAGACCCGGCCCTGTGCTCATCGATATGCCGATGGATATGTTCTCCCGTGAGGTGGAGGAAGCCATCTGGGCAAGAACTTATCGCGACAGCAGCTTTACTTACCGTCCGGCCCTCGATCCCGATGTGGCAAAGGCCATCGCCAAGGAACTGGTGGAGGCCAAGAATCCTCTGCTGCATGCAGGTGGCGGCATCCTTTTGGCCCAGGCCTCCGAAGAACTGGCTGCCCTGGCAGAGTTCTTGGATATGCCTGTCTCCCGTACCCTGATGGGTCAGGGCTGCCTGCCGGACACCCATCCTCTGATGATCGGTCAGACCGGCTTCTGGGGTACGAACTTTACCCACGGCTTTACCAATAAGGCCGATGTGATTTTGGGTCTGGGTACTCGCTTTGCCGAGGCTGACAGCTCCAGCTGGTACCAGGGCGTTACCTTCAGCCCCGACACCACCACCTTCCTGCAGATCGACATCGATCCTGCAGAAATCGGCAGAAACTACCCGGTCAAGATCGGCGCCATTGCCGATTTGAAGATCGCTCTGAAGCAGATCCTTGCGGAAGTCAAGGCCATCTGCCCCAACGGCAAGCAAAACCCCGAACTGCGTAAGGCTGTGCAGGAAGCCAAGGCTTCCTTCAAGGCTCTGAATCAGCCTTTGGCTGACGATGACCGCTTCCCCATGACTCCCCAGAGAATTCTCGGGGACGTGAAGGCTGTCATCCGGGAA
>JAZLAB010000005.1:0-49244 GCA_045612985.1 Faecousia sp.
CGTCTTCGGAGAATGCAGACTGGCTGCGGCCGTAAACGATCTGCAGGAACAGCTCCCGCATAGCGGTGTTGATAGCATCACAAACCAAGTCGGTGTTGAGAGCCTCCAGCAGGGTCTTGCCGATGAGGATCTCGGAAGCCATAGCGGCGGAGTGGGTCATACCGGAGCAGCCCAGAGTCTCGACGAGAGCCTCTTCAATGATGCCCTCCTTAACATTCAGGGTCAGCTTGCAGCAGCCCTGCTGGGGAGCGCACCAGCCGATGCCGTGGGTAAAACCGCTGACATCCTTGATCTCCTTGACCTGCACCCACTTGCCCTCTTCGGGAATGGGAGCGGGGCCGTGATAGGCGCCCTTGGCCACAGAGCACATATGCTGTACTTCTGCACTATAAATCATAGCAAATTTCCTTTCTTTTCTAGAATTGACTTTTTACGGAAACGGCTCCAATAAAAAGCCCAAAATTTCCACAAATATTATACAGAGAAGCGGCCAAAATGTCAATGATTCACAGAAAAAAACAAGGATTTGCCGCCGTATGTTTTGCTCCTTTCTGCTTATACTAACCACATCACAAAAAAAGGAGGAACAATCAATGGATTGCAAAGCAAACAAGAGCATTGAATGCACTGTTCATCAGTGCGCATATCACTGTGATGAGGCAAATTTCTGCTCCCTGGAGCGCATTCTGGTAGGCACTCACGAGGCAAATCCCACCCAGGACCAGTGCACTGACTGCATGTCCTTCCGCAAGAAATAATCTATCTTTCGCGGCAGGTATCACTGCCGCGAAATTTTTCTTGACCAAATTCAGGAAAATGTTATGATAAATACATAATTTAGTAATAATTATATTTTATGCTGAAGAAAAACCGTGGGGAGGTAACTCTATGGAAAATGAAAATGTATATTTCGGTGGCGAGGCAGAGCAAAATAGCGAGACAGCTAGTTCTCCTTTTGCCGATTCTCCTTATCAGGCAGTCATACCGGAAGTGCCGAAGAAAAAGAAGGAAAAGACCTCCGGTGGCTGGAAGATCGCCTGCATTATTCTGACGGTGGTGGCCGTGCTTTGCAGCGCTTTGGCTGTTGGCACAAGCATTGTTCTTTACCGGCAGCAAAGCACTTTCCGGCAGGCGCTGGAAAACAAAATGGATGTGCTGCAGAATAATGGCGGTAGCAGCGGCGGCAGCATAAGCGAAGCACCGGAAGCAGGTTTGACTCCCGGTGAGGTTTATGACCGGAATGTAAAGGCCGTTGTAGCAATTTCCAACCAGTCCTTGACTACCAATCTGTTCGGTCAGGTTTCTGAAACCGCATCCTCCGGCTCCGGTTTCCTCATTTCTGAAGACGGCTATGTGGTAACTAATTATCACGTGGTGTCCGGCGCGACCACCTTGAAGGTGATCACCTGGGACAGCAAGGAATATTCTGCCAAATTGGTTGGAGGCGATGCCGGAAACGATCTGGCTGTGCTGAAGATCGAGGGTGATGATTTTGCTTATACCACCATTGGTAGCAGCGGAGATATGGGCGTTGGTGACCGGGTGGCTGCAATCGGCAATCCTTTGGGTGAGTTGACCTCTACACTGACCGTTGGCTACATCAGCGCCAAGGACAGAGCAGTGAATATTGACGGCACTTATATCAATATGCTCCAGACGGATGCTGCCATCAACTCCGGCAACTCCGGCGGATCGTTGTTTAATATGCGCGGTGAGGTGATCGGAATCACCACCGCCAAGCATTCCGGAACCAGCAGCTCCGGCGCAATCGTGGAGGGCATTGGCTTTGCCATTCCCATTGACGATGTGAAGGATATGATCACAGACCTGCAAACCAATGGCTATGTTACCGGCGCGTATCTGGGCGTTATGGTGCAGGATGTAAATGTGGATGCAGCGCAGATGTACGGATTCCCCACCGGCGCCTATGTGGTCGAGGTAACGGAAGGCAGCTGCGCCCAGAAGGCCGGCTTGCAGGTGAAGGATATTATCGTCAATCTTGGCGGCCATGACACCGAGAGTATGTCGGATCTGACCCGGGCTCTGCGGAAGTTCAAGGCAGGGGAGAAGACAACCATCACTGTTTACCGCAGCGGTAAGCAGATCGACCTGGAAATTACACTGGACGAAAAGCCCAAGCCCAGCGAAACACCCCAGGAGTCTACGCCCACCCAGCAGCAGACACCCCAACAGGGACAGCAGAACTCCAACGGCTGGCAGGGATTGTTCCCGTTCTTTGGCGGCTGATAATTCACATCAAAACGCGACCTGTTTTGCAGGTCGCGTTTTTGTCGAAAAAAGTCGAAAAACAATACCGCCCCGGATATTGCAATATAAATGCCGATGTGGTATCGTATAGGTAGAGACTACCGGGGAGGGATAGGAATGCGCAGATTGCTGATTGCAGAAGCAGAAGGTGTTTTTTCAGGCGCACTGAAGAAGCATTTGCAGGCGCACTATCAGATCCGGCTGTGCAGTGATGGCATAAAATGTTTGGAGCATATCGTCAAATTTGATCCGGATATTTTGCTGATCGATCTTTCCCTTTCCGGAACGGACGGATTGAATGTGATCCGCAACCTCCGGGCATCCGGCCGGGATACAAAGGTAGTGGCGATCTCCGGCTATACCGGTGAGTATGTGCTGGCGGCGCTGGAAGCTTTGGGTGTAGAGTATGTGTTTTCCAAACCCTGTGATTTGGGCGCGGTGGCTGGCTGCATTCGGGATATTGAAAGAAAACTCGAAAACGCAGACGGTTGGTGCCTGGAGGAGGAAGTGGACAGACTTTTATTGCCACTGGGCTTTCGTATGGGTCGGGGCGGTTATCAATGTACGGTGGATGCCCTTTGCATCAAGTATATGGATTTTTATTGCGCCACCACAAAGGAACTGTACCCGGCTTTGGCAAAGAAATATCGTAGCAATGTAAAGCAAGTGGAAAAGGCAATCCGGGATGCCATTCGCAGCGCGTGGCATCATGGCAACCAAAGCCTTTGGAAGCTGTATTTTGCGCCAAGAAACGGCGAGGAGAGCTATTGTCCCGGCAATGACGAATTCATAGCAAGAATGGCAAAGGCACTGATGTGTAAAACAAGGCTGAAGCTGCCTTTCGTGGAGGATATGTGAAATGAGAAAGCAGACACCAAAAGAGGTGTCTGCTTTTTTGTTTGTGTTGATTCATCAAAGTCAAAGTAGCCGCAAGTTTAAAACTTGCGGCTACTTTTTACTTATCTAAATATATGTATTTTGCGTCCATATATCCCCTGTTATAAACACCTAAGTAGTCTCTCCAGCTAGAGCCATCCCCTTTAACACGATGGCTTCCTTCGGAATAAGTGAATGTTCCAAGAATAACTATTTTATTTCCCATACTTATTTCCTCAGTAGGAATGCTACAATTGCTTAACCCACACCATAGAATAGGGTCGTCTTCAAAATCCTTACCGGCGCCAGAAATTCTATCAGAAGAAATATCAAAGCTAATATCAGCCTTTTCCGAGACACATAAGTCTGAATATTTCCAACCATCTTCATCCGGTTCATAAGAGGATATGTAAGTGATTAGTTTTACAATTTTTCCATCATATTTCTTAGGATTGGATCTAAGATTTGATAATGTAACTTCCGGAATATTCTTGTTCCTTTCTAAGAACGCAATATGAGGATATTTCTCAAGATGAATTGCAGACACATTTTTTGCCGTGCCTCTTTCATCATATAGCTTGGCAGCCAATTCAATAGGAATTGCAAGGTTTAGATTCTGCCCATCGATATAGGATGCATATGTAATGCCGATCACATTGCCGTTGTTATCGAATAATGCGCCACCGCTGCTACCACTGGAGATTGGAGCGCTAAATTGCAGCACATCCATATTGTCTTCCATCAGTCTACCACTAAGGACACCGGTGGAAACCGTGTTTTTGATACCCAAAGGACTGCCAATGGCAACAACTGTTTCACCTTTTTTGATAATGCTGGAATCACCTAAAGTTAGCGGCTGAAGTTTGGTATCCTCGGCAAGCTGCAAAATCGCGATGTCCTGTTTCTTGGAGTAGCACAGAATTTTGGACACTTCGTAGGAAATATCTTGATTGGTAGAGACTTTGCAAGTATATGCCGAGGTCATTACATGGTAGTTTGTAATGATGGTTTTGCCATCAAATGCCACAAAACCGCTTCCGGTTGCGGCTAACTCACCTTCGTAATCATAGCAGAAAATTGTAACCACCGAAGCATCAGCCGTTTCAATTGCGAAGGCATTCTCGGAAAATGGTATGGATCTAAACAAGAACAGCACACCTGTCACAAGTGCAACAAGTACTACTGCTGCCCCGATAATCCAAACAGTCTTCTTACGTCTCTTTACTGGGGCAACAACCGGGGTTGGCTCTTGTTTGGGTTGCGAAACAGGAGCAGGAATTTCTTCTGTTGTGGTCTCCAACAAAACATCTGAAGATACATTAAGCGCCTTACTCAAGCGGGATAATTCAGAAAGGTTTGGTGTAGTCTCATCCGCTTCCCATTCAGCAATAGTTCCGGTTGTAATGCCCAATTGAGCTGCAAGTTCTTTCTGGGTTAGTTCGTTTTCACTTCGTAATGCGCTAATTTTTTGTCCAAGTGTCAATGCGTTTCATCTACCTTTCTGTGCAAATAGTCTGTGGCTAGCTTAGTATATAAAAATTATACTTAAAATATGTTGAAAAATCAATATGAATGGGGAATTTTAGGCGATGTACGCCGAAAGGGACTCGTTTGCATTTTCGCCATAGGCGAAAATTAAGGTTCCGCTGCGTCCAGCCGCAGCGGGCAACGCTCGTCCGAAACACTCCGCAAAATGAAAATAGGAGAAAGCCAACATCCCTTCGGGATGCGGCTTCCTTCTATGGACTCTCCCACGGGCTAAAAACAGTCCACCGGACTGTTTTTGCACCAGTGTGCGCACTGGTGCCGCCCTTTCGAGTCCCTCCCGTGCGGAGCACGGAATAAACAAGAGGGATACCCGGATGGGTATCCCTCTTGTTTATTTGGTACGCCGGAAGGGACTCGAACCCCCGACCTACTGATTCGTAGTCAGTCACTCTATCCAACTGAGCTACCGGCGCATACACGCGTCGCATAACGCGCCTGCATATAATAGCATAACACCAAGTAAAATGCAAGTCTTTTTTTCAAAAAAGCTGGAAATCTTTTGCGTTTTCGTCTGCTTGACAGGAAAGACCGTACTGTTATAAAATGTAGAAAACAGCAGCTTCGAGGTGTGTAATGGGAAAGAGCGAGATTTTTGCAAAGCTGCCGGGGGCGTTGCTCCCCTGGTATCAACAAAATATGCGCGATCTTCCCTGGCGGGAGGACCGCCAGCCTTATCATATCTGGGTATCAGAGATTATGCTGCAGCAGACCCGGGTGGAGGCGGTAAAAGGGTACTATAGCCGCTTTTTGGAAACACTGCCCACCATCGATGCCTTGGCAAGGGCTGATGACGATTTGCTCCACAAGCTGTGGGAAGGCTTGGGCTATTACAGTCGGGTGCGGAATCTGAAAAAGGCTGCAAAAGTCATTGTGGATGATTTCGGTGGCAAGTTTCCCGGAACATATGAAGAGGTTTTGAAATTGCCGGGTATTGGTGAATACACCGCCGGAGCGATCTGCTCCATTGCCTTTGGCCTGCCTACACCGGCTGTGGACGGCAATGTGCTGCGGGTGGCTGCGCGGCTTCTGGACGATGACACACCGGTAGATCTTCCGGAGTTTAAGAAGACTGTCCGGGAGGAGTTGGCTGCGGTCTATCCGGAAAATGCCGGGGATTTTACCCAGGCCCTTATGGAGCTGGGCGCAACTGTCTGCGGACCGAACAAAAAACCGGATTGTGAAAGCTGTCCCTGTAAGGATTTTTGTTTGGGATATTTCCGGGGAAATACCGAAATGCTGCCTGTTCGTCTGCCAAAGAGAGAACGCAAAGAGCAGGATATGACGGTGTTTATTCTTCGCTGCGACGGGCAGTATGCCCTGGAAAAGCGCCCGGTCAGTGGCCTATTGGCAGGCCTTTGGCAGTTTCCCAACTGCAAAGGACATTTGGATGCCCAGGCTGCGCTTTCCAAAGTGGAGGGTTTTTCCTTAAAACCGAGAGAAATATCCCGTGTGGTGGAGAGAAAACATATATTTACCCATATACAGTGGCATATGCGTGGAGTATATGTGGATGTTGCAGAGAAAAACGATGCATTTTCTTGGTTTGCGACAGAGCAAATTGATGGGGAAGTGGCGCTGCCTACTGCATTCCGGCAGTTTTGGGAAGAAATCCATAAATAGAAAAAAGAATCCACCCTTTTGGGGTGGATTCTTTTTTGGCGGAGAGTTAGGGATTCGTTTGCATTTTCGCCATTGGCGAAAATAAATGTAGGCACCAGTGTTTGCACTGGTGTCAGCAACAGTCCACCGGACTGTTGCATTTGGATGGTTCGAATCCCGAACAGCCAAAAAATAACACCCACCCGGCAGGGTGGGTGCTATTTTTTGGCGGAGAGTTAGGGATTCGAACCCTAGGTTCCTTTCGGAATCACTAGTTTTCAAGACTAGCTCCTTAAACCGCTCGGACAACTCTCCGTGCGGGGATAATCATAGCATCTTGGCTATCAAAAGTCAAGATTGGCCCTTTCTTTCAAGCTTTCTTTTCGTGCCGTCTTTTTCGACAATGTAGGTGTTGTCCAACTGGCCGGTCAGGCTGGCCTTGACGGAGTCAATATAGATTCTGCGCAGTTTATCCCGCTCAATGGTTTCTTCCGGTGTTAAGCCTTCTTGTTTGGCTTTTTTTGCCAATTTGTTGATTCTGGCAATTACTTGATCCATATCCATAAAATAACCTCACACATAGCGGTCAATGACCACGGTAGTCCGGCCCTTTTTTGTCTGGCCACCGACAGATTTTAGTTGTATTTTGCCCAAGCCGCGAACGGATATTTTTGCGCCTTCCGGCACAAGCTTTTCTGCTTTTTCCACCGGCAGACCATTGATCGCAACCTTTCCGGCAGCAATGTGCTGCGCTGCCAAACTGCGGCTGATGCGAAAACCGGAGGAAAGGATGCTGTCCAGCCGGCAGGATGCAACAGTATCCCGAATTTCCAGCACTTGCGCTTGGGGGATTTGGGCGTCTTCCAAAGAAATGGCCTGCAAATGGAGCTTTGTGCGGCCTGCGCTGGTGAAATTTTGCAGAAGATAGGGTGCGATTTCTGCGCTGACAAAGAAATCACAGCTGCCGCTGCCGACACAAATATCACCCACTGACTCCCGGGCAATGCCGCTGCCCATCAACGCGCCGAGAAAATCCCGGTGGGAGGGGGTGTCCTGCTGATAGAAGGTTGCCCGGATGCACACCAGAGGAGAATCCTCTGTCATCAGTATGGACTCGTCCAGATATTCCGGCAGGTACACCAGCATTTTCCGCTCTGCATCCTCATAGCCGCCAAAGGCGTGCAGTCCTTCCAAATTGCCGAACAGATACCGGGTCATTTCCAGCTCCCTTGGGGTCAGAAAGCAACTGCAGGAGAGAATGTTTCTCTGCACACCGGCTTGGATCTTATCCCAGACCTTCGCCAGCAGAAGCTTATCTTCCGCCGTGTTAGCAATTTTATCAATATTTGCTCTGTCCATTTTATCACCAAGGGTATTATACCATAGGTTTTTTGCATTGCAAGGAAGTTTTTCTTGTACAGTTGCTGTTTCTGGAGTATAATGGAGGGCAGAAAGCAGGTGATGTAATGGTAATCGGCATAATTGGCGCTGGTGCTTCCGGAATGATGGCAGCTTTGGCTGCTGCGGAAAACCCAAATGCCCAGGTGATCCTTTTTGAACGGCAGGCCCGGGTGGGCAGAAAATTGCAGGCCACCGGAAACGGCCGGTGCAATCTGACCAATGTCCACGCGGTTTGGTCCGGTTATCACGGTGAGGACAAAGCCTTTTCCCGTTATGCATTGGAAAAAATGGATGCCCGGGAAACAATGGATTTCTTTGAAAATTTAGGTCTTCTTACTGTAACAGAGTCCTCGGGAAAGGTATACCCTTATTCTGACCACGCAAATTCCGTTGTGGATATTTTGCGCCTTGCTCTGAAAAAAGAGAACATCACGCTGCATACCGCCTTTGAGGTGGAAAAGGTCCAGAAAACGGAGGAAGGCTTTGTTGTTACCGGCAGCAATGAAAAGATCCTTTGCGATAAGCTGATCGTAGCCTGCGGCGGCCTTGCCGGAACAAAGCTGGGCGGCAGTATGTCCGGCTATAAGCTTCTGTCCAAATTCGGCCATAAAGCAACGAAGCTGCGACCCTCCCTGGTGCAGTTAAAGTGCAGTTGGGGCGGCGTGGTGGCGTTAAAGGGCGTTCGCACCAACTGCTGCGTAAAGATCTTAAAAGACGGCGACCTCATTGCCCAAAGCACCGGAGAACTGCAGTTTACAGATTACGGCCTTTCCGGACCGGTGATCTTTGAGGTTTCCAGAGATGCTTGCTTCGGCGGCGGAGAATGGGCCGCAAAGTTGGATTTCTTGCCGGACCTTTCCCGGGAGCAGCTATTGCAGCAGCTTTATATCCGGCAAAAGGGAACAGTAACCGGTGAAGAACTGCTGACGGGAATTCTTCACAATCAGCTTGGCAGAACTCTTGTAAAAGCGTCAGGTATTTCGTTAAATGCACAAGTAAAAACATTAACAGATCTGCAGCTTATGGATGTTGTCAGTACTGTAAAGGAATTTGAGATCGTCCTTACAGAGCCGATGGGTATGGAAAACGCACAGGTTACTGCCGGCGGCGTACTTACAAAGGACTTCTGTCCGGAGACAATGGAAAGCAAGCTTGTGCCTGGCCTGTATGCCTGCGGCGAGGTGCTGGATATTGACGGTGATTGTGGCGGCTACAACCTGCAATGGGCCTGGAGCTCCGGCTTCTTGGCAGGAAGCAGCGCAGGAAAGGAAACGCTATGATTCGGTTAAGAGAGATCGCCTTGCCGCCGGAGCATAATGTTGCCCAGCTGCAGTTTGAGGCTGCCCGGATGTTGAAGATTCCCAATTCCAGGGTGCGGCAGGTGAAGCTGGTGCGCAGAAGCATCGATGCCAGAAAGAAGCCGGATGTGAAAATCGTCTATACCATAGATGTTAAGGTCGACGGCAACGAACAGAAGATCCTGCGAAACAGCAAATGCAGGCAGGCATCCATAGCTCCTGTATCTTATTATAAAGTGCCGAAACCCGGCTGCGAGGATGCGCAAAGACCGGTTGTAGTGGGCTTTGGTCCTGCCGGTATGTTTGCCGCCTTGGTGCTGGCGATTGCCGGCCTGCGCCCCATTGTTTTGGAGCGGGGAGAGGATGCGAAAAACCGCAACGAAAAGGTACAGCATTTCTTTAAAACCGGTCAGCTGGACACAAAAAGCAATGTGCAGTTTGGCGAGGGCGGCGCAGGAACATTTTCTGACGGAAAGCTTAACACAGGCGTGAACAATCCCCGCATTGGATGGATCCTGGAGCAGCTTGTGGCGGCTGGCGCGGCAGAGGATATTCTTTTTGACGCAAAGCCCCACGTGGGAACAGATGTGCTTTTGGCAGTTGTTCAAAATATTCGGCAAAGGATCATCTCCCTGGGCGGCGATGTGCGCTTTTGCAGCCAGGTAACCGGGCTTTGCCAGAAGGATGGTGTGCTTACAGCGCTACAGCTGGAAAGCGGAGAAACGATTCCTTGCAACAACGCAATCTTTGCTGTTGGACACAGCGCCAGAGATACCTTTTCCATGCTCTATGGGTCCGGCCTCACAATGGAGGCAAAACCCTTTTCTATGGGCGTGCGAATCGAGCATTTGCAGCAGACCATTGATAATGCCCAGTATGGAAAAGCCGATCCGGTGCTGCCTCCGGCAGATTATAAGCTGGTAAAGCACTTGGATGACGAAACGGTTTATACTTTCTGTATGTGTCCCGGCGGTTATGTGGTGGCGGCGGCTTCGGAAGAAGGGGGCGTTGTTACCAACGGAATGAGCTATGCAGACCGGAGCGGCGAAAATGCCAATGCGGCACTGCTGGTTACTTTGAATCCCAAGGACTTTCCCTACGATGGGCCTTTGGGCGGCGTTCAGTGGCAGCGGGAAATTGAGCAAAAGGCTTTTACGGTCGGCGGCGGAAACTACCGCGCACCGGCGCAAAAAGTGGGGGATTTCCTTTCCCACACAGCCAGTACTACAGCCGGGTCTGTACAGCCGACTTATCAGCCCGGCGTAACCTGGTGTGATCTGCATCAAGTGCTCCCGGAGAAAATAACAGGGGCGCTGGAAAAAGCAATTCCTGCGTTGGAAGATAACCTAAAGGGCTTTTCCCAGGAAGATGCGGTTTTGACTGCACCGGAAAGCCGCAGTTCTTCTCCGGTGCGGATCTTGCGGGGAGAGGATAAGCAATCGGTGAGCCTTCGGGGCTTTTATCCGGCAGGAGAAGGCGCAGGCTATGCCGGAGGCATTATGTCTGCAGCCATCGACGGAATGCTCTGCGCAGAAGCACTTATTGAAAGTTTATAAAAACAAACACCGTTGGCTCAGCCAACGGTGTTTGTGTATATCAGGATCAAAACAATCACTTGAACGGCAAAAATCACAGGTACGCCCAAGGAAAACTTTAAGTGCTTGGTTTTATGCCGCGCAGCATACATTCCCAAAAGACAGCCCAAGCTTCCTCCCGCAACTGCAGATCCCAAAAGAACTTTTTCGGGAATGCGCCAACGGTTTTTTATTGCTTTTCGTTTGTCGATCAGCATAAGTGAAAAGGATAGCGCATTGACTAATAGCAGATATAGCAATAACGGCTTCATAGGAAGCTCCTTTCGGGAGGTATAAAATGAAAAGATTTTGGGCGTGCTTGTTGCTGATGGTATTTTTGACCGGATGCAGCAGTCAGCAGACAATGGAAACCATTTGTGATGTTTTGGATGTGTCAGATGCGGCAAAGGCTCGGCAGGTTCAGCTATTACTGCCTGAGGATGCGGCTGTGGCAACATTGGAAGATGAGGACGCCGGCAAGCTTTATTTGTGCGACGGCTATAGCATCACTGTGCAGACAATGGAATCCGGAGACTTAAATAAAACCTTGCAGCAGACTACCGGTTTTACCAAAGATCAACTGACGGTAATTAAAACCCAGAAAAAGGATTTTGTCCGCTATGACTGCGCCTGGAGCGCGGTAGGCGAAGGAGGAGATCAGACCTGCCGGGCTGCTATTTTGGATGACGGATATTACCATTATGCAATCACTGTTATGGCAGAGGCAGCAAAGGCGGGGTCGCTGACAGCAACGTGGCAAAATCTTCTGGATTCTGCAGCGCTGATCAGTACTGATTAAGGGCTTGCTGGCACAGCTCCTTGCATTTTTCCACAACCGATAGAGGGTGAATAACTTTCGCTTTGTTTCCAAAACCGATCACCCAGCTTAAAAACATTGGGGAAACGGCAACAGAAACGGTGAATGTGAAGTAGTTATCTCCGTCGGGGATCAGCATTGTGTCTTTGCCAAAGCGATCGATCACAACGTTGATCAGATCCCGGTGAAAACGGAGCTTCACATCTACTTTATCACCGGAGTACATTTGGAAGAGCTGATTGGCGTGATTGCTCAAAGCCTTTCCGGTAAGCTCCGGGCAGGGAATTCTTGCTTGCTCGATCAGCTGAATATCAGTCATTCTGTCCACCCGGTAAGAGGTTATGCCGTGTCTGTCAGAGAAAGCAAGCAAATAACAGTTTTCATTATCCTGGCAAAGCCCGTAGGGACTTGCCAGGTATTCTTTTTCCCTGTAGCGCCGCTTGCCACCAAGATCCCAGTCGTAGTAACGGAAGGTGATCTGCCGGTTGGTGGTGATAGCCTCCTGAATGGTATCCACATTATAGTAGATCGTCTCGTTCATACTTTTGACCCGGCCGGAGACAAGGATATTCCGCTTCATAAGACCGGCATCGTGCTCGTTACACTGGGTGCAAAGCTTCTCAATCAGCTCTTTTGACTTCTTCTCTGTCAGATAGCGGCTGGAAAGAACGGCATCGATCAGAAGCTTCAGCTCCGGCAGCTCGAAATTTCTGGAGGCGATATAATAGCCGCCGTTTTTACCGGGAATGGATATAATGTCAACACCGTACTCTTGCAGGGCAGAAATATCGGAATAGATCGTCTTTCTATCGCAGGAGATATTATGGTCCCTGTCCAGCATAGTGATCAGCTTTGTGGCGTTGATGGGATTGTCTTCGTAGGAGTTGCGTTCAAGGTAATCCAGAATGTAAAAAATCTTCAATTTTTGGTTGTCGGATTTTGGCATAATCAAACCCTCCGTACAGCAATTTTCGTTGTTTAATACAGACTGAAATTATTATATCATAAAATGTCGTTTAATGGGAATGAAAATTTGATTTTTCCGTGAAAATATGATATTGTATAAAGCAAAGGAGTGATCGATATGCTTTATGTTGGATGTCATCTGTCTGCCAGCGCCGGAAATTTGCAAATGGTGCGCACAGCAGAGTCCATCGGCGCCAATACTTTTGCATTTTTTACCCGCAATCCCCGGGGCAGCCAGGCCAAGAAAGAAGACCCGGAGGATTGCGCAAAAGCTGTCGAGGCGTTGAAGGCCGGAAACTTTGGCCCGTTGGTAGCCCACGGCGCTTATACGATGAATTTGTGTACGGCCCAGCCGGATGCCCGGGAATTTGCGGCAAGCGTGTTGTGCGATGACCTGCGGCGTATGGCTGCGCTGCCAGGAAACTATTATAATTTCCATCCGGGCAGCCATGTAGGACAAGGCACAGATGTGGGTATTGCGCAAATATGCGATGCCTTAAAGAAAGCTTTGGCACCCGGTTATCCTGTAACTGTGCTTTTGGAAACAATGGCCGGTAAGGGCAGTGAGATCGGCGGCCGCTTTGAAGAGCTGAAAGCCATTATGGACGGCGTGGGTGATGACAACATTGGCGTTTGTTTGGATACCTGCCACGTTCATGATGCCGGTTATGATATTGTAAATGATCTGGACGGCGTGCTGGCGGAGTTTGACCGGGTAATTGGCCTGGACAAGCTGCGCGCACTGCATGTAAACGATTCGAAAAATCCCTTCCAAAGCCACAAAGACCGGCACGAGGTTTTGGGGGAGGGTAGTCTGGGTGTCAGCGCTTTTGCCAGAATCGTAAATCATCCGGTGCTTTCCAAGCTGCCGATGATTCTGGAAACCCCCAATGAACTAGCCGGCTACGCAAGAGAAATTGCTTTGCTGCGTCAGCTGGCGGAGTAACTACTAAAACTAACATTGAAAAGGAGGTGGCAGTATGAATATTTTGACGGCAATTCTGGAGGCGCCGGAGCAGTATGTAAATGTATTTGCAGCAACGCTGCGCTATGTGGCGCCGATACTTGCATTCGTACTGCTGCTCCGCTGCATTAAGCCGTTGCTCACATTCCGCAGAGAGCCGGAAATTTGGGCATGGCTGTGTTTTCCCGATAAAAAGCAACTGCCGGTTACCCATTGGGAAAATGTAATTGGCAGAAGCAAAAACAGCGATATCGTGATCGATTTTCCCACGGTTTCCCGCAACCACGCAGTTTTGACCCGTTACGATGACGGCAGCTGGACCATTTCCGATGCCGGGGCAAAGGATGGCGTACTGGTCAATGGCAAGCGGGTGCGGATCCGCGCGTTGAAGCCAGAGGATGTGATTTCTGTTGGTGGCGTGGAAATGGTGCTGCAGCCGATTTCACAGCGGCAGGAACAAAAGCTTGCCCAGCTGCGCACCAAGGGCGCAACGGTGTTTTCCAGCTTCTTTAATGTGTTTTTGCTGACAGTTTTCCAGGTCCTTTGCGCAATGGCATTCCTTTTGGGACACGGCACAGAAAATGCGGTGCAGATCCTTTTGGGCTTTGGTGGCATTATGACCTGCCAATGGCTGCTGCTTCTGTTTTACATTTGCATCCGCAGGACCTCCTTTGAGGTAGAAACCATTGCTTTCTTCCTGTGCACAATGGGAATGGCGGTTATTGCAGCCATTGACCCTGCGGAAACTCTGAAGCAGCTGATTGCTATGATTCTGGGAATCGTGCTGTTCTTGACTGTCGGCTGGTCGCTGCGGGATCTGGAGCGGGCAAAGAAATTCCGCTATATTGCAGCCGGCTGCGGCATCGGCTTTTTGCTGATCACACTGCTGTTTGGTACAACCTATTACGGCGCAAAAAACTGGCTTGTGATCGGCTCTCTTTCCTTGCAGCCTTCGGAGCTCACCAAAGTGTGTTTTGTCTTCGTGGGCGCTTCCGCAATGGACAGAATTATGACCAAGCGGAACTTGATTATGTTCATTGGCTATTCCATTGTCATTTGCGGCTGCCTTGCCCTTATGAATGACTTTGGTACGGCGCTGATCTTCTTCTGCACATTCCTTGTGATCGCCTATATGCGTTCCGGCAGTATTGGCACCATTGCGTTGGCGCTGACCGGCTTGGGCTTTGCAGGTGTTGTGGCCTTACGAATCGCGCCTCACGCTCTGCGGCGTTTCAGCTCCTGGCGGCATATCTGGGAAGCGCCTTTGGACGGTGGCTATCAGCAGACAAGAGCGCTGATGTGTATGGCATCCGGCGGCTTTATGGGTCTGGGCCCGGGAAAGGGCTGGATGAAAAATCTGTTTGCTGCGGATTCCGATATGGCCATTGCCACCGTTACGGAAGAATGGGGCCTTATTATGCTCATTATGATCGTGCTGTGTATTGTGGCTCTGGCAGTGTTTGCCGTCCGCTCCGCAGCGGTGGGCCGCAGCAGCTTTTACACCATCGGCGCCTGCACGGCGGCCAGCGTAATGGTGGTGCAGGTAATTCTTAACACGTTGGGTACGGTGGACATACTGCCTTTGACGGGCGTTACTTTCCCGTTCTTATCCAACGGCGGCTCCAGTATGATTTGCGCCTGGGGACTGCTTGCGTTTATCAAGGCGGCAGATACGCGGCAGAACGCCAGCTTTGCTGTCCGCCTTGTAAAGAAAGGAGATATGGAGGATGAATAGAGTTGCCGGACGCGCCGGAATAACCCTTCTCCTCGTGTTATTGCTCCTTGTGGGAATGGTGTTATTCCTGTTTGAATATGTGATCAAAGCAGATGATTGGGTGATCTTTGAGGGCTCTCCCCATGTGTATTCCGGCGGCAATATCGGTTGCGGTAAGGTCGTGGACCGGGAAAATGTCTTGCTGCTGGATATGAACGGCCAACGGAAATATGCATCCTTGGAGGAGCTGCGCAAGGCAACCGTCCATTGGCTTGGGGACAGAAACGGCAGCATTTACGCGCCGGCTTTGTCGGCGCACGCCTCTGCATTGGCAGGATTTGACCTGCTGGGGGGTGTCTACTCCTACGGTGGAGAAGGCGGTGTTGCGAAAATGACACTGTCTGCCGATGTGCAGATCGCCGCCTTAAAAGCAATGGGTGATTATAAGGGCACGGTCGGCGTTTATAATTATAAGACCGGCGAGCTGATCTGCGCCGTTACCACGCCGACTTATGATCCGGACAATGTGCCGGACCTGGAAAATGATAAAAAGGGTAAGTATGAGGGACTCTATGTCAACCGCTTTACCCAATCCAGCTATATTCCCGGTTCCATCTTTAAGATTGTAACCCTTGCGGCGGCGTTGGAGACGATCCCTGATATTCAGGAGCAGAAATTTGTCTGCCGGGGAAGCTATAAGATCGGCGCAAGTGAGATCACCTGTGAGGACAAGCACTGGACGCAGGATCTGAAAACTGCTTTCCGTAACTCCTGTAATGTTGCTTTTGCGCAAATCGCCCAGCAGCTGGAAGGGGAGACGCTGCAAAGGTATGCTGAGCAATTCCGGGTTACGGACAGCGTATCTTTTGATGGTATTACTACTGCAAAGGGTAACCTTGATGTTGCCGACGCAGATGCAGTTCAGGTGGCCTGGGGCAGTATCGGTCAGCATACAGATCAGGTTAACCCCTGCACATTTATGACATTTATAGGCGCGATTGCTAACGACGGAAAAGGGGTGCTGCCTTATGTAGTAGAAAATGTTACTGTGGATGGGCTCAAAACCTATTCAGCAAAAACGGTAAGTAATGAAAGAATTATGTCTGCAAGCACTGCGAAGGTCCTGCAGAAATATATGGCTTTTAATGTTAAAGACAAATATGGAAGCGAAAACTTCCCCGGTCTGACTGTCTGCGCAAAGACCGGAACAGCAGAAGTGGGCGGCGGCAAAAAGCCAAACGCGATGATCGCCGGCTATGTTGCAGATGAGGAATATCCTCTGGCTTTTATCGTTGCAGTGGAAGACGGCGGATACGGAAAAAGTGTCTGCGTACCGATTCTTTCTAAAGTGCTTGCGGCCTGCAAGAAAACTATAGATAATTGATTTGTGAATGTGAGGAAAATTTTATGAATAACGATCAACTTGCGAATGTTTGTGTCCCTACAATCCATATTCCGTCCCGCTCTGTTGCGGTTGTAGGCCATGAGTGGAACTTGTATTTTGAAAATGTGATCCTATGCGATAACATTCTCAATTACGATATTCGGTGTGATATTAATCCTGCCATAACGCGGTGGAGTAACTTTGGCGAATTTTTACGCATTACGCCTACTGCTGCCGGTGTGCACACGGTAACCCTTTCTATTTACAATAAGTTTTCCAATCAGCCCATTACATCCAAGAGTTTTACGCTGAATGTAATTGAAGACAAACCCCTTGCAGACAAAAAGGTGATTTTCCTTGGTGATAGCCTGACCTATCTTGCGTACTATCCTGTGGAGATTCAGTATAACCTGTCGAAAAGTGGGATTCAGTCTTTGGGAACACTGTCATCCACAACGACTCTGAACGGCGAGGAGTTTACTGTCCGGCACGAAGGCCGCCCGGGTTGGGCAACCTGCCATTATTTAATGGAAATTGCAGACAACACAATAAACCCCTTTTATAATCCCAATGCTGCCAAATTTGATTTCTCCTATTATATGAAAAATCATGGCTATACGGAGGTTGATGCGGTTTCCATTTTCCTTGGAACAAATCGTATTTTTGATACGGATCAGGCTGATAATATCAAGGTGATGATCGAGAGCATCCATGAATATGACCCCAATATTATCGTGCTGGTTAATTTAACCCCTATGCCTGCGTCTCAATCCGGCTATGGTTATTGTCATTTCGACTATGGCTATCCTCATTTCGCAAATGCGGCTTACGATGTCAAGTATGCAACGACTATGTTGGTGGATAAGTACATTGCAAGCTTTGACGGTGTTATGAATAATGTTTTTGTTTCAGAGGTTTATTTTAATCTGGACACAAAACGGGACTATGGAACGACGAAGATTCCTGCTTCCGCCCGTAACACAGAAACAGAGATTACGGTACAGACGGATAGTGTCCATCCGGGTGTTGTTGGGCATTTGAAGTTTGCAGATGTCATTTACAACAATCTTTTGTATCATTTGACGAAATAAAAAGGGCGCCGTTCAGGCGCCCTTTCCGTCTTTTGGATATCAAAAGGACAATCTGCAAATGAATTATTGTGCTTTTGCACGAAAAAAAGTTATTATTTGCCTTTGTATTTGTAAAACTTGCAGAAATACTGATGTTTTGATAAAAAATGTTTTTTCGTGATTGACAAATGTTCGCCACAGAGATACAATGTTGGAAAATGATTATGATTATTTGGGACGAATGTATCCAAATGCACGCATCCGCCGTAGGATAATTCATGGTCAAAAAATGAAAGGAAGATTCTGTTATGAAAAAATTTCTCGCATTTTTGATGGCTGCTATGATGGTAGTCGGTGTCTTCGCCGGTTGCGCGCCTGCTGATGGCGGCAGCGGTGAATTCGTTATTGGTATGTCCGGCCCTCTGACCGGTGCTGCCGCTGTTTACGGTGTTGCCGTGCAGAACTCTGCGCAGATGGCTATTGACGAGATCAATGCTGCCGGCGGCCTGAATGGCTACAAGTTTAAGCTGGTTGCTACTGATGACCAGCACGACCCCACCAAGGTCGCAACCAACTATGCCACTCTCCTGGAAAAGGGTGTTCACGTCTCCCTGGGCACAGTTACCACCAAGCCTGGCATTGAGTTTAAGAACCTGTCCAAGCAGGACAACCTGTTCTTCCTGACTCCCTCTGCTTCCGGCGATGACATCCCTGAGTTTGACAACGGTTACCAGATGTGCTTTGCTGATGGCGACCAGGGTAAGGTTGCTGCTGAGTATGTTAACACTCTGAACCTGGATAAGATCGGCGTGTTCTTCAAGTCTGACGATCCTTATTCTGATGGTATCTACAAGAACTTCACTGCAAATCTGAGCAAGGATATCACTGTTGTCGAGACCCAGTTTACTGACGCCAATGCAACAGACTTCTCCGCACAGATCTCCCAGCTGAAGGACTGCACCTTCATCTTTATGCCTATTTACTACCAGCCCGCTGCTATCTTTATGAAGCAGGCGAAGGATACCATGGCTGCAAACGCCATTTACTACGGCTGCGACGGTTTTGACGGCTTGGCCGGTGAAATGGATCTGACCACCATTACCCAGGAAGTTTCTATGCTCAGCCACTTTGACGCTAACTCCACCGAGGGTAAGGCTGCTGAGTTTATCAAGAAATACACCGAGAAGTATGACACCGATACTTTGAATCAGTTTGGCGCTTCCGCTTACGACTGCGTTTATGCACTCTACGGCGCTATGAAGGAGCTGGCTGCAGAGGGCAAGGAGATTACTCCCGCTATTTCTGCTTCTGACCTGAGCGACCTGCTGAAGGCTAAGTTTAACGGCGGTTACACCTTTGCTGAAGGTGCTACCGGTTCCAACATCACTTGGCACGAGACCGGTAAGGTTGACAAGATCGCGACCAAGTACACTCTGAAGGAAGCCAACTAATTAATTCTGAATAATGATTTGCCGACGATTTTGGTCGTCGGCAAATCGTGCGTTATTCATAAAAAGGTTTGATCGTATGAAATTTATAGAAACACTATTAAACGGACTTAGCGCAGGCAGTACCTATGCTATGATCGCTTTGGGCTATACTATGGTTTACGGCATTGCCAAGATGCTGAACTTTGCCCACGGCGACGTTATTATGGTCGGTGGCTATACACTGTTTATCGCCTCTACAATGATGGGTATGAACCCGCTGCTGGCGCTGTTGCTGGCAATTGTATTCTGCGCGGTGATTGGCGTTACCATTGAAAAGCTGGCGTATAAACCCCTTCGTGGAGCATCTCCTCTGGCGGTTTTGATCACTGCCATCGGTATGAGCAAACTGCTGCAGTCTCTGGCGCAAATCATTTTTGGTTCTGCCACACAGCCTGTGGATATGCTGGATTTGGGCAGCGTTACCATTGGGTCGCTGAATATTTCTACATATACGCTGGTCACGCTGCTTTGCTCTGCTGTGATTATGGTTGCGCTGAGCCTGTTTGTGAAATACACCCGCATCGGCCGCGCAATGATCGCGGTGTCTGAGGATAAGGGCGCTGCGCAGCTGATGGGCATCAATGTGAACTTCATCATCACCATTACATTTGCCATTGGCTCCGCACTGGCTGCTTTTGCCGGCTTCTTTATGGTGCTCAAGACCTTCAATGTGGAGCCCAGTATGGGCGCGATGCCTGGTATCAAGGCGTTTACAGCGGCGGTTATTGGCGGCATCGGCTCCATTCCCGGCGCAATGCTGGGCGGCATTCTGATGGGTGTTGTGGAGGCTTTTGCCCAGACCAGCTCTGTAATGGCACCGTACACCGATGCTATTGAATTTTCTATTTTGATCGTTATTTTGCTGGTGCGTCCCTCCGGCATTTTAGGTAAAAAGAGGAGGGAGAAGGTATGATGAAAAATATCAAGTGGAAACACTACGTTATATATCTCGTTCTTATCTTCTGCACAGTTTTGTTTACGGTTCTCGGCGGTATGAAACGGTTGCCCTTTTCCACACTGCTGCAGCTGGAGAGCGCGACAATCGCAATGATTCTGGCAGCCTCGTTGTGCCTGGTTGTAGGCTTTTTGGGCGAACTGTCCTTGGGCCATGCGGGCTTTATGTGCGTTGGCGCATTTATCGGTGGCAAGCTGTCTGTTATTTTGACGGAGGCTGGCGCTTTGGGCGGCAACGAATGGCTGATCATGCTGGTATGTATGCTTGTGGGCGGTGTTGCTGCAGCTGTTTGCGGCGTGATCATTGGCCTTCCCGCATTGCGCTTAAGAGGCGACTATCTGGCAATCGTAACCCTTGCCTTCGGCGAGATCGTTCGTTCCCTGTTCCGCAACGCCCCTGCAGAAATGTTTGGCGGCACATTGGCAATGAATACCCCTCGCTATGACCGCAACAGCCTGTTTATTGTGGGATTTATTCTTGTTTTGATCACTGTCATCGCGATTCAGAATTTTATCCATTCCAAGCACGGTCGCGCAGTTACCTCGATTCGGGACAGCGAGATCGCGGCCCGGGCCACCGGTATCAATGTAACAAAGTACAAGCTGATGGTCTTTACGCTGGCTGCATTCTTTGCAGGCATTGCCGGTGTGCTGTTTAGCTATAGTCAGTTTAGTGTTGACTCCAAAAAGTTTGATTATAATTATTCCATTCAGATTCTGGTGATGGTTGTTTTGGGCGGTATGGGCAACATCGGCGGCAGCCTGATCGCTGCAACAGCCGTGGTCGTTTTGGATACCTTCCTGCAAAAGCAGCTGACCGGCAACATGGCGGTTTTGAAGGATATGCTTTACGCATTGGTCCTGATTGGCTTGATCGTTTACAGAAATGCGCCTGCCCTCAGCACCTTCCGGGAGAAGATCAGCATTAAGAATTTGATGCGAAATCTTAGTAAGCATAATCCGGCCAAAATCCACGACGATGAGGCAAAATGGGATCGTGTGCCCACAAAGATCATGGTGGATGAAGTGCTGTCTGTGGACATTCAGACCCAATCTCCCTTTGATCCGGATACCCAGTGGGAGGAGGATAAGTAATGGCTGAGACCGTATTGAAAATTGAAAATCTTGGCATTTCCTTTGGCGGTCTGAAGGCTGTTCAGAATCTGAACCTGGAAATCAAAGAAAAGCAGCTGTACGGCTTGGTTGGACCCAACGGCGCAGGCAAGACTACGGTGTTTAATATGATCACCGGCGTCTATAAGCCCACTACCGGTTCTTTCTACCTCAACGGTGAAAACCTTACCGGCAAGAGCCAGGAAACCATCAATCACAAGGGCATTGCCCGTACCTTCCAGAACATTCGTCTTTTCAACAATATGACGGTCATCCGTAATGTTATGGTGGGACTGCACAATCAGCCCGAGTATAAATGCGGACTGTTTACAAGCCTGTTCCGCCTGCCCCGACATTTTAAGGTGGAAAAGGAAATGCGTCAGCGGGCGAAGGAGATCCTTGAGGTTGTTGGTCTGCTGGATGATCGCAACAATCTGGCCTGCAATCTGCCTTACGGTAAGCAACGCAAGCTGGAGATAGCAAGAGCGTTGGCGACCAACCCCAAGCTGCTGTGCCTGGATGAGCCTGCTGCGGGTATGAATCCCCACGAAACCCAGGAACTGATGGACATTATCCGTGCCATCCGTGAGCAGTTTAGTGTAACAATTTTGCTGATCGAGCATGATATGAAGTTCGTTTCAGGTCTGTGTGATGAGCTGACGGTTTTGAACTTTGGTACAGTATTGGCCCAGGGTGATACGAAAACAGCTCTGCAGGATCCTGAGGTTATCAGAGCATACATCGGAGGATAACCCTATGGCATTGTTAGAAGTAAAGAATTTGGAAGTTTACTATGGCGTTATTTGCGCGCTGAAGGGTATTAGCTTCGAGGTCAATGAGGGCGAGATCGTGGCATTGATTGGTGCCAATGGCGCTGGTAAGACCACAATGATGCAAAGCGTTGTGGGCATTATCCCCAAGAAGGGTGGCAGCGTTGTGTTTGATGGCCAGGACATCACCAAAACGCCTTGCCACAAGGTCGTGAAGCTGGGTATGACCCAGGTTCCCGAAGGACGGCGCATTTTCCAGGAACTGACTGTTTATGAGAACCTGATGATGGGCGCATATACCAAGAACGATCAAAAGCTGTTTAAGGAAGATCTGGAGAAAATGTTCGAGCTTTTCCCCAGATTGAAGGAACGCCGCAATCAGATCGCCGGTACACTTTCCGGCGGTGAGCAGCAGATGCTGGCTATGAGCCGCGCGCTGATGAGCAATCCGAAGCTTTTGATGCTGGATGAGCCTTCTATGGGCTTGGCGCCGATTCTTGTTGACCAAATCTTTGACATTATCAAAGAACTCCACAAGGCCGGCACAACCATCTTGTTGGTGGAGCAGAACGCAAACAAGGCGCTGCAGATCGCAGACCGGGCTTATGTTCTGGAGACCGGTAACATCACCTTGAGCGGCACCGGTAAGGAACTTGCCACCAGCGACGAGGTTCGCAAAGCCTATCTTGGCGGTTAAAATTATTACACCTCCTGCATACAATGTGCAGGGGGTGTTTTTATGTGCCGAAACAACCAATTTTGGGGCGGTGTGATCGCGGCTTTCGGATTGGGCGTTCTGATTGGATTGTGGATCGAAAGCGGTTTTCTGGCCCACTGCTTTGGTTTGGCATTGATTATCTGCGGGTTTTGCGTCGGAAGAAAGAAATAGGAATATACTTGTCCTTACAGGAATATAATGCAGTAACTAAGTGGGGATTACCCTAAAGGAGTGATGCACTTGGAACTGCAGTTTCAAAAAAACATTATTTCCTGTATGCGGCCAATCGCACGGGAGGTTCAAAATCAAGAGTTAACACAGGAAGTGCGGCTGACCGATGGGATGCCGGACATTGGAAAAATCCTTGCCTGCTGGGGGCAGGTGCTCATACGCAGTAAGGAATGGCACAGCGGGAATGTGGGCGTTTCCGGCGGCGTGATGGCTTGGGTCTTGTATGAGCCGGAGGAAGGTGGCGCGGTGCAGAGTATGGCGACCTGGCTGCCATTTCAGATGAAATGGGACATCCCGGAGACACAGCGCGATGGCACAATGCAAGTCCACGGACTGCTTCGGGGAATGGATGCCAGAAGTATTTCTGCAAGAAAAATTATGCTGCGAGCCGGTGTTGGCATTATGGCAGAAGCAATGGTGCCCGGTGATGTGGAAATTTACTACGCGACAGAATGTCCGGAAGATGTGCAACTATTGAAAAATACATATCCTATAAACATTCCGGTAGAGGCGGGCGAAAAAGCATTTGTGATCGATGAAGCGATTTCACTGCCGGAGTCTTCTCTTGCAATACAGCGGTTGGTTCGTTATGAATTGATACCGGAAGTTCAGGAGCAAAAGGTGATTTCCGATAAGGTGGTTTTCCGGGGAATTGGGAAGCTGCATATTTTGTATCTGTCTGCAGACGGTAAGCTTTGCAGTTTGGATATGCAGCTGCCATTCTCCCAATATGCCCAGCTGAACAAAGAACACAGCCCTGAAAGTTCAGCGAAGATCTGCCTTGCCATGACAAACCTGGAACTGGAACAGGGTGAGGAAGAAAACCTGAACCTAAAAGCAGGGCTCATTGGGCAGTACGTAATTTTCGATGAACAGATCATTGAAATGACAAAGGATGCTTACTGCAATTTCCGGGATGTAAAACTACATTTTTCCGAGGCGAGTATTCCTGTGTGCCTGGAGTGCCAGACAGAAACAGTTACTGCGCGACAGAGCGCGCAGTTGGGGAATGTTTCCTGTGTGGACCTGTCCTTTGCTCCGGACCATCCTCAACTATACAGAGAGGGAGATATGGTAACCGGGGAGATGTGCGGGGTGTTCCAAATGCTTTACTATGATGAAAATGATTTGCTGTCCAGTGATACCTTCCGCTGGGAAGAAGAATGGACAATGGTTGCTTCCCAAAAATCAAAAATGTTTGCAATGCTGCAGCTGGCCGGCAACCCCAAAATATCCTATTCGGCAGACAATCTGCTTTTGGAATGTGATATGGAAAGGCAGGTAACTGCTGTAGCAAAGGAGCCTCTTTCTATGATCGCCCAGCTGGAGCTTGGGGACGTGAAAGAGCCGGATCTCGATAGGCCAAGCCTGATTTTACGCAAGCCGGGTAATGCATCCTTGTGGGAACTGGCGAAAGCTGCCGGCTCTACGGTAGATGCAATTCAAAAAGCAAATAAGCTACAGCAAGAACCGAGTGAAGATCAAATGTTGATCATTCCAATTTGTTAAAATGAATTAAGCCGCCACTGCGTGGGAGATTCGCAGTGGCGGCTTTGGCGGTTTGTCGCATTCGGGGAGAATGTCCGCCTGTATATAAGATAGCTGCAAATGAAGGGCGCAAACAAGAGAAATCTGTCGAAGACAAAGATTAATTTGACTTGTTTTTACATAAATAGGGTGGTATAATATAATGGAAATTTTACCGGGGAAGGTGTATAGAAATGACCAAAATTGATATTTTCTCCGGCTTTTTAGGAGCCGGCAAAACCACGCTGATCAAGAAAATGATTTCTGAAAGCTATCAGGGTCAAAAACTGGTGCTGATCGAAAATGAATTTGGAGAAATCGGCATAGACGGAGGCTTTTTGCAGGAGGCCGGTATTAATATCACGGAAATGAACAGCGGCTGTATTTGCTGCAGTCTTGTGGGTGATTTCAGTAAGGCTTTGACCCAGGTGATCGATGAATACCATCCTGACCGAGTCTTGATTGAGCCCTCAGGTGTTGGCAAGCTTTCTGACGTGATCGGTGCTGTGGAAAAGGTAACAAATGAGGATGTAACCCTGGGCTATACTGTGGCGGTGGCAGATGCCGGCAAGGTGAAGGTGTATATGAAGAACTTCGGCGAGTTCTATAACAACCAGATCGAAACAGCTTCCACCATCGTGCTGTCCCGTACCGATGCGATTTCCCAAGAGAAACTGGATGCTGCCATTGCGCTGCTTCGTCAGCACAATGAGAAGGCAACCATCGTAACAACCCCTTGGGATGCTTTGACCGGCGATCAGCTTACTCAGGCTATGGAAGGTCAGAATTCTCTGGAAGCAGAGATGGAGGCCCTTATGCAGGAGCACCATCACGACCATTGCTGCTGTGGCCATCACGGCCATCACGACCATCACGACCATCACGACCACGATCACGAATGCTGCGGCCACCACGGTCATCACGACCACGATCACGAATGCTGCGGCCACCACGACCATCACGAGCATCACCACGAACACGGGGAGCATTGCAGCTGCGGCCACGATCACCACGATCACCACGCAGATGAGGTGTTTACATCCTGGGGCGTGGAAACCACAAAGCAGTTTACCTTGCAGACGATTGAGCAGGCGCTGAAAAAGCTGGACTCCCGGGAGTATGGCTTTGTTCTTCGGGCCAAGGGTATCGTTGCAGGAACCAATGGCGCTTGGATTCATTTTGACTATGTTCCCGAAGAAATCAATGTTCGTACCGGTGGTGCTGCGGTTACCGGTAAGCTTTGCGTGATCGGCTCCGAGCTGGAGTGCGACGGTATCGCAAATCTTTTTGGAGTGTAAGCTATGACACAAATTCCTGTTTATGTCTTTACCGGTTTTTTAGATTCCGGCAAGACAAAATTCATCCAGGAGACGCTTGAGGATGAACGCTTCAATTCCGGCGAGCGCACATTGCTGCTGGTTTTCGAAGAGGGCGAGGAGGAATACGATTTTTCTGCCTATCCTCACCAAAATGTTTATCTGGAGGTCCTGGACCAGCAAACAGTTACCGAAAAGCAGTTGCAGGCCCTTGCCAAGAAATATAAAGCGCAGCGCGTTGTTGCGGAGCTGAACGGAATGCAGCTTGTTGGTGATCTTTACAGCCGCTTTCCTGCCCAGTGGGAGATCGCCCAGGAAGTGATGTTTGCCGACAGCACGACCTTTATGACCTACAATGCCAATATGCGCAATTTGGTGATGGACAAGCTGGTGGGCGGACAGATGGTGATTTTTAATCGTTTGAAGCCTGGCGCGGACTATATGCCCCTGCACAAGCTTGTGAGAGCTGCCAACCGGCGCATTGACATTATGTACGAATTTACCGACGGCAGCAGTGTTTTCGACGATACGCAGGACCCGTTGCCCTTTGATATCCATGCGCCGATCATCAAAATTGAGGACGACGATTACGCCCTTTGGTATCGGGATATCACAGAAGAACCGGAAAAGTACGATGGAAAGACGGTAACCTTCAAGGCGCAGGTTGCAAAGCTCCGCAGACATAACGAAGGTATGTTTGCTCCCGGCCGGTTTGTTATGACCTGCTGTGTGGATGATATTCAATTTTGCGGTGTTCCCTGCAAGTATGCAGATAGCGCCAACCTGGACCCCAGAAGCTGGCTGATGGTTACTGCAAATATTTCGGCGGAAAGCCACCCCCTGTACGGTGGAAACATCGGCCCTGTGTTGACAGCAATCTCGGTTGAGCCTGCAGCGCCGGCGGTGGAGGATGTGGCGACCTTCTGATAGTGGGAAGGAGGAAAATTATGTATCAGCCCCTTGCGGATTTATTACGCCCCCAGAGCCTTGATGAGGTTTTTGGTCAGGAGCATATTCTGGGCAGCGATGCTATTTTGCGGCGGATTGTGGAGTCCGGCAATATTCCCAATATGATTTTTTACGGACCCAGCGGCACCGGAAAGACCACAGTTGCCAATATCATTGCCAAACAGACCAATCGGACCCTTTATCAGCTCAATGCAACTACCGCATCTACAGCGGATATAAAAAATATTGTTTCCCAGCTGGATACCTTTATGGCGCCCAACGGGGTGCTGTTGTATCTGGATGAGATCCAGTCCTTTAACAAAAAACAGCAGCAGTCCTTGCTGGAATATATTGAAAACGGCAAGATCACCTTGATTGCATCTACTACGGAAAATCCTTATTTCTATGTATTCAATGCAATTTTAAGCCGGTCAACGGTCTTTGAATTTAAGCAGATTTCTGCGGATGCTGCGCTGCAGGCAGTAAAAAGAGCGGTGGCTTTTCTGGAAGAACGGACGGCCTTAAAAGCACAACCCGAGGCAGGCGCTTTGGAATATATTGCCGGTGCTTGCGGCGGCGATCTGCGCAAAGCGATGAATGCAGTGGAGGTGCTGTTTACTGCCGGTCGGCCGGATGGGGAAATGCTTGTCCTTTCTCTGGAGGATGCCAAGGCGGTTACCCAGAAAAGCGCTATGCGAGCAGACCGGGACGGAGATAATTTTTACGATCTGCTGTCTGCGCTGCAAAAGTCCATTCGGGGATCTGACCCGGACGCGGCGGTCCATTATCTGGCGCGGCTTTTAGAAGCCGGACAGATGCAGGCGGCCTGCCGCCGGCTGATGGTCATTGCCTGCGAGGACGTGGGACTTGCTTATCCTATGATCATACCCATTGTCAAATCCTGCGTGGATGCAGCGCTGATGCTTGGTATGCCGGAGGCTCGAATCCCTCTTGGCGATGCCGCTGTTTTGATGGCAACCTCACCCAAATCCAACACCGGCCATATTGCTCTGGATGCGGCAATGGCAGATGTGCGCAAAGGAAAAAGCGGTGATTTCCCCAGACATTTGCAAAATGTCCACGTAGATACCCATACCCAGGAACGACAGCAAGGCTATCAATATCCCCACGACCATCCCAACCATTGGGTCAAGCAGCAATACTTGCCGGATGAGCTGGTAGGCACCCAGTACTATACATACGGCGAAAACAAGCTGGAGCAGGCAGCCAAGCAGTATTGGGATGCCATCAAGGGGGACAAGTAATGGATATTCGTTTAGGCGATATTTTGGTAATGAAAAAAGCCCATCCCTGCGGCGAAAAGAAGTGGCTGGTACTGCGGACCGGCGCAGACTTTCGTTTGCGGTGTCTTGGTTGTGGACACGAGGTGATGACACCCCGGTTCAAAGCCGAGAAAAATATCCGCGCAGTACAGCGGGAAGAAAACTTATCGACAGATTCAAGCGGCAGCTGATGATTTCAGCTGCCGTATTTTTTATTATCCGGAAGACAAGCGCAGAAGATGGCGCGGTGAAGGACGATTCTTGGGGAGAGTTCCAGCCGAGGAATTGACGATATTTTCCAGATACAATCGGTATACTCAAGGCACAAGCTTTTATAAGGGGGTGCTACAGTTGGTTGTCTATCTGGATGTTATAGTTTTGCTGAATTTTTTGGTGGATTTCCTGCTTTTGCTGGGGACAAACCGTCTTTGCGGCTACCGGCAGGGATATGGCAGAATTGCATTGGCATCTACACTTGGGGGAATCTATGGCGGGGTGTGCCTGCTGCCGGGATTTTCCTTTCTGGCAAACACCTTTTGGCGCATTGTCAGCTTGGCCTTGATTTCCTGGCTGGCATTTGGATTTCATAAAAGCGCGCTGCGCAGAGGCGCGGTGTTTACAATCCTTAGTATGGCGCTGGGAGGGGTTGCAATGGGATTTGGCAGTGGCGGCTTCGGGTCGATTTTACTATCCTGCGGTGCAATCACTGCTATGTGTTTGTTTGGATTCAGGGGGAGGATTGGTGGAGCGATCTTCGTGCCGGTGGAACTGCATTACGGACAAAAATTCCTGCGCATCACTGCGCTTCGGGACACCGGCAACCAACTGACAGACCCCTTGACCGGCAGTCCTGTGTTGGTGGTGGAAGCGGAAACGGCCAAAAAGCTTACGGGTTTGACCCAGGAGCAGCTATTAAAGCCCTCTGAAGCGGTTTTAACGGCCAATTTGCCAGGATTGCGATTAATTCCATACCATACAGTCGGAAGCCCTAACGGCATGCTCCTGGGGTTAAGAATGCAAAATGTAAAAATCGGCAAATGGAAGGGAAGTTCGTTGGTGGCCTTTGCCCCCGATGGACTTAGCAGGGAAGGGGCTTATCAGGCGTTGACAGGAGGAGCAGCATGATCCAGTTTTTTATTGATCTGATTAAGAAGTTTCGTATCAGCAAGGCAAAGGAGCTATACTATATTGGCGGCAGCGATGTTCTTCCTCCGCCGCTGAAAGGGGAGCAGGAGCAGCTGGCTTTGGAGGCGTTGGAGCAGGAGGACGAGCAGGCAAAGCAGCTGCTCATTGAACATAATTTGCGGTTGGTCGTGTTTATTGCCCGACGCTTTGAAAATACAGGTATCAATCTGGAGGATTTGATCTCCATTGGTACCATTGGCCTCATTAAGGCAATTGGAACATACCGTCGGGACCGAAATATCAAATTGGCAACCTATGCATCCCGTTGCATTGAAAATGAAATTTTGATGTACATTCGAAAAATCTCCAATCAAAAAACAGAGGTGTCTTTGGACGAGCCCATCAATATGGATTATGACGGAAATGAGCTACTGCTTTCTGACATCCTGGGAACGGATGAGGATATGATTTTGCGTCCGCTGGAAGACGATGTGGATCTGCGTTTGTTGCGAAAGGCCGTCAGTGAGCTGCCGCCCAGAGAACGGGAGATCGTGGTGCTTCGGTTTGGTCTTGAGGGGAGGAAGGAGCTGACCCAAAAAGAGGTCGCCTGCAAGCTGGGGATTTCCCAATCTTATATTTCACGCCTGGAAAAACGGATTATGTTGCGTCTTCGTAAAGAGATCCTGCGGCAAACTACCTGCGTATAAAACACTTGCAAAATAGGAAGCCCTTTGTTATAATCGATATAAATTCATATCGATATAAAATTATATCGATTAGAAAGGGGAGATCACCATAGAGCGTAAAGAGATATCAAAAGCCGTATTGAAACGACTCCCGGGCTATTTGTCCTACTTAAAAAGTATCCCTGAGGGTACAAGCCCCTACATTTCCGCCACATCCCTAGCTGCCGCCTTGAATATGGGTGAAGTCCAAGTGCGCAAGGATCTTGCAATGGTGTCCAATGGCGGCCGGCCAAAGATCGGCTATCTTCGGGAAAGTTTGATCGAGGATATCAGTCAGTTCCTCGGTTACGACAATACCACCGATGCGATTCTAGTTGGCGCGGGCAAGCTGGGTCAGGCTCTGCTTGGTTACAGCGGTTTTGCAGCCTATGGACTCAACATTCTTGCTGCATTTGATGCAAATCCTGTGGAAAATACGACTGAGGTCAGAGCAATCTACCCTATGGAACAGTTGGAAAGCTATTGCCGCACCAATAAAGTTTTGATGGGCATTATTACCGTTCCCGGTCAGTATGCTCAGGAAGTGTGCGACCGACTGATCGCTTGCGGCATCAAGGCAGTTTGGAATTTTGCGCCGACCCATCTGGATGTTCCGGCGGAAATTTTGGTACAGAACGAAAATATGGCAACATCACTCGCGGTGCTCTCTATGCACCTGCAGGCACAAATGAAGGATAAGAAATGATGGAATACAGAGTACTTGGAAAAACAAATTTGAAAATTTCTCGCTTGGGCTTTGGTGGCATTCCTATTCAGCGTATTGATGCGGAAGGCACAAAGGAAATTCTCTATAGGCTTCGCGACGCAGGTGTCAACTATATCGATACCGCCAGAGGCTACACTGTCAGCGAGGAGTATATCGGTTATGCCTTGGAGGGTATCCGCGATGACTTCGTTCTGGCTACAAAGAGTATGGCCCGAACAAAGGAAGCGATGGCAGCGGATATTGACTTGAGCTTAAAACTGCTGCGCACGGATTACATCGATCTTTATCAGGTCCATAACCCCTCTCCGGAGGACTTGAAGGTTGTATTAGCTCCCGGCGGCGCGCTGGAAGCGTTGCAGGAGGCAAAAGCGGCCGGAAAGATTGGACATATCGGCATTACGCTGCATACCGCGCCGATGTTTGAAGAGGCCGTGGAGTTTGACTGGGTGGAGACTATTATGTTCCCCTACAGCTTGGTGGAAACCCAGGGTGAAAAGCTGATGCGAATCTGTAGCGAGAAGAATATTGGTTTTATCTGTATGAAGCCGCTGGGCGGCGGTGCCATTGACGATGCGCCGTTGGCATTGAAGTTTATCTTGAATAACCCGGATGTTTCTGTGGTGATTCCCGGTATGGCGAGCCTTGCCGAGGTGGATCAAAATGTGCAGGCTTCCAACAATGTCGACAAGCTGACCCAGGAGGATATGAATAAGATCGACGAGATCCGATCTTCTCTTGGAACAGAGTTTTGCCGTCGGTGTAACTACTGCAACCCGTGCAGCGTTGGTATTAGCATTTATCGCCAATTTGTTCTTGAAGGGTACTACACGCGCTACAATCTGAAGCAATGGGCAACAGAGTGCTATAATGCTTTGCCAAAACACGCCTCGGATTGTATTGAATGTGGTGTCTGCGAGGAGCGCTGTCCCTACAATCTGCCCATTCGGGATATGTTGAAGCGGGTAGCAAAGCTTTTTGAAGGATAAAAAATACTGTGGCACACGGTTAAAGTGTGCCACAGTTTTTTTATTTGTTGGGCTTAAAGCTGTCCTTCAGACCGACAGAGCGGTTGAATACCAGATGCTCCGGAGAAGAATCCTTGCTGTCCGGGCAGAAGTAGCCAATACGCATAAACTGATAGGAGGCAGGCGCTTTTGCGTCCTTCAGGCTCAGCTCCACCTTACAGCCGGTGAGAACCTCCAGAGAATTGGGGTTCAGACAAGCCAGGAAATCCTTGCCTGCGGCATCGGGATCGGCGTCATCGAACAGGTTGCTGTACTGACGGACCTCTGCCTCAGCGCAGTTGTTGGCGTCCACCCAATGGATGGTTGCGCCCTTGACCTTGCGGCCGTCGGCAGGATCACCACCCCGGGATTCCGGATCATAAGTGGCCAGCACCTCGGTGATGTTGCCGTTTTCGTCGGTATTGTAGCCGGTGCAGGTGATCAGATATGCGCCCTTCAGACGGCACTCCGGTCCATTGGGGTAGAGCCGCTTATACTTGGGAACAGGCTCTGCCAGGAAGTCCTCTGCCTCGATCCAGAGATTTCTGGAGAAGCTGACTTGACGTGTGCCTGCTTCCGGATCGTTGGGGTTATTCTCCACCTCAACATACTCGCTTTTGCCCTCGGGGTAATTGGTGATGGTAAGCTTAATGGGCTTCAAAACTGCCATTACCCGCTGGGCGGTTTCGTTCAGGTCTTCCCGCAGACAGTATTCCAAAAATGCATACTCAATGGTGTTGGGGGATTTTGCCACGCCAACCCGATCACAGAAATTGCGGATGGCCTTGGGGGTATAGCCACGACGGCGCATACCGCAAAGGGTAGGCATCCGAGGATCATCCCAGCCGGAAACATAACCGTTTTCCACTAATGCCCGGAGTTTGCGCTTGGAAAGCACAGTGTGGTCAATACCCAGCCGGGCAAACTCGATCTGCCGGGGCTTATGGGGAACGGAAACATTTTCCACAACCCAATTGTAAAGGGGTCTGTGGTTTTCAAACTCCAGAGAGCAAAGACTGTGGGTAATGCCCTCCAAAGCGTCCTGAATGGGATGGGCAAAGTCGTACATCGGGTAGATGC
Source organism: Faecousia sp. (assembly GCA_045612985.1). Classification (GTDB taxonomy): domain Bacteria; phylum Bacillota; class Clostridia; order Oscillospirales; family Oscillospiraceae; genus Faecousia. The sequence continues at coordinate 32,491 of JAZLAB010000005.1, forward strand.
ACCACTTGTCGCCCTGACGGTGATGATGCATATGACGAATACGGTAAATAACCGGGTCACGCATATTGAAGTTGCCGGAGGCAAGATCGATCTTTGCACGAAGGGTGTATTTGTTGTCCTCAAACTCGCCGGCGCGCATCCGGGCAAACAGATCCAGACTCTCCTCAATGGGACGATCCCGGTAAGGGGAGATGGCGGGGGTGTTCAAATCGCCCCGATACTCCTTAAACTGCTCCGGGGTCAGCTCGCAGACGTAGGCAAGACCCTTTTTGATCAGCTCAACTGCAAACTCGTAGTCCTTTTCAAAATAGTCAGAGCCGAAATAGAAACGGTCGCCCCAGTCAAAGCCCAACCAGCGGATATCTTCCTGGATGGCGTCAACAAACTCCACATCTTCCTTGGTGGGGTTGGTATCATCCATTCGCAAATTGCAAAGGCCGCCAAACTTTTCGGCAGTGCCAAAGTCAATGATCAGCGCCTTGGAGTGGCCGATGTGCAGGTAGCCATTAGGCTCCGGCGGGAAGCGGGTATGGACAGTCTGACCGGCATATGCGCCGCCTTCAGCAATGTCTTCTTCAATAAAGGCGTGGATGAAATTTTTACTTTCTGTGATTTCAGCCATTATCGGGACCTCTCTTTTGGAAAATTTGGAAATATTATAACCGATTACCAATATTTTTGCAACTGAAAAACAAGAATATTCTCGCTATTAAAAACACAAAAATGCCGATTTTATTTTTTTACAAAAGATTTTCATAAGTTTTAGAAATTCTTGTTGTCAATTCGCAAGAATTATTATAAAATAGGAGACAAAAGGAAGGAGTGGTTTTCCGTGAGCAAAATTATGTATAAACGCATCCTGCTGAAGATCAGCGGAGAGGCTTTGGCGGGCGATGCCCACCGTGGTCTTGATTTTACCGTTATCAATTCTGTGTGTGAAGTGATCCGCAAATGCCACGATGCCGGCGTGCAAATCGGCATTGTGATCGGCGGTGGCAATTTCTGGCGGGGCGTGAAGGACGGCGCAGACAAAATGCAGCGCTCTCACGGCGATGCAATGGGTATGCTGGCAACGGTTATGAACTCCATCGCTGTAGCCGACGCCCTGGAAAAGCACGGCTTGGATGCCCGGGTACTTACCGCTGTGGAAATGAACAAGTTTGCCGAGTATTTTACCCGGGATACTGCTGACAGATACCTCAATGAGGGTAAGATTGTTATCTTTGCCGCAGGCACAGGCAATCCCTATTTCTCCACCGATACCGGCGCAGTGCTCCGGGGCGTTGAGATCGAGGCAGATGCGATTTTGATGGCCAAGAATGTGGACGGCATTTACTCTGCTGATCCCAATGTGGATCCCACCGCTGTGAAGTTTGACGAACTGACCTATGACGAAGTGCTGGCACGGCATTTGAAGGCTACGGATACCACTGCGATGACATTGGCGATGGACAACCATATGACACTGATCTGCTTTGCATTAGCAGACCCCGAAAACATCTTCCGCGTAGTTAGCGGTGAAAAAATTGGTACAACTGTTAAGGAGGAATTGGTATGAGCGTTGATTTCAATGAATTTAGTGTAAGAATGGGCAAGGCCCTGGACCATTTGCAGGACGAATTTGGTGCAGTTCGCGCAGGCCGCGCAAATGCAAAAGTTCTGGATAGAATTACTGTGGAATATTATGGAAGTGAAACACCGCTCAACGGCGTTGCCACCATTTCCACTCCCGACGCAAGAACACTGGTCATTCAGCCCTGGGACACCACGATGCTGGAGGAGATCCAGAAGGCGCTCCAGACCAGCGATCTGGGCATTAACCCCCAGAACGACGGCAAGGTGATCCGCCTTGTGTTCCCGCAGCTGACTGAGGAGCGCCGTAAGGAACTGACCAAGCAGGTGAAAAAGTACGCAGAGGAAGCCAAGGTTGCAATGCGTAACATCCGCCGCGACGGTATGGATTATATCAAGAAGCTGAAAAAGAATTCCGAGATCACCGAAGACGAGCAGAAGAAGGCAGAAAAGGACCTGCAGGATATTCTGGATAAGTATATCAAGCAGGCTGACGATGCAACTGCTGCCAAGGAAAAGGAATTGATGTCCATTTAAAGTCAGTTGGGGGCGCTTGCGCCCCCAATATGCTAGTTTGAAAGAGGAAATCCTATGGAACTGACACAAAAAGATAGGAAACCACCCCGCCACATTGCCATTATTATGGACGGAAATGGCCGTTGGGCAAAAAAACGCGGTTTGCCCCGCAATGCCGGACACGCAGCCGGCGCAGAGGCCTTTCGCCGCATTGCCAACTATGCCCGGTCAATTGGCGTGGAGTATTTGACCGTCTATGCTTTTTCTACGGAGAACTGGCGCCGCTCGGAAGAAGAGGTCAGCGGCATTATGCGGCTGCTGGGCGCGTATCTTCGGGAAGCGATTCAGGATATGGCCAAGAACCACGTGCGTTTTAAGTTCTTTGGTGATTTGAGCCGATTGAGCCCGGAGCTGCAAAAGCTGTGCTGTGATGCAGAAAATCAATCTGCTCAGTATGAGGGCGTGCAGGTGAATTTCTGCCTGAATTACGGTGGCCGCGACGAGCTGGTTATGGCGGCAAAAGCCTTTGCAAAAGATGTGGTGAGCGGGAAGTATACTCCGGAGGATTTAACCGAGGATCTTCTTTCCGGATATTTATATTCTGCAGATGTTCCTGATCCGGAGCTGATTATCCGTCCTTCCGGAGAGCTGCGCACCAGTAATTTCCTTTTGTGGCAGTCTGCCTATTCCGAATTCGTGTTTATGGATGTTCTCTGGCCGGATTTCAGCGCCGAGGATCTGGACAAAGCGATTGCGGAGTTTCACAGCCGTAACCGCCGGTTTGGAGGAGTGTAGGAATGAAAACAAGAGTAATTGTTGCGGTAGTGCTGCTGCCGCTTTTGCTGGCAGTGGTTTTGTTCGCACCGAAATTTTGCACCGGCATTGTTTTTGGTCTGCTTGCAGCCATCGCGTCCTTTGAACTGCTGTCTGGTACCGGTTTGGTGAAATCTTTAAGGCTGCAGTGCTACAGTGGCATCTGCGCATTTTGGTGCGTCTTATGGGGCAGCTTACCCATTGGCTATCCCTGGCTGATTTTGGGTATACTCTTATTCTGGATCGTTTTGTTCGCGGAAATGATGGCTTCCCAAATGAAATTGTCTTTTGACAAGGTCGTTGCTTGCTTCTTTGCCGGCGTGGTGTTACCGCTGCTTTTCGGCGCGCTTGTGCGCATTCACAGCACAGAAAATGGCCGTGCATTTATTCTGATTCCCTTTGTGCTGGCGTTTCTTTCTGACTCCGGCGCTTACTTTGCAGGCGTGTATCTGGGAAAACATAAGCTTGCACCTGCCATTAGCCCCAACAAGACCATCGAAGGTGTCGTGGGTGGCGTTTTGAGCGCCGTACTGGGTATGGTTCTTTACTGCCTGGTGCTGGAAGCATTCTTCGGCCTCGAGGCCAACTACATTTACGGTGTCCTTTATGGTATTATCGGCTCGGCTGTGGGTGTGTTTGGGGATCTGTGCTTTTCCGTGATCAAGCGGCAAAGCGCAATTAAGGATTACGGTAATTTATTCCCCGGCCACGGCGGCGTTTTGGACCGTTTTGACTCTATGATGTTGATAGGACCTGTAGCGGAAGTGTTGCTGCTTCTGCTGCCGGTTGCGGTGAAATAATGATTAAATGTTTAAGTATTCTTGGCTCAACCGGCTCTATTGGCCGCCAGAGCCTTGATGTTGTTGACAATTTAGGAATTTCTGTCTGCGCTCTGACGGCCGGTACGAATGTGGAGCGGATGGCCCAGCAGTGCCGTAAGTATCAACCCAAATTGGCGGTAATGGCTACCCAGGAGGCGGCACAGGCCCTTTGTGATTCGATCAGTGATCTGCCGACCTGCGTGCAGTGGGGCGAGGAAGGCCTGATTCACGCGGCGGAAATGGCGGAGGCAGACTGCGTCATTACAGCGGTTGTTGGCATGGTCGGTCTAAAGCCGACGCTGGCGGCGATCCGGGCAGGAAAGCGCATTGGTCTTGCCAATAAGGAAACTCTGGTCTGCGCCGGCGAGCTGGTAATGGAGCAGGCGAGAAAGTATGGCGCGCAGATCATTCCTGTGGATTCCGAGCATTCTGCGATCTTCCAGTGCCTTATGGGCTGCAATGATAAAAGGGAAATCAGACGGCTGATTTTGACCTGCTCCGGTGGCCCGTTCTTCGGTAAAAGCAAAATGCAGCTGCAAAATGTTACAAAGGCGGATGCTTTGAAACATCCCAATTGGAAGATGGGTGCGAAAATCACCATCGATTGCGCCACCTTGATGAACAAGGGCTTGGAAGTGATCGAGGCGATGCGCCTTTACGATATGCCGCTGGAGAAGGTGGATGTGGTGATCCACCGTCAGAGCATTGTCCACAGTCTTGTGGAGTTTGAAGACGGTGCAGTAATGGCCCAGCTGGGAAGCCCGGATATGCGTCTGCCCATTCAACTGGCAATGACATACCCTGCCCGGGCAAAATCCCCTGCAGAGCCGATGGACCTGCTTTCCTGCGGCGATTTGAGCTTCAAAGCCCCGGATATGGAAGCCTTTCCTTGCCTGGCGCTGGCGCGCGCCTGCGCCGCGGCAGGCGGTACGGCCTGCCCGGTTATGAACGGAGCCAATGAAGAGGCGGTTGCAATGTTTTTGCACGATGAGATCGGTTTTTACGATATTTATGAGCTGGTCAAGAAGGCGGTTGACGCCGTACCCTTTGTGAAAGATCCTACCTTGGAGCAGATCCTGCAGGCTGACAAAATGGCCCGCCGGATCGTGGCAGATACAATTTCTGTATGAATTGAGGAAAAGTATGAGCATTGTTTTGTCAATTATCTTTGCTGTGTTTCTATTCAGTTTGCTGATCTTTGTCCACGAGCTGGGGCATTTTGTTGCGGCAAAGCTGTCCGGTGTGCAGGTCAATGAATTTGCAATGTTTATGGGTCCTGCCATTGCAAAGTGGAAAAGAGGGGAGACACAGTATTCCATCCGTACCATCCCCATTGGCGGCTATTGCGCTATGGAAGGGGAGGATGAAGATACAGACAATCCCCGCTCATTCCAAAAGGCAAAGTGGTGGAAGCGGCTGATTATCTTGGTTGCCGGCTCCTTTATGAACTTTGTGGCAGGTGTGCTGATTGTTGCAGTTGTGCTGGCGTTTCAGCCCGGCTACGCTACCACACAAGTGGTGGATATTGAGCCCTGGAGCAGTGTGCAGGAAGGCAATGGCTTGCAGGAAGGCGATGTGATCTTGCAGTTTGACGGCCAGAGAATGCACATCTATGAAGATTTTTCTCTGGCGACAATGCTCCTGCCTGACGGAAATTATGATATTCTGGTGCAGCGCGGGGATGAAAAAGTCTTGCTGCAGGATGTTTCTATGGTGCGAAAAGCTGTGGATGACGGTAACGGTGGAAAACAAATGCTCTATGGCCTGCGCTTTGGGTATCAGGAGACGACGCCCGGATCAGTACCGGGACGCATTTTCCCCACAGCCTTTAACTATGTCCGGTCGGTTTTCTTGAGCCTGCGTATGCTCTTTTCCGGGCAGGCAGGACTTCAGGATATGACCGGCCCGGTGGGCATTGTTCAGATTATGTCTGAAGGCGCATCTGCCGCGGAAACCACCGGCGGCGCGATCCTCAATATGCTTTATTTCGGTGGCTTTATCGCCATCAATCTGGCGGTAATGAATATGCTGCCCATTCCTGCGCTGGATGGCGGTCGTGTATTTGCGCTGCTGTTGATAACTGCCATTGAAGCAATTACAAAAAAGAAGATCAATCCCAAATACGAGGGTTATATTCACGGAGCAGGAATGATCCTGCTGCTGGCGTTTATGGCATTTATTATGCTGAAAGACATTTTTACGATTTTTAAGGGGTAACACCTATGACCAGACAAATTAAAGTTGGAAATGTTACGATTGGCGGCGGCGCACCGGTGGTGATCCAGTCTATGCTGAACACCAAAACGACCGATGTTGCGGGCTCTTTGGCGCAAATTCAGCAGTTAAAGGATGCGGGCTGCCAGATCGCCAGACTGGCTGTTCCCAATATGGAGGCGGCAAGAGGTTTTTCGGAAATTTGCAAGGAATGTCCGCTACCCTTGGTTGCGGACATTCATTTTGATTACAAGCTGGCCATCGCTGCGGCAGAAGGCGGCGCATCCAAGATCCGCATCAACCCCGGCAATATTGGTGGGGAAGACCGTGTCAAAGCGGTTGTTGACGTTTGCAAGGAGAAAAAGATTCCCATCCGCATTGGCGTCAATGGCGGCAGTCTGGATAAAAAACTTTTGGAAAAGTACGGTCATCCCACGGCGGAGGCGCTGGTGGAAAGCGCATTTCAGCATCTGGAGCTGCTGGAAAAGTTTGGTTTTTATGACAGCTGCGTTTCTATGAAATCCTCCACAGTTCCCACAATGGTGGCTGCGGCAAGGCTGTTTCGCAGCAAATGCGACTATCCGCTCCACATCGGCGTAACGGAAACCGGTCCTGTGCGTATGGGACTGATGAAATCCGCAATGGGAATCGGCGCGCTTCTTTTGGAGGGCATTGGTGATACCATTCGTGTCAGTCTGACGGACGATCCTGTGGAGGAGGTCTATGCAGCAAAGGATATTTTGAAGGCAGCCGGACTGCGCAAGGAAGGCGTCAACATTATTTCCTGCCCCACCTGCGGCAGAACCAATATCGATTTGATCGGTCTTGTAAACCAGGTGGAAGCAGCGCTGAAGAATTGTGAAAAGCCAATCACTGTTGCTGTGATGGGTTGTATTGTCAACGGCCCAGGTGAGGCCAGAGAGGCAGATGTGGGCATCGCCGGCGGCGATGGCTGCGGTATGCTTTTTGCAAAGGGTCAGCAATTGGAAAAGCTGCCCTACGAGGAGCTTTTGCCTGCATTACTTAAGAAGATCGAAGAACTTTGAGGGAATTATGAACGAGCAAGTTTACTTTTTGGATATGTTTGCGCAATATAAACCGTCTGATACGCTTACCGGCGTTTTTGATCAGGCGGTCATTGTTGCTGCCGATGTGGATCCCACACGCAATAGTGTTTATGTGGGGATCTACAACGAAGAATATATTTCAAAAAGACAATTGATGCAGGCAGAAGATGAGATCTGCCACATCTACGGCTTGGAGAGTGCGCAAATTTTGGCAACATATCCTGCTGACCAGATTTCAAAGATCGAACCGGAAGAGCTGATGGATATGTTTGTCAGCATTGACTCGATGACCCGGGGAAGCCTGGCCGGCGCAAATTGGCGCTGGGAGGAGCAGACACTGCATATCGACCTGCAGGCAAACGGTAAGGATATATTGGAGCAGTGCATTCCAAAGGTAAAGGCTGCGATCAAGGAGCGCTTTTCTGCCGATGTAGAAATTGAGATCCATATTGGACAGGCACTGGAAGGCCAGGAGCTGTTTGCGGCTATGGAGAAAATGCGCAGCGGTATGCTGGATGATTTACCGAAGCCTGCCTTCCAGGCGAAAAAACCGCTGCAAAAAGAAAATGATGCCATTTTTGGCAGACCTTTTAAGGGTACACCGGTGCCGATGGACGAGATCTCCCTGGATATGGGAACGATCGTTGTGGAAGGCAGGGTCTTCAGCAGCAAGGATGCCCACAAGGATCTGACAAAACGCAATGCAAAGGTAATAAATTTTGATATTACGGACAACCGGGGCGCAGTGCGCGTCAGCCGATTCCTGGAAAATAAAGAGGCAGATCCTATTCTGGAGAAGGTGAAGACCGGCTCTGTAATTCGTGTACAGGGTAGATTGCAGGTGGATAACTTCACCAACGAGGTTGTTTTGAAACCCCTGGCAATTATGCCCGGAACGTTGCCCAAACGGGTGGATACTGCGCCCGGACAGAAGCGGGTGGAGCTGCATTTGCATACCCGTATGAGTATGATGGATGCCCTTACAAAGACAGACGAAGCCATCAAGCAGGCTGCTGCCTGGGGGCATAAGGCCATTGCCATTACGGATCACGGCTGCGTCCAATCCTTTACCGATGCGCTGCACACTGTAGAGGCCTGGGGCGGCGGACCGAAGGTAGCCGGCACAGATGAGGTTATTAAGATCCTCTATGGCTGCGAGGGCTATTACATCAACGATGTGGATGACCGTTTGGCCGTTCACGGCAGTGCTAATGCCCATTTTGATGATGTGTATGTTGCTTTCGATTTGGAGACAACAGGCCTTTACCGGCAGGATACGATCATTGAAATCGGCGCTGTCAAAATGAAAAACGGCGAAGAAATTGACCGTTTTGAAACTTTTGTTGATCCCCATCGGGCACTACATCCCAAAACGGTAGAGCTGACTGGCATTACAGACGAAATGCTTCGTGGCGCTCCGGATCTGCAGCAGGCAATGGCGCAGTTTAAGGACTTTGTGGGTGACCACATTCTTGTGGCACATAATGCTGATTTTGATGTTGGCTTTGTGAAACGGGCCTGCCAGGAATTGGGCATTGAATGGGATATCACAAGCGTTGATACCTTAACAATTTCTCAAAATATGCTGCCGGAGCTTCCCAAATTCAGCTTGGATGTGGTGGCAAAGCATTTTAAGGCAGAAGACTTTAATCACCATCGGGCCGGTGATGATGCCCGGGTGTGCGGCGTGATCGCAGGCAAGCTCTTCCGGATGCTGCAGCAGATGGATGTTGCAGACATTCAGTCCATTAATGCTGCGATGGAGCCGCTGCGCCCCAAATTCCGGCGCAACCACCACACTGCGATGCGTTGTCAGCATATCGTGCTGTTTGCAAAGAACCAGATGGGCCTTCGTAACCTTTATCAGCTGATTTCTGAAGCAAATCTTTACCACTTTAAGCGTTTTCCGCGAATTTTCAAATCAGAACTGATGCGCCTTCGGGAAGGTTTGATCATTGGCTCGGCCTGTGAAAACAACGAACTTTTCCAGGCGGTGGTCAGCGGCAAGGACTCCCGGGAACTGGAGCGATTGGCCGCATTCTATGACTATTTAGAGGTCCAGCCCATTGATAATAACCGCTTTATGCTGCGTCCGCAAAAGGTGGATAAGGACGGTCGTGAGATCGAGCCGCCCATCGCCGTGAATGAGGAACAGTTGCGGCAGTTTAACCGGGAGATCGTTGCGCTGGGCGAAAAGATGAATAAGCTGGTTGTAGCTACCGGCGATGTCCATTTCCTGAATCCGGAGGATGAGCAGTTTCGCCACATTTTGCTGGCCTGCAAAGGCTTTTCGGATGCAGATCAGCCCAACCCGCTGTATTTCCGCACAACGGATGAGATGCTTGACGAGTTTTCTTATCTGGGTGAGGAGAAAGCGCAGCAAATTGTTTGTGAGAACCCGAACCTCATTGCGGATATGTGCGATGAGATCCGCCCGGTGCCTCACAATCTGTTTGCACCTACGATCGAAAATTCTGTTGAGGACCTAAAGGAACTGGTTTACACCAGGTTGCATCAGCTGTATGGGGATAATCCTCCGGAGCTGATTCAAAAGCGCGTTGAGGCGGAAATGACAGATATCATTAACTGCCATTACGATGTGATTTATATGTCGGCCCAGAAGCTGGTGCAAAACTCTTTGGAAAATGGCTATCTGGTGGGCTCTCGTGGCTCCGTTGGATCTTCCATCGTTGCGTATTTGTCCGGCATTACCGAGGTTAATTCCTTCCCGCCCCACTATCGCTGTCCCAATCCTACGTGCAAGCATACCACCTTTGATGTGCCGAAGGGCTTTGAATGTGGCGCGGACTTGCCGGATGCGGTTTGCCCGGAATGTGGTACGCCCTATGCCAAGGAAGGCTTTAACATTCCTTTTGAGACCTTCTTGGGCTTCGGTGGCGATAAAGTGCCGGATATTGACCTAAACTTCTCCGGCGAATACCAGGCAAAAGCCCACGCTTATTGCACGGAGATGTTTGGAAAATCCCACGTCTTCCGTGCCGGTACGGTTGGCACTGTGGCAGATAAGACGGCCTACGGCTATGTGAAAAAGTACCTGGAAGAAAAGGGCAGGGCAGTCAGCAAGGCGGAAGAAGCCCGCTTGATCAACGGCTGTATGGATGTCCGCCAGACCACCGGGCAGCACCCCGGCGGCTTGGTCGTTATTCCCCAGGAAAATGAAATATGGGATTTCTGCCCGGTTCAGCATCCGGCGGATGATCCTACCAGCGATCAGATCACAACACATTTTGAATACCATTCTATGGAGGAGAATCTTCTTAAGCTGGATATGCTGGGCCACGATGACCCGACAATGATCCGCAAAATGGAGGATATGACCGGGGTGGACGCCAAGACAATTCCTTTGGATGACAAGGACACGATGTCTTTGTTTACCTCCTCCAAGATCCTTGGCTATGAAAATGATCCGATCCTCGGTCCTACCGGCGCAGTGGCGGTTCCGGAATTTAACACCCGGTTTACCCGCGAGGTGCTTCTGGACACCAAACCCACCAAGTTTGATTTCCTGGTGCGTATTTCCGGCTATACTCACGGTACAGATGTGTGGCTGGGCAATGCGAAGGACTTGATCGTTTCCGGAACGGCGCGAGTAGATCAGACCATTGGCTGTCGTGATGACATTATGATCTATCTGATCTCCTGCGGCATTCCGGAGACCCGCGCCTTTAAGATTATGGAGTCCGTCCGTAAAGGAAAGGGACTGCCGGATGGGGCAGAGGAGGAAATGCGGGCAGTGGATGTGCCGGATTGGTACATTGACTCCTGCAAGAAGATCAAGTATCTGTTCCCCAAAGCACACGCGGTTGCTTATGTTATGATGGCCTTCCGTATTGCCTGGTTTAAGGTCAATTACCCCTTGGCGTTTTATTCGGCCTATTTCTATCGCCGCAGCCAAAAGGGCAATTTTGATGCTGCGCTGATGACCGGCGGTCTGGAAGCAGTTAAGGCAAACATCAAGGCCATTGAAGCGATGGAAAAGCCCACTGCCAAGGATAAAAATCTCTTGATCACCCTGGAAGTGGCCTATGAGTATTTCCTCCGCGGCTTTGAATTCCTGCCCATCGATATTTACAAAAGCGATGCGTTAAACTTTGTCATTGAAGACGGCAAGCTGCGTCCGCCCTTTGTTGCAGTTGGCGGTTTGGGTGAAAGCGCGGCGTTCGACATTGTTTCCGGTAGAGAAGGTAAGCAGTTTATGTCTGTGGAGGAATTCTCTATCGCTTGCCCGAAGGTGTCCAAGACTCACATTCAGATGCTGAAGGAGGCAGGCGCATTTGGCGCTTTACCGGATACCAACCAGATCAGTTTGTTCTAGGAGGCAAAACTATGCAGGACATTGGAATGCAATTTCATATCCACTGCAAGCAAGGGGATGTAGGGCGTTACTGCTTCCTTCCCGGCGATCCCGGCCGGTGTGAGGCCATTGCCAAGCATTTCGAAAACCCTGTCCACATCGGCTCTAACCGGGAGTATAACATTTACACCGGTTACTTGTCAGGACAAAAGGTTTCCGTCTGTTCTACGGGCATAGGCGGCCCCTCAGCGGCAATTGCGATAGAGGAACTGTCCAACATTGGCGCAGATACCTTCATTCGCATTGGTACTTGCGGAGGAATCGCGATGGATGTGCTACCCGGTGATGTTGTTGTAGCAACCGGTGCAGTACGGTTTGAACATACCTCGCTGGAATACGCTCCGTTGGAGTTCCCGGCAGTACCGGATTTTGCCGTCGCAGCTGCACTTAAGCAGGCCAGTGAGCGACTGGGCTATCGCACCCATACCGGCGTTGTCCAGTGTAAGGACTCCTTCTACGGGCAGCACAGCCCGGAAAAATCTCCGGTAAGCTATGAGCTGCATCAAAAATGGGAGAGCTGGAAACGGCTTGGCGTAAAAGCAAGCGAAATGGAGTCGGCAGCCCTGTTTGTTGTTGCGGCGGCGCTGAATGTCCGTTGCGGCAGCTGTTTCCACGTTGTCTGGAATCAGGAACGGGAAAAGGCAGGACTTGCGCAGCCAATGACGGAGGACACCTCCGGAGCGATTAAAGTTGGCATTGAGGCAATGAAAGCTATCATAGAAAGTGAAAACTAAAAAACATCCCCGACAGCATCGGGGATGTTTTTATGCGTTTGCTTTTTGCTTTACAGGAATTTGGGAAAGGACCACAGCGGCGAAGACTAAAATGCAGCCAATGGTCTCCCAAAGTGTCATTGTTTCGCCCAGAATCAGCATCGCGAATATAACTGCAAAAACGGACTCCAGACTCATAATTAAGGATGCCGCTGTTGGCTCAAGGTGTCTTTGCCCAATGATTTGCAGGGCATAGGCAGCGCCCATAGAAAGGAAGCCTGTGTGCGCCAGGGGCAGGGCGGCTTGCGCAATCCCTGAATAAGTAGGCTTTTCAAACAGTAGCATCAATATACAGGAAAGCACGCTGCAAACAAGGGCCTGAATTGTATTCAGTCGCAATGCATCCAAAGATGCTGCGTGCAGATCGATAAATGTGATCTGGATGGCAAACATCAGCGCGCAGCCGAGGGTGAACAGATCACCTGCGTTGATTTTTGTAACACCGACGCAACTGAGGAAATACAGACCAACCACAGCCAAAACTACGCTGATCGGTACAAGAATGGATGGTTTCCGTTTCAGGAAAATCCCGATAATCGGCACAATGACGATGTACATTGCCGTAAGGAAACCGGATTTTCCTGCATCTGTATCGATGAGACCAACCTGCTGCAGATTGCAGGCAAGAAACAGAGGAACACCGCAAAGAAGACCGGTTTTCCAAAGCTTTGTATCTGCCCACCGCTGCCAGAAGGTTTTGTTGTCTTTTTTCAAGCGATCGGAAATCAGGATCACCGGGATAAGACTAATTACTGCCAAAAAACAGCGAACAGCCTGAAATGTAAATGGACCAATGTGATCCATACCTACACTTTGCGAAACAAAGGCAGAGCCCCAAATGATTGTTGCCAAAAGCAAAAGGGCACTGCCACGCAGTTGCTTTTTCATAATAATCACCGAGCAATACTTTAGCATAATTTTCCTTTGAATGCAAGTTGCATTTTCTTTGCTTCGTGGTATAATGGAGGAAATAAATGCTCGTGAATTGAGGAGAACAGTATGCCGGATATTTTTCTGCCGACACTTCATAGCCTTGCTATGAACAATAAGTTTACAGGTTCCTGGAAGGAGCTCCGTTTCTGCGTTGAGCCTAATGTAGCGAAGCTGAATAAGAAGGAAGTGGATTTTCCCAACAGCAGTATTTGCGTCCGTTATTGGTACGGTCCGTTCTGTATGGAGAAAAGTGAGATCAAAGAGGAAAAGACATTTCCAATGACCGAAGAGGGAAGATTGGCAATCAAATCCTGGCTGGAAGAGAAAATCTAAAATAAAAGCTGATGCCTAAGCATCTGCTTTTTCAATGTATAATAAAGAAAACCCACATTGCAAAAGCAATGTGGGTTTTATGGAGCGGGTGACGAGGCTCGAACTCGCTACCTCCACCTTGGCAAGGTGGCGCTCTACCGGATGAGCTACACCCGCGAACAAGTGGTATTATATCAGATTTTAAGGATATGTCAATACCTTTTTGTGAAATTAAGGAAAAAGGGCTCGGATAACCGAGCCCTTTTGTTTTACAGAACTTTGGATAAGAATTCTTTCAATCTGGGGTGCTTGGGACTTTCAAAGATCTCCTCCGGAGTGCCTTCTTCCACGATCTTACCGGCATCCATAAACAGAACGCGGCTGGCCACTTCTCTTGCAAAGCCCATTTCGTGGGTTACCACCACCATTGTCATACCTTCGGCGGCCAATTCCTTCATAACCTCCAGAACTTCACCGACCATTTCCGGGTCCAGAGCGGATGTGGGCTCGTCAAAGAGCATAACATCCGGTTCCATTGCGAGGGCGCGCACAATGGCAATACGCTGCTTCTGGCCACCGGACAGCTGGCTGGGATAGGCACTGGCACGGTCTGCAAGACCGACCCGCTGCAAAAGGGCCATTGCTTTTACTTCGGCTTCTTCCTGGGTCTTTTTCAGCAGCTTAATGGGTGCCAGAGTCAGGTTGCGCAGAACGGTCATATGGGGGAACAAGTTAAAATGCTGGAACACCATACACATTTTTTGACGGTGTTGGTCAATGTTAACACCCTTGCCAACAATGTTTGTTCCGTTAACAACGATTTGACCTGCTGTAGGGATCTCCAACAGATTTAAAGATCGCAGAAATGTAGACTTGCCGCTGCCGGAAGGTCCAATAATAACAACAACTTCACCCCGGCGAATATCACAGTCCACACCGTCCAGCGCGTGAATACCACCCTTATAATGCTTTTTAAGGTCTGTAACGTGAATGTATGCAGTATTATCTTTCACTCTTACGCAGCCTCCTCTCAAGAGCACCAACCAGCGCTGTCAGAATTACGACCATTGCCAGATAAATCAGAGCAACGGCAATCAGGGGCATAAATGCGGAGAAAGTGCGTCCCCGGATCAGATCACCAGCCTTTGTCAGATCAACGATGCCTACATAGCCGGCAACAGATGTTTCCTTTAACAGCACGATAAACTCGTTACACAGTGTGGGCAGGACATTCTTAAACACCTGGGGGATGATGATATGTGTCATCGTCTGCACATAGTTAAATCCGAGACTGCGACCGGCTTCAAACTGGCCGTTGTCAATGGACATAATGCCGCCACGAAGAATTTCGGCAACATATGCGCCGGAATTGATACCGAAAGCGATAATTGCCACCATCAAGCTGTTTCGGGAGCTGGCAAATACAATGAAGTACATAATCAGCAACTGGACAACAACAGGTGTTCCGCGAATCACGGTCAGGTAGAGATTACAAATGCTGTTGACAAGTTTCAGCAGATAATAGCCGACACCTTTTTGCATTTCCATAGATTCCCGGTTTTTGTCATAGGTGGAGCGCACAGCGGCAATCACAACGCCAATGACCAGACCGATCAAAAGAGCAAATAAGGTAATGACCAAAGTGTTGCCAAGACCTTCCACAAGCCATTTCCAGCGTCCGGCGTCTACAAAGTTGAGGATGAAATCTTCTTTCATTTTGGTAAACCACAGGGGAGCGGCAAGCCAAAAATCATTTAATATTTCCATATCTTAAGTCCTTTCGTTAACGTATCGCAGAAAGAGAGGAGCGGGATAGTCCTGCTCCTCTCTGCTGTTGCAGAAATTATGTTGATTTGCGATTAGTTAGCGCCGCCATCCTTGGGGATGTACTTGTTGACGATCTTATCGATCGTACCGTCTGCCTTCAGGTCAGCCAGAGCCTTGTTGATCTTATCAAGCAGCTCGCTGTCGCCCTTCTGGACGCAGATCGCATAGTCTTCCACGGCGTACTCATTTTCGCCTTCCAGGATGTGGATGCCTTCGTTGGTAGCCACAAAGGACTTTGCGGGCTCATTGTCGATGATGACGCAGTCAACCTTGTCGCTCTTCAGAGCGGAAACAGCCTCAGCACCGGTCTTGTAACGGACAACGCGGTCGGTCTTAATGGACTCGTCTTCATTCAGATCGTTGAAGCCCCAACCTTCAATTGCACTGGAGGAGTAGATGTCGCCGGTGGTGTTTTCCTGAACGCCCACCTTGATGTCGGGGTTCTTCAGTGCAACGGGATCACCGTCAGCATTGAACTCGAAAATGTCGTCCAGAGTGGCGATGGAGGAGCCATCCTTAACAATAATCACCTGAATGCCAGTTGCGTATGTATCGGAGAAGTCCATAGTCTTCTTGCGGTCTTCGGTAACGGTGATGCCGGCCATACCCATATCGTACTTGCCTTCAGCAACGCCGGTCAGGACAGCGCCAAAGTCAACGTCTTCAATCACCAGTTCCATACCCAGCTTACCGGCGATAGCTTCTGCGATCTCAGCGTAAATACCAACGATCTTGTCGCCGTCTTTAAATTCGTAGGGAGGGAAGGCTGCGTTGGTGGCCATAACCAGCTGCTCCTTACCTGCAGGATCGCTGTCGCATGCTGCGAAAACGCACAAAGCCATAACGAGAACAAGAATGATACTAATAAACTTTTTCATAATATAAAACTCCTTTTCTTGTCGGTGTTTTGTTGATGGATGTATTATATACCGTATAATATTCATTGTCAACTGTGAAAATGTACAATAATACAATTATTATTCAGTAAATAATAACATATTGCACAAGAATATTCGTTTTAAAATGAATATTTGGATGCATATTCTTTGAACTGTATGCATTAAACCGGAATTTACAGGCGAAATGTATGCAATGAGAACCTGACGGCCTGCTAACATCTGCAAAAATTAGTTGTAAAGAAGATAAAAATATTATATAATGTATAAGCTGTATTGATCTCAAAACATCTTGGGAGTGTTTATGATGAATAGAAGTGAAGAGTTAAAAAAATACCTTGTTCCGGGCAGGCACGTGCATCTTGTAGGCATTGGCGGCGTATCTATGCGTCCTCTTGGCCTTGTTCTTAAGGGAATGGGTATGACGGTAACCGGATCAGATATGAATTCCTCTGTATCAACAGATGAATTGATCTCCAAGGGGATCCGGGTTTCTATCGGTCATAGCGCAGAAAATGTTACCGGTGCAGACTGTGTGATCCGCACAGCTGCAGCCCATAATGATAATCCGGAAATTGCAGCAGCCCGCAGCTTGGGTATCCCAATGTTCGAGCGTGCCCAGGCATGGGGTGTGA
>JAZLAB010000006.1:0-10073 GCA_045612985.1 Faecousia sp.
GGGCAAAAATCGGCAAGAAAAATATAAACCCCCCGGGACGCCTAGTCTTGCGGGGGGTCGTTTTTTGTCGGTTTAATTGAGGGAATATCGGTTGACATAACCTTAAAATTATGGGTGTTTTCTGTCATTTTTTGGTAGGCAGTTATCCACACTTTCCACAGGCTTTTCCACAGGAAAAAGGCTCACTGGTAGGGAAAAACCCTTGCCGGGCCTAGCGCGTCGGTGGAAAAACCCTAAAATCGACAAAAGGTTACAAATTGTATTTTGGTTTACAGAACAACTGTTAAAAGCACAGCTGGGCGGAAAAGACACGAACCGGTCTTTGGCTGTCATTTTCCGGGGAGCGGTAGCCGTCTACCTGCAGCATCGGGCCGTCCAAAAGCTGCCACTGAAGGGAAATTTCCTCCTGGGGAAGCGCCTCGCTCAAATAACAAACGGTCAGATCCTGCACCGGGTGCTGCTTATGAAACTCCATAGGCAGCAGATCGTCGATCCAGTCCATATACCGGGTGTTGTTCATATGGAAATTCCGGTCCAGCTCGGTAAAGCCTACGGTGCGGCTTACGGTGTTTTCCAAAGCTTGTGGAGCGATCGAGCCGGGAGCGGGCAGTTCGTTTCCCTGAACTGTGCCGGTCAGGGCGACGCCGCTTTTTCCCGGCAGCACCATTGTCCGGCTTTGAATGTCTATCAGCACCCAAAGGCTGATGCACCGAAACAGCTCATTTCCCTTTTCGTCATAAGCGGCTGTGGCCCGGGGAAAGGCGGCCCGGGTGGTGGGCATGGGCCAGGTCTTTACGGTGATGGTCTCCCCCAATACCGGCAGACGGGTGATCTGCACCCGGTTGCGGATCACCGCCCAGAACAGATTTTTCTTTGACAAAGCCTCGTAATCCAGCTTTAGCTGCACGCAGTGGGCGCCGGCGGCCTCCTGGGCAAAGTATAATAGCGCGGAGGGTTTGGCCCGGCCAAAGCAATCTGCGTGTATTGCCTCTATGGTGTGGGATTGGATAAATACATTTTCCATTATTGCGCTTCTCCCAATGTGATGTCTATGGTGTAGGTCTTGCCGCTGCGGTAAAGGCGCAGACGGACCGTTGCCCCGGCGTTATAAGCAAACAGCTGTTTTTCCAGCGCGTCTGTATCGCTGATGCGGGTTTGACCGATGTGGGTCAGAATGTCGCCGGGGGAAATGCCCTTTTTGGCAGCATCGCTGTCGCTGTCCACCGCGGTGATGTAAAGACCGTTGGGGTAGCGGTAGTAATGCCGGTCAAAGGAGGTGATGGTCTGGACTTCAAAGCCGATGTCCGGACGGCCGGACACATAGCCCTGGGAAAGAAGCTGGTCTACGATCTCCTTGACGGTGGTGCTGGGAATGGCGAAGCCAAGACCCTCCACACCGGCAGAGGACATATAGTCGCCGATCTTCATTGTGTTGATGCCCACCACCTGTCCGTAGCAGTTGAGCAGCGGACCGCCGGAATTGCCGGAATTCAGGGCGGCGTTGGTCTGGATCAGGGTCATAGTGCGGCCGTTGGTGGACACATCCCGGTTGATGGCAGAGACGATGCCGTTGGTCATTGTGCCCCGGAGCTCTGCGCCCAGAGGGTCGCCAATGGCCACCACGCTGTCGCCTACCTGCAGCGCAGCAGAATCACCAAATTCTGCCGCCTTCAGGTCCGTGGCCTGAATGTGCAGCACCGCCAGATCGGAAAGTGCGTCAAAGCCCACCAGGGAAGCAGAAAACTCCCGTTCGTCCGTCAGCAAAACGGAAATCTCCCGGGCCCCTTCCACCACATGGTAGTTGGTGAGGATATAGCCGTCTGCGGACAGCACCACACCGGTGCCGGTGCTGCTGCCGCTGCTGGCAGAGCAGGAAATGGACACCACCGCATCGATGGCCTTTTTATAGATCTCCTGCAGGGAAAGTCCGCCCTCCTGGGGCACATTGGGTATGCTTTGGGGCGTATCCTGCAGTTGGATCTGGGCAGCACCGGTAGGACTGGTTATCTCCTGTTGCTGCGGCTGGGTCTGCTGGGTAGTACTGTCCGGCGAAAACTGCAAAAAGGGGTCTTTTTGCGCCGGCGTGCCGTCCAGCTTTTGGAACAGGCGGATGTTTAGAAAGCCTAAAATGGTAACGATGCCGCCCAGAATGATCACCGCCGCCAGCAGCACGGCAATGAGGCCGCTTTTGCTCTTTTTGGGGCGGGTACTGCCGGTTTGGTAAAAGCTCCGGTCCGGATCATAGGTATATTCGTTTTTTTGCTCTTTTTCGTTCATAATGCTCCTCAATTTACCAGGGGAAGAGTGAAAGTAAATTCCGTAACGCCCTCGGCGCTGGACACAGAAATGTCCTGATCGTGGCTGCACACCAGGGTTTTGGCGATGTACAGACCCAAGCCCCAGCCGTCCCGGTTTTCGCTGCGGCTTTTGTCCAGCTTGTGGAAGCGGTCAAACAGCAGCGGCAGCTGATCGGCGGGGATGGTCGGGCCGGTGTTGGATACGGAAACATAGATCTTGTTGCCATCCACCCGGACCCTGGTGCCAAGCTGACCCTCCTCCGGGCAGAATTTTACGGCGTTGTCCAGAAGATTATAAACTACCTGGGTGATGGAGTCCTGACAGGCCCGGGTGAACACCGGAAGCTCCGGCATATCCACCTGGACGGACAGGTTCTTTTTGGTAATGACCTGTTCAAAGGTGAGCAGGGTTTTGCCCACGCATTCGCATACATCAAAACGGGTTTTCCGCTCCTCGGGGATGCCCCCCTGGGTCTGCAAGCGGGAGATGTCCAGCATACTGCGCACCAGCCGGCTGAGCCGGTGGGTTTCATCAGATACGATCTTCAGATAGCGGGTTTGCTGGGCGGGTGGGATCGTGCCGTCCAAAATGCCGTCCACATAGCCGCCAATGGTGGTCATGGGGGTCTTTAACTCGTGGGACACATTGGCAACAAACTCCTTGCGCTGGTACTCGCTTTGCTCCAGGGCCTGGGCCATATTGTTAAAGGCCAGCGCCAGCTCCTGGATCTCCAGGGGAGAGTTTTTCGGCACTTGCGCCCGGGCCTGCAAATTGCCGTGGCCAAAGGCGGTGGCGGTTTTTGCCATATGGCGCAGAGGGGTGCTGGTCCTGCGGGTATAAATTGCGATGATCACAATGGCAAACAGGATCACCAGCACTGCCAGAATCACATAGTTGTCCATCAGGGTCCTGGTGATGGCGGTGGTGGAAACCTGGGGGGTGGACACCAGCACGATGCCCAAAAGCTTGCCGGAATCTTCCTGCCGGATGGCAGTGGAGACCAGAATGCGGTTTTCCTCGTAAAGACCGTCCACAACACCTTCGGACACCACATATTGCTCTTTGTGGATCTTATTCAAAAAGTCCCGGCTGGTGATGGCAAGGCCCTTGTGGTCGCAGCCGAAGGGAGCGTCGGAGCACAGGATCAGACGGCCTGTGGCGTCGCAGATCACTACATCGGCATTTGCCAGCTCTCCTGCCACGGAAAGCTGGATCAGAAAATCCCGTTGGGAAAGGGTCGTGTCTTCGTAATAGGCGGCGGACACCTGGGAGATGGTGGTGCTGTGGCCTTTCAGCTTTTCGATGGTGCGGTTTCTCACGAATTGCTGCATCAGCACCTGAAAGGTGATGCTGACCAGAAGTAGCGCCACCAGCAAGATCAGCACGAAGGCAAAGACCATACGGCTGAAGGTGGTTTTCATCCTTGCAGCACCTCGAATTTATAGCCGACGCCCCAAACGGTCTTTAAGCTCCAGTTGGGGGAGACATCTTCCAGCTTTTCCCGCAGGCGCTTGACGTGGACATCCACCGTCCGGGAGTCGCCGAAATAGTCAAAGCCCCAAACCTCGTCCAAAAGCTGGTTGCGGGTGTAGACCCGGTTGGGAGAGGAGGCCAGGTAGAACAGCAGCTCCATTTCCTTGGGGGGCGCGTCTACCTTTTTGCCATCGATGATCAGCTCAAAGGCGTCCATATCGATGACCAGCTTGTCAAAGGTCAGCCGCCGGTCAGAGCTTTCGGCAGCGCCCCGGTCAGCGCGGCGCAGCACAGCCTCGATCCGGGCCAGCAGCTCCTTCATTTCAAAGGGCTTGGTGATATAATCGTCAGCGCCCAGCTTCAGACCGGTTACTTTGTCATCGGTCTCGGATTTGGCGGTGAGCATAATCACCGGGGTCTGGCTCTCGGCGCGAATGGTCTTGCAGACGGTCCAGCCGTCCGACACCGGCATCATCACGTCCAAAAGCACCAGATCCGGCTGCAAGGCGCGGAATTTGGACAGGCCTTCCCCACCGTCAAAGGCTAGAAAAACGCTGTAGCCTTCCTTTTCCAGATACAGCTGCAACAGGTCAGCAATGTTTCTGTCGTCTTCGACCACTAATACGGATATCGCCATAATGATACCTCCCAAGGGTAAACTTTTGTTTTTTACTATTATAACGCAAAATTGCCCATTTCGGTGAATAAATTGTAAAGAGTTTCAAGGTAAAATGTTAACAAGGGAATTTTTCTTGCAAAAAGTCCCCGCATAGGGTATGATGGAAGCAACAATACAAGGAGGAAGGCTATGGAATTTTTGGAAATCTTAAAGGCCATTTTGTTTGGCATTGTGGAGGGCGTAACCGAATGGCTGCCGGTTTCCTCCACAGGACATATCATTTTATTAAGGGCGATTTGCCCGCCGGATATTTCGGCAGGGATGTATGATCTGTTTGAGATCGTTGTACAGCTGGCGGCAATTGCGGCGGTTGTTGTTTTGTTCTTCCATAAGCTCAATCCTTTTTCCCCCAAAAAGGATGCGCAACAAAAGAAAAACACCTGGCAGCTGTGGTTTAAGGTGGTTGTGGCGGTGCTGCCTTCGGCGGTGATTGGACTGCTGATCGATGACCCTCTGGACACCTTTCTGCGGGGAACACCGGTGCTGGGAACAGATTTAAACACCTTTGTCGTTGCGGCGGCACTGGTGATTTACGGTGTGGTTTTTCTGTGGCTGGAAAAAAACACGGACCGCAGATTCAAAATCCAGGAAGTGGAACAAATTGATTATAAGACAGCTGTTTTTATCGGTATGTTTCAGTGCTTGAGCATTATTCCGGGAACTTCTCGCTCCGGTGCGACGATTTTGGGCGCGATCCTTTTGGGCGTTGCAAGACCTGCCGGTGCGGAATTTAGCTTCTTTCTGGCAATTCCTACGATGTTAGGTGCCGGCGCGTTAAAGCTGCTGATGTTCTTAAAGGATGGCGTTAGCGCAACTGGTGCAGAAATTGCGTTTTTGGTTGTCAGCTGTGTTGCGGCGTTTGTTGTAAGCTTGCTTGCTATTAAAGCGCTGATGGAATACGTCCGGAAAAACAGTTTTCGGGTATTTGGTATTTACCGAATTGTGCTGGGCGCGCTGGTGCTGCTGTATTTTGTTTTGAAATAAAAACCGGGACGATGTGGGCATCGTCCCCTACAGGCATAAAAAGATTGGGCATCTTCCCTTTGGAAGATGCCCAAAATGTTTATCTTTCGTATTCGATGACCACTCTGCGGTTGGGCTCGGTGCCTACGGAGTAGGTGGTGATCCGGTCCATATCCTGCAGCGCGGCGTGGATCACGTGGCGCTCATATGCATTCATAGGCTCCAAAGTGGTCCGGCGGTGTGCTTTGAGCACCTGCTGGGCCTTTTTGGTTGCGTAGCGGCGCAGGGAGTCTTCCCGCTTCTGGCGGTACTGCTCGGCGTCCACATTGATGCGGATGTGGCCTTCCACGTGGCGGTTGACAGAGTAATTGGCCAGGTGCTGCAGCGCATCCAGGGTGTCGCCCCGGCGGCCGATCAGGTAGCCCAGATCTTCACCGGTCAGTTCTACATTATAAGTGTTGTCATCCTCTTTCCAGGTGTGGGGAACAGCCTGGGAGCCCATATGCTCCAGAAGGCCCTTCAAAAAGACTTCGATCTTTTCCTCTACGCTGCCGGGGGCGGCAGGTGCGAAGGTCTTCGGCTCCTGGGGCTTTTCAACCTTGACAGGGCGGGGCTTTTCCTCTTTCTTGGGAGCGAGAGCGGCTTCTTTTTTAGGGGCAGGAGCAGACGTCTTTTCTGCTTTTTTCGGGGCGACGTGGGCATCGCCCCCTACAGGGGCGGGCTTTGCCTTGGGCTTGGAGCGGGAAGCAGAGCCGAATGCGCTCTTGGGCGCGTCCGGCGCTTCATAGGTGAGCTCTACCTTGGCAGGGGTAGCGCCGATGCCAAGAAAACCGGGCTTTGCGGGGGCCAGGACCTGCACAGATACATCGTCCCGGGAAAGGCCCAGCTGTGTCAAGCCGGCGTCAATGGCAAGGTCAATGGTCTTGCCGGTGGTAATGAGGGTCTTTTCCATTTTTATTCCTCCGTATTGGTGTAGCGGTTAGGATCATAGGCGCGGCCGCGACAGTTGGGACGGCCGGGAATGCCGGAAAGCACAGGCTTTTCGGGAGCCTCCTCCGCAACGGTTTGTCCCTTCCTTGCAGCATACTCCTTGGCAGCGGCGGCTTTGGCAGCCTCCTGTTCCCGCTGCTTGTTTTGCTGGATCTTCTTTTTGCTGGTGTTTTGGGTGATGCCGTCGGGGTTGGCGGCGCGACGCTGGGCGCGGATGCGCTCCTTTTCTGCCTCGATAGCATCGGCTTCCATAGCTCTCTTCAGGCGCTCGGCATCCTCGGCATCATAGATCTTGCGGTACTTTGCGGTCAGGTACAGGTCGCTGGCGGTGGAGAAGACGCCTTGGGCGAACCAGTAAAGGCTCAATGCCGCGGGCATAGAAAAGCCGATCCACAAAGACATAATGGGAGAGATCCACATCATCATCTTCATTGTTTGGTTGGAGTCGGCGTTCTTTGCGGTCTCCTTATCCTCCAGACCCTTTTCGTCGGTGATCAGAGAGTTGTTCATCTTCTGGGACAGGAACATACTGAGCACCTGGCTGCCTGCAGACAGCAAAGGCATCAGGGCGCAGCCCAGGTAGGACCATAAGGGCGTTTCGGCAGTGATCTTCCAATTCCAGAACTGCCACTGGGGGATCTGGCTCAGAGAAAAGCCCAGGAAATTAAAGTCCACACCCTTTAAGGTGGCGTCGGAAATGTCCGGCAGGGCCTGCTTGATCTGCTGGGCAAAACGGGGGATCAAGGGCGCAACGGTCATCTGATCGTAGAAATCGCTGTTGGCGGCGAACAGATCGGGCACTGCCTCTTTGACAATGCTTACGATCTTGGCAGCCACATCTGCGCTCTCCTGGAGCATATAGACGATGGGCTGACGGACAACGGTGTACAAGGGGAACAGGATCAGCAGCGGCAGCAGACTCCAAAGACAGCCGCCACCCATAGACACGCCTTCCCGCTTATACAGCGCGCGCATTTCATCGCCTTGCTTTTGCTGATCGTCCGGGTATTTTGCTTTGATGGCCTCCAGCTGAGGGGTCAGCCGGGACATCTTCATCGAGCTTTTCTTTGCCTTGGCGGAGGCGGGCATCAGTACCAGCTTAACGACCAGAGAGAAGATGATCAACGCCCAGCCGTAGCTGTGGGTGAACTGATACAAAATAGAAAGCAGCCAGCCGAAAGGCACCTGCACAATGTCAGGTAATGAAAAAAGGAACATAATTTAAGACTCCTTCGTTAAGGTACCGGGTCGTAATAATCCCCTTTATAAAAGGGATGACAGCGGAAAAACCGCTTCAGGGCAAGCCATCCGCCCTTCACAAACCCGTATTTTTCGATGGCTTCATAGGCGTAAGCGGAGCAGGTTGGGGTGAAACGACAACTGGGGGGCGTATAGGGAGAGATCGCCCGCATATAAAACCGAATCAAGCCGAGCAGCAGCTTTTTCATTGGGCTGCCTCCGTAATACCGGCTTTTTCCGCCAGGGACAGATAGGCGTGGCAAAGCTTTTGAAAGTCGGCATTTATGCAGCGACTTCTGGCCACCACCACGATATCCCATCCGGGGGCAAAGCGCGCTTCGTGCAGCCGGTAGACCTCCCGCAAGCGGCGACGGACGCGGTTACGCACCACAGCGCCGCCCAGCTTTTTGCTCACAGTTACGCCCACCCGATTGGTGGCAGTGCGGTTTTTTCTGGCATAAAGCACCAGATAAGAATTTGCGTAACCGGAGGTGGAATACAGCCGGCGGAAAATGTGATTCAGTTTTAGAGAGCACGAAAATCTCATAAATATTCTCCCTAAAGGATGCGCGCGGCACATAACCACCCAAATGGCAAGCGCGAAAAGTCGGGGCGATCAGGCAGACGCGAGAAGTTTTTTCACGAGGCAAGACTGGACAACTGCAGACATACTTTGTGTATTTCAAAGTTGGCCAGAGGCAGCATCGGGGAAAAAGATCCGCGTTTGGCGATCGAAACGACTTTGAGCGTTTGCCCAACTAAAAAGGGAGCGGGGGCGAAAATTTCTTCGCCCCCGCATGGACTCCCGTTTCGCTATGAGCGATGAAAGTTGTGGTTGCCCACTGCTTCTTAATGCTTACGCAGACAGAACGTTGCGGCCCTTTGCACGACGGCGGGCGAGAACCTTACGGCCGTTGGCAGTTGCCATTCTCTTACGGAAACCGTGCACCTTGGATCTGTGGCGACGGCTGGGTTGATAGGTACGCTTCATAAGTTACACCTCCTGTTTTTCACAATACGCTCAACAGTCCGAAGACCGTAGCAGAACATAATGACTGACCATACTGGGTCATTCTAACATAGTATAAACGAAAAATGCCCCGGGGTCAATAGTTTT
Organism: Faecousia sp.; assembly: GCA_045612985.1. Classification (GTDB taxonomy): domain Bacteria; phylum Bacillota; class Clostridia; order Oscillospirales; family Oscillospiraceae; genus Faecousia. The sequence continues at coordinate 8,760 of JAZLAB010000006.1, forward strand.
TTTCCTGCCTTCCGGGAAGAAGGCAGGAAAAAGAGGCTTTTTCTTATTCTCCGTTGCGCTTTTTCATCAAATTACGCATACGGGTGGCGTGGTCCAGCTCCCGCTTGCGGATACGCAAGGATTTGGGCGTGCATTCCAAAAGCTCGTCATCTGCCAAAAATTCCAGACACTGTTCCAGAGAGAACACTCTGGGAGTGGTCAGGCGCAGCGCCTCGTCAGAGCCGGAGGCGCGCATATTGGTCAGCTGCTTTTTCTTGCAGACATTGACGGTCATATCTTCGTTGCGGCTGCAGATACCCACCACCATACCGGCATACACCGGTGTGCCGGCGCCGATAAACAGCGCGCCCCGCTCCTGGGCGTTGAACAGACCGTAAGAGCAGGCCTCGCCGGTCTCAAAGGCGATCAGGCTGCCGGTGAGCCGGCGCTCGATCTCGCCCTTGACAGGGGCGTAGCTTTCCAGGACGCTGCTCATAATGCCTTCGCCCCGGGTGTCGGTGAGAAATTCGCTGCGATAGCCAAAAAGACCACGGGAGGGGACTAAAAACTCCAGCCGGTAGCGGGCGCCCATAGGGGTCATACTCAAAAGATCGCCCTTACGGCGGCCGAACTTCTCGATCACCGCGCCCATACATTCCTCCGGCACGTCGGCGACCATCCGCTCGATAGGCTCGCAAAGCTTGCCGTCGATCTCTTTCGTCAGCACCCGGGGGGTGGAAACGGAGAATTCATAGCCTTCCCGGCGCATAGTCTCCATCAAAATGGAAAGGTGCATCTCGCCGCGGCCTGCCACATTGAAAGAATCGGTGCTGGCTTCGGTTACATGAAGGGAAACATCCTTTAAAAGCTCTTTTTCCAGACGGTCCCGGAGGTTGCGGGAGGTAACAAATTTGCCTTCCTTGCCGGCAAAGGGGGAGTCGTTGACCGCAAAGGTCATTTCGATGGTGGGGTCGCTGATCTTTACAAAGGGCAGCGGATCAATGGCATCCGGGGCGCAGAGGGTGCGGCCGATGGTGATGTCTGCCATACCGGACAGGGCGACAATTTCGCCTGCGCCGGCCTCGGAAATGGGGGTCTTGCCCAAGCCGTCATAGGCGTAAAGGGCAACCACCTTTCCCTTGTGGGTCAGTTCCGGATCGTGGTAGTCGCAAATGGCAACCTCCTGGTTGACCCGGATGGTGCCCCGCTCCACGCGGCCCACAGCAATGCGGCCTACATACTCATTATAATCAATGGAGGAGACCAGCAGCTGCAAGGGGGCGGTTGCGTCGCCCTGGGGGGCGGGGATATAGTTGACGATGGTCTCAAACAGGG
>JAZLAB010000007.1:0-14270 GCA_045612985.1 Faecousia sp.
GGGCAAGATGGTGGAGCTGGCGGATGCAAAGACGATCTATGAAAGCCCGATGCATCCTTATTCCAAGTCCCTGCTGTCTGCTGTGCCTGTGCCCGATCCCAAGATCGCCCGGGCCAACCAGCGCATTATGCTGGAGGGTGATATTCCCAGTCCTCTGAACGCACCTTCCGGTTGCCCCTTCCGCACCCGCTGCCCCTATGCGACAGAGCAGTGCGCAGCCGAAATGCCCGCCTTTAACGAGGTGGAAAAGGGCCATTTCGTAGCCTGCCACCGGGTAAATGAGATCAACTGAGGTTGACTCCTTAATTTCTTTGACAATATGTATGCGGGCAAAAAGGGGTTATTTTGTCCGGCATATTGTAAAATAAAAAAATCGCAGGCAAATGTCTGCAATAAAAAATGAAAGGACGTACCAAAATGAAAAAGATTCTTGCATTGGTGTTGGCTCTGGTTATGTGCCTGTCTTTGTTCGCTTGCGGCAAAAAGGACGAAGGCAACAAGAAGGAAGCCCTCACCTCCCTTCCCGTTTGTTTGGCTTCCGAGCCCGACACTCTGGACCCCGCACTGAACTCCGCTGTTGACGGCGCCACCATGGTGTCCCACCTGTTCTCCGGCCTGGCCAAGTGGGCTCAGGATAAGGATGGCAAGCTGGTCATCGTTGCTGACTCCGCCAAGGAACTGGTTGAAGGCGTTGTCAACGAAGACGGCACCGTCACCTACACCTACACCCTGCGTGATGGCCTGAAGTGGTCTGACGGCAAGGCAGTTACCGCTGGCGACTTCGCTTTCGCTTGGAAGCGCGCTGCTTCTACTGCTCTGGGCGCTGACTACGGCTATATGTTCGAGCAGGTCAAGGGCTATCCCGATGAGCTGGCTGTTACCGCTAAGGACGAGAAGACCCTGGAAGTCGTTCTGAACAACTCTGTTGCTTACTGGAACGAGCTGTTGGCATTCCCCACCTACTTCCCCGTTCGTGAGGATGTTGTTGCTAGCGAAAGCTGGGCAACCGACCCCAAGACCTACATCTGCAACGGTGCTTACACCATCACCGCTTGGGAGCATGACTCTGTCATCACCCTGACCAAGAACGAAAACTACCACGACGCTGCTTCCGTAACTCTGAAAGAGCTGAAGTGCTACCTGTCTGACGACGAGAACAACATGCTGGCTAACTTCAAGAACGGCGACTGGAAAATGATCGACAGTGTTCCCGTTAACGAGATGGCTGCTCTGGCTAAGGATTACCCCACCGAGTACAAGGTTGTTGGCCAGATCGGTACTTACTATGTCTGCTGGAATGTCAACGAAGAGATCCTGCCCGAGGGCAACACTCTGACCGGTGTTGAGGCTGAGCAGGCTAAGGCTGAGATCCGCGCTGCGATCGGCCTGCTGTTCGACCGTAACCACATCGTTCTGAACGTTTCCCAGGCCGGTGAAGTTCCCGCTTCCTCCTTCGTTGCTATGGGTATGACTGAGCCCGACGGCTCCGAGTTCTACAAGAACGCCGGCACCAGCGATTCCTTCGACGGCTACTACAATGTTGCTCAGGACGCTTTCGAGGCAAACTTCAACTCCGCTGTTGAGACTCTGAAGAAGTACTACAAGTACGACGAAGCTTCCAAGAAGTTCACTGACTTCCCCACTCTGACCTACCTGTACAACACTGCTGATAACCACAAGGCTATCGGTGAGTACCTGGCAGGCGCTCTGGCAGCTGTTGGCATCACCATGAACCTGGAGAACCAGGAGTGGAACACCTTCCTGAACACTCGTAAGGAAGGCGATTACTCCATCGCTCGTAACGGTTGGGTTGCTGACTACAACGATCCCATCTGCTTCCTGGATATGTGGACTACCGCTTCCGGTAACAACGACATCCAGTTCGGTAAGGGCGCTCACGCTGAGCTGAAGATGTACGATCTGGACCTGACTGCTCTGGGCTACGAGACCAAGGTTGAGGATGGCACCTGGGCTGAGACCTTTGACGTTCTGATCTCCACCATCAAGGGCGAGACCGACGCTGCAAAGCGCTTCCAGCTGATGCACATCGCCGAGGATATGCTGATGAGCACCGGTTGTATCGTTCCCATCTACTACTACACCGATACCTTCATGATCGACGATGAGGTCGAAGGCTTCTTCACCAACCCCTTGGGCTACAAGTACTTTATGTACTGCAAATAATAGAAGCTTTTCTATCAATCGTTAAATAAAAAGGCCGCCCCGATTTCGGGGCGGTTTTTAGCGTGTCATAGAAGCGCCAAACCGTCAAAAACCCCTCGAAGAATCTCTTCGAGGGGTTTTGCAAAGGTTAAAACTTTTGGGCGTAGCCACAATGGCGGCACAGCTGCTCCGGGGCTTTGCGGTTGCGAAAGCCATCCCGGATGGCATTGGCCCGGGGGGAGGATAAGATGTCAGACAGATCTTCCTTAAAAACGTTTCCCAGGACGATGCAGCCGTCGCTGTCCAGGCAGCAGGGGACGACCGCACCGTCGCAAAGGATGCCAAAATGGTCCATAAGGCCGTGGCAGTGTATTTGATCGCCGTAGTCGGGGGCGTTGAGGTCCGGCCAGTCAAACCGGTCGCCCCACTCCAAAAACACCCCATCCCGGATACGATAGCCCCGGGTGTTTTTTGCCCATTGTCCCGGCAGATATTCCTTCAGCAGGGCGAGGGCATCGTCATTTCTGCTTTCGTCAGCCCCTTGATTCCAAAGACGCAGGGAGATCAGCGTGCCGAAACCATTGGCCTTTTGGGCAAAGTCTGCGATGTTGCGAATGTAGCTTTCATGGGCATCGGGCGCGCCGTCTTCAAAGCTGTGTACAGAGATGTTGACCTTGTGCAGGCCCTTGCCCAAAAGCGCATCCCCTTGGGAATCCAGCAGTGTGCCGTTGGTGGTGATCATGGGATGAAAACCTGCCTCGGCAGCCATTTGTATAAACTCCGGCAAAAGAGGGTGCAGCAGTGGCTCACCCATCAGATGGTGGTAAATGTATTGGGTTTTCCCGGCAAGCTGCGTAAGAATTTGAGCATATTCTTCCCGGGTCATTTGCCGGGGGCTGCGGCTGTGTCCGTGGCAAAAGGAGCAGTTTTTGTTGCAGATGTTGGTGATCTCCACATAAACCCGCGAGTACATACCGGCCCCTCCTTGCTTTTTTTGATCATTATACACGAAAATTCATCTGTTGACAAGAAAACCGCGGGTTTTTCTTGCAAAAAGTATCGATTTTTAATATAATAACAAAAACAAATTACGCGAGGTGAGATTATGGAGCGGCAGATCTACGATGCCTATGTGCGCTTGCTGCAGCGGGAACTGGTGCCGGCTACCGGCTGCACCGAACCCATTGCCGTTGCCTATGCGGCGGCTGTGGCAGCCAGGGAATTGGGCGTTTCGCCGGAGACGGTGGATATTTGCGTCAGTGTTAATATTATTAAGAATGTCAAAGGCGTGGTGGTGCCCAACACCGGTGGTCTGCACGGCCTGGAGGCTGCTGCAGCGGCAGGCATCGTTGCCGGTGATCCGGATCAGAAATTGCTGGTCATCAGTAAGGTTTCCGGGGAAGAACAAACGCAGATCGCCGCTTTTTTACAGCAGGCGGCTTTTACTGTTCGGGAATCGGACTCCGGGGCGCTGTTTGATATTTGCATCACCCTTACCGGTGGTGGCCACAGCGCCTCCTGCCGTATTGCAGAGGAACACGCCAACATCGTTTGTATCCGGTACGATGGACAAACGGTTTTTCACCGCAACCTGGAAAACAAGGTAACCCAAAGCGCTGCAGACAAAGAGCTTTTGACCGTGGAGAGGATCGTGGACTTTGCCGAAACAGTAAATATCTGTGATGTAAAAGACATCTTTGATCGGCAGATCGCCTGTAATATGGACATCGCCCAGGAAGGTCTTGATAACGATTATGGCGCCCGTATCGGCAAGATATTGCTGAAATCCCGGGAAAATGATGTGATCACCCGGGCCAAAGCCTATGCGGCGGCCGCGTCCGATGCCCGTATGGGCGGATGCGATAAGCCGGTGGTCATCAACTCCGGCTCCGGCAATCAGGGCATTACCGCGTCTGTTCCGGTGGTGATCTATGCCCGGGAGCTGGGCGTTTCCCAGGAACAGCTTTACCGGGCCTTGGCAGTGTCCAATCTGATAACGCTGCACCTGAAATCCGGCATCGGCCCTCTCAGCGCTTACTGCGGCGCCATCAGCGCAGGCTGCGGCGCGGCGGCGGGCATTACCTATCTATACGGCGGCAAGCTCCGGGAAGTGGCCCACACGGTGGTCAATGCTTTGGCCATCAATTCCGGCGTGATCTGCGACGGGGCAAAAGCCAGCTGCGCCGCCAAGATCGCTTCGGCGGTGGAAGCGGGCATTTTGGGGATGCAGATGTTCCAGCAGGGCAGCCAGTTTTATGGCGGCGACGGCATCGTCAGCAAGGGTGTGGAAAACACCATCTGCAATGTCAGCCGCGTGGCCAGCGAGGGTATGCGAAAAACCGACGCAGAGATCATCAAAATTATGCTGTCTTAAATGAAAGAAGCCTTTCCGTTGGGCGGTACACCATAGTGATAAATTGCCTATAAAAGGCGTTTATTCCCGCCAATCTGCGTTAAAAATGCTCGAAATACACCAAGTATTTCTGTGCTTTTTGCCTTGATTGACAGAAATCTCCGCCCTTTATAGGTGCTTCGCAGTTTTGAAGTGGTAACTTTTTTGATTAACAAATAACAAAATTCCCGGAATGCTGACGCATTTCGGGAATTTTTTATGCAGTTAAGCGGAAAAGGGACCGATCAAAACCATTTTATCACTATGGTGTACCGCCCTTTGGGAAGGCTTCTTTTTATAGCTTTTGGTGCAATTTTCGGTATTTCAGGGGCGGGTGAGAGTAGCGCTCCTTGAATCGGCGGGAGAAATAGAACTGATCGTAAAAACCCAGCTGCTCGCTGATAGCGGACAGAGGAAGGTCCGTGCCGATGAGCAGATTTTCCGCCCGGCACATCACCAGTCCGTCAATATACTTGCCGATGGGAATACCCATCTCCGTCCGGAATTTATAAGACAGGGTGGCAGGGGAGATGGAAAGGTGATTGCTGACCATTTGTACAGAAAGAGCCGCAGACAGATTTTCCTCAATAAAGGCTTTGGCATCCTGGACCGACTGGGACAGATGAAGGTTTTGAATTTCAATCTGATGATCCTGCAGTAACGAGAAAATATCCCCTTGCAGCAGCGTTTTCAGATAGTCGGCGCTGATGGCGGTTTCCTGGCCAAAAAGGTCCAGGAGCTTTTGAACATATTCACCGGAAAGGGGCTTGGAGAGCACTCTGTCAATGCCCCGGAGCACATCTGCCCCATAGGTGTTTGTCAGGTGGATGTGAAAATACAGCTGCTGCATCGTGTCCTCACAGCGGTAAGAAAAGGACATACCGGTGGGCAGCATATACAGATGTCCGGCCAGCAGCTTCTGCGTGCCCCGGGCGGTTTCAATTTCACATTCACCGCTGACCATATAATATAGCCGGGTATAGGACGGCTCGGTTTCTGTGGCTCGCCAGTTGTGGTCACAAAAAGCATTTCCCTCTGCAACAATGGCAAAGTGAAAGTTCTCCCCGGAAATTTCCAGTGTGTGGTTGTGTTCTACGCGCATATTGAAATCTCCATATTTTATCGGTAAAAATACATTGAAAATCAGTGGTTTATTTGTTAAATTAAAATCATAATATACATATTTTATCCAGGAGGCAGAAAAATGTCAAGTTATAAAAGAAGACCTTCTCCCGGCAACACTGATTGGTTTGTGCAGGACCGTTTTGGTATGTTCATTCACTTCGGTCTGTACTCTGCGGCGGCCCGGCACGAGTGGATCCAAATGCGGGAGGAGATCCCCCCGGAGGAATATCAGAAATACTTTGACCATTTTGACCCGGATCTGTTCGATGCCAGGCAGTGGGCGAAAAAGGCCAAGGCTGCCGGTATGAAATACGCGGTGTTTACCACCAAGCACCACGAGGGCTTCTGCCTCTTTGACAGCCAGTACACCGATTACAAGGTTACCAACACCGCCTGCGGCCGGGATTTGGTGAAGGAGTTTGTAGATGCTTTCCGGGCAGAGGGACTGCGTATCGGCCTTTACTATTCCCTCATCGATTGGCATCACCCGGAGTTTGTTCTGGACGGCACGCATCCGCTGCGCAGACACCCGGATGCCCAGGCCATCAGCGCAAAGCGGGATATGAAAAAGTACGCCCAGTATATGCGCGATCAGCTGACGGAGCTGTTTACCAACTACGGCAGGATCGACATTCTTTGGATGGATTTTTCCTATAAGGCAGAGGATATGACTTATTCTGCGCCTTGGATGACCGGTAAAGATAAGGACGAATGGGAGTCGGAAAAGCTGATCGAGACCGTCCGCAGCTTGCAGCCGGAGGTTATTATCAATAACCGTACCGGGGTGGACCAGGACATCTGGACACCGGAACAGCTGCAGGTGGAAGAGTGGGTCAAGCACCCGGAAACCAAGGAATTGGTTACCTGGGAGGCCTGCAACACCTTCTCCGGCAGTTGGGGTTATTACCGGGATGAGCAGACCTGGAAAAGTCCGGAACAGCTGATTGCGCTGCTGATCAAATCCGTTTCCTTCGGCGGCAACTTGATTATGAATGTAGGCCCCACCGCCAGAGGCTATTTTGACAGACGGGCAGACAAGGCTTTGGAAGTGTTTGAGCAGTGGATGAAATATAACAGCCGCTCCATTTACGGCTGTACGATGGCAGAGCCGGAATTTGTGACCCCCAACGGCTGCCGCCTGACCCAAAGTGTAGACGGCAAACGGTTGTACATCCACCTTTTGGAGTACCCCTATCAGACACTGTATATGCCCTGTCTGAATGGCAAGGTGGAATATGCCCAGTTCCTCCACGATGGCAGCGAGGTCAAGTTTAACCCGGCAGACGGCTTCGTTTGCAGCAAGATGGATGACATCTTCCTGCTGCCCACCGTCAAACCGGACACGCTGATCCCGGTTATTGAGGTTTTCCTGAAATAAGCGCAAAAGGACACCGCTTATGAAAGTGGTGTCCTTTTTGCAAATTTCTCTTGCTAAAAGAGGCTTTTCATAGTATGATATGCTCAAAAGAATGCGCATCAACAAGGTGCAAAGCTTTCAACTGGAAAAGGAGAAAACTTTATGCAGATTTATGATCTGATCGTAATCGGCGGTGGCCCCGGCGGCTATCTGGCAGCAGAGCGGGCAGCAGGCGCCGGCAAAAAGACATTGCTTTTTGAAAAGCGCTCTCTGGGCGGCGTGTGCCTCAACGAAGGCTGCATTCCCTCCAAGGCGCTGCTGAACTCTGCCAAGCATTATGACCACGCCAAGCACGCTGCTGCTTACGGCGTTACCTGCGCTGATGTGAAGATCGACCAGAAGGCAGTCATCGCCAGAAAGGCAAAGGTCGTTCGCACTCTGGTTTCCGGTGTTAAGGGCAAAATGCGCGCCCACGGTGTTACTGTGGTGATGGAGCAGGCTGCCATTACCGGAAAGACCGCCGAAGGCTTTACCGTTGCTGCCGCCGGCGAAGTCTATACTGCCAAGAATTTGATCATTGCCACCGGCTCTTCTGCTGTTGTGCCGCCCATCCCCGGTGTCCGGGAGAACATCGGCGATTTCGTGCTGACCAACCGGGAAGTGCTGGAGCTGACCGAGATCCCCGAGAAGATGACCGTCATCGGTGGCGGCGTCATCGGTCTGGAAATGGCCGCCTACTACGCAACCGTCGGTTCCAAGGTAACTGTCATCGAAATGCTGGACCATATTGCCGGTGCAACGGACCGGGAGATCAGCAGTATGCTTCAAAAGGAGCTGGAAGCCAAGGGCATTACCTTCCTGCTCGGCCACAAGTGCCTGTCTGTCGAGCCCGGTAAGGTCTTCGCAGAGACACCCGCCGGTGAGAAGATCTGCGTGGAGGCAGACAAGGTACTGCTGTCCATCGGCCGTCGGGCCAATACCGCCGATATCGGCCTGGAGACCATCGGTGTCCGGGTGGAGCGCCCTGGCATCGTAACCAATACTATGTGCCAGACCAATGTTGACGGCGTTTACGCCATCGGCGATGTCAACGGCCACCATATGCTGGCCCACACTGCTTACCGGGAGGCAGAGGTTGCTGTCAACAATCTGCTGGGAAAGCCGGATATGATGCGCTACCACGCCAACCCCTCCGTTATCTACACCCAGCCGGAGATCGGCTCTGTGGGCAAGACCGAGGAGGAGTGCAAGGAGAAGGGCATCGACTACGAGGTGCGCAAGCTCTCTATGATGTACGCCGGCCGCTTTGTGGCGGAGAACGAAGGCACAGACGGCCTGTGCAAGATCATCGTGGATAAGAAGCGGCGCAACATCCTGGGTGTCCATCTCATCGGCGCTTATGCCGGTGAAATGATCTGGGGCGCAGCGGAAATGATCGAAATGCAGATGCGCGTTACCGACGCGCGGCAGATCATCTTCCCCCATCCCACTGTCAGTGAGATCATCCGGGAAGTCCTCTGGGAGTTCAAAGACTAACAAAAATGCAGCTCTTTTTGAGCTGCATTTTTTTGATTGCAGGGACATAGTGCCGTGTGTTACTATATAAATGGAACCAACACCATAAGGGGGATGCGTATGAAAAAGATATGGATAGGTATTTGCGCTGTGTTGGCATTTGTGTTGATTGGTTGTGGTAATGCCCCGGAAAATGAAGAAATCGAAACTACGGCAGTAGAAACCGTTTCCTTAAAAACGGCTTGCCAGGAACATTCCGGGATCTTGGATTTGGACGGCGTTTATGCAGAAATTGCGATTCATACAGAGCAGATATACCGTTTTACAAACCGCAACGAAGAATTCATCGCAGCATTTAAGGCTTTTTTGGAGAATCATAATGTAAGCAAGCAACAAAGCGTGGAAACGGATCAGGAACATATCTATGTCAGTATCTCTGACGAGAGTGATTTTCATTCCTTCAGCTTATATGAAAATGATGTGATAAGTGTACACGACAGGGATTACAAGGAGCAGTACTATTTCTGTGCAGGTATTTATGATGCATTTGAAAAGGAACTGGGACCATATCTGGAGGAAAACAGTCGATATTGCCCTGTGGCGATAACACCCGTTCGCAAAATGTATGAATATGCCATTTTTGATAAAGACAATGTGGTTTTGGAGTCAGACAGCATCGTCAACGATGCACCACATATATATTATAACGACGGCATTGTGTATTTGTGGGTGCAGGCGGGAACTGGAATGCATACCCGCTGGGCAAAATTCTACGATGTAGAAACAGGAAAAGTATCTCCTGTGTATTATGGACAAACAGACTATTTCGGTGATAAGGTATGCGCGACAGAGCCTTCAAGCGTTGCCGTATATGATATGTTTTCTGGAGAGGAAATTTGTCGCTTTGATACATTTGAAAAGCCGCTGGACAATTTCGCAACATATACAACCTCGGCATATTTTTCAAAGGATGGGAAACAGATCGTTTTTAATTATTTAGATACAGAGGGAGACTTCCAAACGAAAGTTTTTGATATGCCTTAAAATAACCCCCAAGCCCTAAAGGCTTGGGGGTTATTGATTATATCAGTTCGTCCAAAACGCCCAAATCCCAGCCCAGGCGGGAAAGGACATATTTGTCCCGGATGTCCTTGGTGGCCCGGAAGATCTGGGGCAGCAGCGCGGTCGGCGTGCCGATGGCGTCCAAGGTGGAGGGAATCTCCAGGGTCTTTAGCAGATGGTCAAGCTGCGCCCTGGTGGGAAGCTCCTGGCCCATAATCTCCAAAACTTCCTGCCAGCGTTCCAAAATGATCTCCAGCCGCTGTTCGTGGGCGGAAAGATCGTATTTTTGCTCCTTTTCCTCCAAGGCGATCATAGGCTCTGCGCCTTTTCCCAAAAGCTGCCGCAATTCCTGCTCCCAAGCGGTTTTGTCAAAGGCTTTGACATAGGCCAGGGCCTTTTCCCGGTTGGGGGTGATCTTTGCCAGTTTTTCGTAAGCGGAAAGGGCAATGGCAGTGCCGACGGCGCACTGGATACCGTGCAGGTCCATGGGCGTACCAAACTCCACAGCGCGCATATCCACAACGTGGGAGATGTAATGCTCCACGCCGGAGGCGGGGCGGGAAAGACCGGCGTAATTCATAGCGACGCCGCCAATGACAAGACCTTCAAACACCGCCTGTACTGCTGCCGGATCCCGCTGCAAAAGACCATCTGCGTGGTCAGTGCAGCGCTTTAATGCAATGCGGATCAGATTGGCCACTTCTTCGCAGTAGTACTCTCCGGTAATGATGTGGCTGATGCGCCACTCGCAAATGCTGATATATTTTGCGATCATATCCCCCAAACCGGATTTCATCATATGCATCGGTGCTTGACAAAGGATGTTCGTATCACCGATAATAACCTCAGCACTTTTACTGGGTAGGCTGATCTTCAGACCATCTCTGGTCATAGAGGAGGAGGCGGAGGCGTAGCCGTCCATCGAGGGGGCAGTGGCTACGATGATATAAGGCTTTGCGCTGTGGCAGCTAAGGATCTTGCCGATGTCGTTGATGACACCGGAGCCAACGCCGATCACCACATCACATTTGCTGTCAAAGTGCATAAAGGCGCTGCCCACACTTTTTTCGTCCGGCTCTACCAGGCCTTCCGGAAAGGTGTAGGAAACCACCGTTACCCCGGCGCTTTTCAAAAGAGCACAGACGGTTTCTCCTGCTGCCCGATAGGTGTTTGCATCGGACAGTACAAAAACGGTCTTTGCCTGAAAGTCTTTCAAAACTTCCGGCAGCTGCGCCAAAACACCGGCGCCGATGTGCAGCCGGGTATCAAACCGGTGAGCCTTGCCACAGGGGCAGGCCTTGCCGTTCATTGTGTGTAAAAGCTCGATACTCATGCATCTCACACTCCTTAAATCTAGTATAACTTATAAAGGACTGTATGTCAAAGACTGTGTGATTTTATCACGGAGGAAAACGAAAATTTTACATATACTGTAACCGTAGAAGGGAAGGGATATATATGCAATATATCATTGCTTTTTTAGAGGGTATTATTACCTTTATATCACCGTGCTTACTGCCGATGCTGCCGATCTATATTTCTTATTTTGCCGGCGGCGGGCAGAGGAGCACCGGTAAGACACTGAAAAATGCCCTTGGCTTTGTGTTGGGCTTTTCGGTGGTGTTTATGCTTCTTGGGGCGCTGGCAGGAACGGTAGGCGCGCTTTTGCGGCAGTACCAGACCGCGGTGAACATCGTTTCCGGACTGATCGTGATTTTCTTTGGTCTTAACTTTTTAGGCGTGTTCAAACTGCGGTTGTTTGGTGGCGGCAGTCGCGCTGCACAGACAGAGAATATGGGCTTTTTCTCCGCGGTGTTGTTCGGCATCGTATTTTCCGTAGGCTGGACGCCTTGCGTAGGGGCGTTTTTAGGGTCTGCTTTGATGCTGGCATCCCAGCAAGGACACGTGCTTCAGGGCGTGGGAATGCTGCTGGCATACTCCCTGGGTTTGGGAATCCCCTTTGTTCTCAGCGCGGTGCTCATCGATTATCTGAAAACCGCATTTGCCTGGATCAAGCAAAACTATAGGCTGATCAACATCATCAGCGGCGTGCTGTTGGTGGTGATCGGTATTTTGATGGCTACCGGTATTCTTGGGAGCATTTTGGGAATGCTGGGGTAAGGAGGACAATATGAAGAAGAAATTACTGCTGATCGTGCTTGCGCTGGCCTTTGTGCTGGTGCTGGGCGGCGCATCGAAGCTGTATGATAAGTTTGCGCCGGAAAAGGGTACGCAGCAGCTTGCAACCCAGGAAGAGACCCAGGAAAACGTAGTTCCTGCACCGGATTTTACGGTCTATGACATTGACGGGAATCCGGTTAAGCTTTCGGACTACTTTGGAAAACCCATCGTGCTGAATTTTTGGGCCAGCTGGTGCGGTCCGTGTCAGAGCGAGATGCCGGACTTCCAGGAAAAGTTTCTGGAAACCGGGGAGCAGATCACCTTCCTGCTGGTGAATATGACCGACGGCAGCCGGGAAACCGTAGAAAAGGCGTCCGGGTTTATTGCGGACCGGGGCTACACCTTTCCGGTGTTTTATGACACCGAAAGCAGCGCGGCCATCGCTTACGGCGTATACTCCCTTCCCACCACCTATTTTATTGACCGGGAGGGAACTATAGTCGCCAACGCCTCCGGCGCGCTGAATGAGGCTGCCTTGCAGCAGGGAATTGATATGATCCAATAATAAAAGCCGCCCACGAACTGTGGGCGGTTTTTGTTATTGCATACCTAAAACGACGGCAATGATCGCAAACAAAATCATCGTCATCAATGTCATTGCAGATAGGGAAGAGCTGATGCGAACTCTTTCCTCCGGCTCGTCGGCAAACACCGGGATCACATAGGGCGGCGGCAAGATCACCATCAGAAGCATCGCCCCTTCAAAGAGCGCGCCGTTTAGGACTGTACGATTCAGCCCAATGGCAATTCCCAGGCAGATGGCCATAACCACCAGCCGCATCAGGATAAAGAAGAAGGTCTGTTTCCAGGGGATCTCCTTCAGTACCAGATCGTAGCCCACAGTCAGCAAAATGACCATTCCGGTGGGGGCAGAGAGGAAATCGGTGGCGCTGTCGAAAATGCCACGGATGCCCCAATCGCCCATTTTTTGGTACAGGCCGGTAGCGCCGATCAAAATGCCGGCGGCAACCGCCCACAAAATGGGGGTGGTTGCCATATCCTTGCCGATGGCTTTCAAATCAGTCTTGCCGGAAAGCAGGATCTTATACAGCGTAAAAACGAACAGGGTCTGGCCAATGTCCGGCAGGGCAAATTTGGAAAGACTTTCCTTGGGGAAGAGCAGCGCAAACAGCGCATAACCCAGCATACCGGCTTCAAAGCCAGTGGCCAGGTAGGGGGCAAGGCGGCTGTTTATCCGGCTCAGCCGAATGATCAAGAAGCCCAGTCCCAGCGCAATGCAGCAGATCCCAAAGGTCATTGCCGGCAGCAGCAGCGCCGCGGGGGAATACTCCGCAGAGGCAAAAGCGCCCAGCAGCACAAAGGGGAGGGTGAGGTTGATGACCACCTTTTTCAGGTTGTCGATGCCCTCCCGGCTGAGAATGCTTTTGTTGCGGCACAGCATACCCAAGCTTAAGGCCAGCAGCACCGGCAAAACGGTTTCAATAATGGCTGCAACCTTTTCCATCTTACTTAATGACGCCCTTCTGCACGATCACATTGGCGTAAATGGCAGATTCGCCGGTCTGCAGAATGCAGTAGCAGTCCTTGGCTTCGTCGTAGAAATCAAAGCGGTCGATGTTGCCAACAGCATCCGCGCCACGATCGTCATACTTGGAAACGATCTGCTTGTAGGTCTCCCATACAGGGATATCCAGGTCCTTGTCGCACTCCATCTTTTCCATCAGCACCACAGGCTTTTCCACATAGGCGTCGGTGGGGATCACCTGCAAAATGGCATCCAGAATTTCCGGAACACCGTGGCCGTCAGCCCGCAGGAAGATAGCACCCTTGGCCTTTGCCATAGAAGCACCGGGGAAGTTGCCGTCGCCGATGCAGATGCGATCGCTGTGGCCCATTTCTGCCAAAACCTTAAGTAGCTCTGGGGAGAGAATGGAAGGGATATTTTTCAGCATAATTCATACCTCCAGTTGATTTGAAAAAGCGGCGGCCAGAGGACCGCCGCTTTCTTAAGATTATTTGTACATAGGACCGTAGGTGGCGCAGGCACGGTAGTCCTGGCCTTCCTTGTCCATACCGAATGCATTCCAGCAAGCGGGGCGGTAGATCTGATCCTCGGGAACATTATGCATACATACGGGGATGCGCAGCATAGAGCACATAGTGATCAGGTCAGCGCCAATGTGGCCGTAGGAGATGGCACCGTGGTTAGCGCCCCAGTTCATCATGACCTCGTAAGCGGTCTTAAATGCAGAGCCTTCCTTGCCGTCGCAGCGAGGTGCAAACCAAGTGCAGGGCCAGGTGGGGTTGGTGCGCTCCATCAGGGTGTCGGAGACCTTCTCGGGCAGGTTGACGGTCCAGCCTTCTGCGATCTGCAGAACGGGGCCCAGACCCTTGACCAGATTCAGACGGATCATGGTGCAGGGCATTTCAGCCTGGGTGGTGTAGTGGCTGGAGAAGCCGCCGCCGCGGAAGTTGTCGAAGCCAGCCTCGCACCATACGGTAGCGTCGGTCATC
>JAZLAB010000008.1:0-11566 GCA_045612985.1 Faecousia sp.
GTATATCCGGCAGAAGGCATCGGTATGGGGCGTGGAGGAGGAATTTATTTCCGCCCAAGGCTTGGACGATCTCATGTGTGTATGGGTTGTGCTCAAGGCTTTTTGCAGGCAAAGCCTACGGAGGGTATTCCGGTCCTATGCGTATTTGACAGTGAAGAGGTGGGCTCTTCTACCTATCAGGGAGCTGCGTCCAATCTGCTACAAAGTACCCTCAGCCGGGTCTGCAAGGCTTTGGAATTGGATGAATACCGCCAGCTTGCCGGGTCATTCATGGTATCGGCAGATAACGCCCATGCCATTCATCCGAATCATCCGGAATTGGCAGATGTGGTAAACGCACCTGTTCTAAATAACGGCATCGTATTGAAATTCAATGCCAATCAACGCTATACGACGGATGGTGTATCCGCAGCGATCTTCCGGAAGATCTGCCAAAAGGCCAATGTGCCGGTGCAGACTTACTATAACCGGGCAGACAAGCCCGGCGGCTCTACTTTGGGCTATATTTCTCTGGCCCATATTTCTGTGCCTACAGCAGATGTGGGCATCGCCCAGCTGGCGATGCACTCCTGCTATGAGACGGCCGGCGTAAAGGATGTGGAGCATATGCTGCAGGCAATGAAAAGCTGCTACAGCACCACACTGTGCAGCGACGGGAAGGGAAGCTGGCAGCTAAAGACAAATTATCGTCAAAATGCCTAAATTTGCAAGGTAAAATCTGTAAGAAAAAACTATTGCAAGATGCGCACTTTTGTGATATTATTGTACCATCCGGGCATATGGCGTTCTACTCCACAAAAAATAGGCGCCCTGTGTCTAAAAAGGAGGAAATAAACACCGTTTGGCTCACGGTACGGCAGTGTGGAGACCTGTCGTAATGGTATAGCTATTTTGCTTGGCTATAGTGAGAACATACGCGAGGAGTCGGTATGTTTAGAGTCGAGAAAGTATGTCAACATTAACTCTGAAGAACATCAAGAAAGTCTACCCCTTTAGCGGCGACGACATCAAGCAGAACAAGAAGAAGGAAAAGCAGCTTGAGAAACTGAAGAAAAAGGATCCCGAGCTGTATCAGCAGTATCTGTCTCTCCAGGAGGACAAGGCCAAGCTGCAGGTTACTGAGCAGGGCGTTGTGGCTGTTCAGGAATTCAACCTGGACATTGCTGACAAGGAATTCGTTGTTCTGGTTGGACCTTCCGGCTGTGGTAAGTCCACCACTCTGCGTATGATCGCAGGTCTGGAAGAGACCTCCGACGGTGAGCTGTGGATCGACGACCGCCGGGTCAACGACGTTGCACCTAAGGACCGTGATATCGCCATGGTTTTCCAGAACTATGCGCTGTATCCCCATATGACTGTTTATGAGAATATGGCTTTCGCTCTGAAGCTGCGCCACACCCCCAAGGACGAGGTGGACCGCAGAGTTAAGGAAGCTGCCGAGATCCTGGACATCACCCAGTACCTGGGCCGTAAGCCCAAGGCTTTGTCCGGCGGTCAGCGTCAGCGTGTCGCCATCGGCCGTGCGATCGTTCGTGACCCCAAGGTCATGCTGATGGACGAACCTCTGTCCAACCTGGACGCCAAGCTGCGTAACCAGATGCGCGCAGAGATCATCAAGCTCCGCGAGCGTATTGATACCACCTTCGTTTACGTTACCCACGACCAGACCGAGGCTATGACTCTGGGCGATCGTATCGTCATTATGAAGGACGGCTTCATTCAGCAGATCGGCACACCCCAGCAGGTGTTCCATCATCCCTACAACCTGTTCGTAGCAGGCTTCATTGGCTCTCCCCAGATGAACTTCTTCGACGCCAAGCTGGTTAAGGTTGACGGCAAGTACGCTGTTGAGCTGGCTGACCATACTGTGGTCGTGTCTGATGAGAAGCAGGCTGCTCTGACTGCGAACAACGTGGAAGAGCAGACAATCACTCTGGGCATCCGTCCTGAGCATCTGACTCTGGACGAAAATGGCATCGAGGCCAAGATCGAAGTTAACGAGCTGATGGGCTCCTCTGTCCACCTGCACGTCAACATCGCCGGCAGAGACACCATCGTCATTGTCAACACTATGGATATGACCGGTGCAGAGGTTGCTGCACTGAGCGCTGGCAATATGGTTAAGGTCGGCGTCTCCGGCAATAACTGCCACGCATTCAATAAGGAAACCGGCATCAATCTGGAAGCTTAATCCTACTTAATTATAACGGGTCTGCCATTGGCAGACCCGTTTTTTATGTGTCAGAATTTCCCCCCAGAAAATCGTTGAAAAAAGGTGAATTTTCCGGCGGTTTTTCTTGACAAATCACCGAAAACATATTACTCTTTATATAGAAAAAACTGCGTATTTGCCGCAGGCGGAAGCGCCCTTGCAGGCAACGCTTTTTTTATATTTTAAGGAGTTTAAGTTTATGCGTGGAAGCGGTATACTAATGCATATTACTTCACTGCCCGGGCCTTACGGGGTGGGCACTTTTGGAAAGCACGCTTATGCCTTTGTAGATTTTCTGCAGCAAGCCGGTCAGCAGTATTGGCAGATCCTGCCCCTGAATCCCACCGGCTACGGCGATTCTCCCTATCAGTCCTGCTCGGCCTTTGCGGGCAACCACTATCTGATCGATTTGGATCTGCTGGTGGAGGAAGGACTGCTGCAAAAAGAAGAGCTGGAGGGAATCTGCTGGACGGAAAGGGAAGATCGGGTAGATTTTTATCGGCTTTATATAAATAGGCTGAATGTTTTGCGTCTTGCCTGGAAACGTTTTCACAAGACAGAGGAGCTGGATGCTTTCTGCCGAAAAAACAGCGACTGGCTGCCGGATTTCGCGCTGTTTATGGCCCTTAAGGACCAAAACGACGGCAAGTCCTGGCTGCAATGGCCGAAAGACCTGAAAATGCGTCAACCGGATGCCATCTGGAATGCACGCCATCAGCTGCAGGAGCAGATCCGCTTTTACAGCTTTGTGCAGTATCTGTTTTATCAGCAATGGACTGCACTGCGGTCTTATGCCAATGAAAAGGGCATTTCCATTATTGGTGATGTTCCCATCTATGTGCCGATGGACAGCGTGGATGTGTGGAGCAATCCGGAGCTGTTCCAGCTGGATGAAGCATTGAACCCCACCGCTGTGGCCGGCTGTCCGCCGGATGCCTTCAGTGAGGACGGTCAGCTTTGGGGTAACCCCTTGTATTATTGGGAGAAAATGGAAAAGAGTAGCTTTTTGTGGTGGATCCGCCGTATGGGCGCTGCGCAGAAGCTTTACGATGTAGTCCGTTTGGACCATTTCCGGGGCTTTGAAGCCTATTGGGCAGTGCCTTATGGAGAAACTACTGCAAAGAACGGAGAATGGATCAAAGGCCCGGGTATGAACTTTATCAATGCAGTAAAAGAGGCCTTGCCGAAGCTGCAGATCATTGCAGAGGATCTGGGCTTTTTGACCCAGGAGGTGCTTCAGTTGCGGGACGAATCCGGTTTTCCGGGTATGAAGGTGCTGGAGTTTGCATTTGATTCCAGAGAACCTTCTGACTACCTGCCTCATAAATATATACAAAATAGCGTTTGCTACACCGGTACCCACGACAATATGACTATGCGCCAGTGGCTGGAAACAGCGCCGGAGGAGGCGGTTGCCTACGCGACGGAGTATATGCGCTTAAATGAGGAGGAAGGTCTCGTTTGGGGCGTCATCCGCACCGCCTTTGGCAGTGTCAGCGATCTGTGCATCATTCAAATGCAGGATTATCTGGACCTGGGCGGCCAGGCCCGGATGAATTTCCCCGGCACGACCCAGAATAACTGGGTGTGGCGTATGACCCAGGGCAGCTGCACAGATGCCCTGGCCCAAAAGATTTATGATTTGGCGCAGCTGTATGCGCGCGTTTAAAAGAGTTAGATCCTTGAAGGAGAGTTTATATGAAATATAATTGCTTAAATATTTTGAAAATGACGGAGGCCCAGCTGAAGTTTACCTATGACGTGTCTTTGCGGGAGGCAACTGCCCAGGAGCTACACGAGGCGTTGGGCAAGGCTGTGATGATGACCATCAGCGACAACTGGAATAACAGCAAGCATACCCGTATGCACCAGAGAAAGGCGTATTATATCTCCGCAGAGTACCTGATCGGTCGGTTGGTCTATTCCAACCTTTACAATCTGGGCATTCTGGAGGAAATGAAGCAGCTTTTTGCAGAGCACGGTGTAGACCTAGCGATTTTGGAAGAGATCGAAGATGCTGCGCTGGGTAACGGTGGCTTGGGCAGATTGGCTGCATGCTTTTTGGACAGCGCTGCCAGCACCGACATTCCATTGTCCGGCTATGGCCTGCGGTATCGTTTTGGCCTGTTTAAGCAGAAGTTTGATAATAACGGCAGCCAGATCGAAACCGCTGACGATTGGGCAAAGTTTGGCGACCCCTGGTCTTACCGCCGCTATAACCATACCGTGAAGGTCAAATTCCCGGACCATACAGTTTTGGCAGTGCCCTACGATGTGCCGGTGATCGGTTACGGCACCAACAATGTTAACACATTGCGTCTGTGGCAGTGTGAGGCAGAGGAAGAGCTGGACTTCAATGCTTTTAATGACCAGGATTATCTGCGTGCCTTGACCCAAAAGAACAAGGCCGAGGACATTACCCGCGTTCTGTACCCCAATGACTCCACCTGGGAGGGCAAGCGCCTGCGCGTCAAGCAGCAGTATGTGCTTTCCTCTGCATCGCTGCAGGATATGCTGCGGGTGTATAAGTCCATCCACGGCAATGATTTGAGCCATTTTGCCGAGTATTATGCGGTGCAGCTGAACGATACCCACCCGGCAATGTCCATTCCGGAACTG
Organism: Faecousia sp.; assembly: GCA_045612985.1. Lineage (GTDB taxonomy): Bacteria > Bacillota > Clostridia > Oscillospirales > Oscillospiraceae > Faecousia. Next base: position 4,832 of record JAZLAB010000008.1, read on the forward strand.
ATTCGTCTTTTGATGGTGGAGGGCGTGGATTTCGATCAGAGCTTTGCCATCGCCCAAAAGACCTTCTCCTACACCAACCATACCGTTATGGGTGAGGCTCTGGAAAAGTGGCCTCTGGACCTGCTGCGCAGCGTTGTGCCGGAGATTGTGGGGATCATCGAGCGCATTGACTGGAAGCTGAAGCAGGAGCACCCCGGTCTGTTCATCATCCGGGACAACACCGCCCATATGGCCAATTTGAGTGTCTATGTAGGCACCTATGTCAACGGCGTGGCGGAGATCCATTCCCAGATTTTGAAGGACGATTGCTTCAAGGATTGGTATCAGGTCTTCCCGGAGCGCTTCCAGAACAAGACCAACGGTGTTACCCCCCGTCGCTGGATGGGTCTGTGTAACCCGGAGCTGACCCAGCTGATCAAGTACCGCATTGGCGGCGATTTCCTGGGGGATCTGGACCGGCTGAATAAGCTCAAGCCTATGATCGATGACGATATGGTCCGCCAGTTCAATTCCGTCAAGCGCCAGAAGAAGGAGCAGCTTTGCAAGGTCGTTTATGAAAAGGAAGGCGTGAAGCTGAATCCGGACTTTGTGTTTGATGTGCAGGTCAAGCGCTTGCACGAGTATAAGCGGCAGCTTCTCAATGCGTTGAGCATTGCAGATATTTACTTCCGTTTGAAGGACGGCAGCTTAACCGACTTCCAGCCGACGGTGTATCTGTTTGGCGCAAAGTCTGCTCCCGGCTATGCCCGGGCAAAAGCCATCATCCGCTATATCAACCGCCTTGCCCGGATGATCAACAACGATCCGGATATGCAGGATAAGCTGAAGGTGGTCTTCGTGCAGAACTACAACTGCTCTTACGCCGAGCATATTATCCCTGCCGCGGACATTTCCGAGCAGATCTCTCCTGCCGGAACAGAGGCCTCCGGCACCGGCAATATGAAGCTGATGCTCAACGGCGCAGTTACCCTGGGTACACTGGACGGCGCCAATGTGGAGATCGTCAAGGAAGCCGGCATGGAAAACAACTATATCTTCGGCGCTACCGTGCAGGAGATCAATGTCCGCCGGGATGACTATTGCGCCCGGAGCATCTACGACAATAACCCCCGCCTGCGCCGCGCCATCGATACCCTGGTTGACGGCACTGTGCCCACCGATAATGACCAGAAGGAGCTGTATCACGCCCTTTTGGACGGCACCCATTGGCATAAGGCGGACCATTACTTCCTGCTGATGGACTATGAGTCCTATCTGGAAGCAAAGCTCCGGGCAAACCGGGACTACGCCGACCGTCTGGCCTTCGGCAGAAAGTGCCTTGTAAATGTGGCCAGCGGCGCCAAGTTCTCCTCCGACCGTACCATTCGTCAGTACGCCCAGGAGATCTGGCATATCGAGCCTACCCAGTTCTAATAAAAACCCCCAACTGCTCAAGAAGTTGGGGGTTTAAAATTGTAATTAGCCTTCTTCTACCACGATTTCCTTCAATACCAGGCCGGGGTTGCGCTTGACGGTAAAGTCAATGGCCCAGTAGCTGGAGAAGACCAGAAGGTTTCTGCCGCGATAATCCTCCAAAAGCTCGGCGTCGCTGCCCAGGTTCAAATCGGAAAGATCGCCGGGATAGCTGTCAATGAGCCGGATCTCCTCATAGGGAAGACCCTCCATCCGCAGGTCCACGCCGTACTCGTTCTTCATACGGTACTGGAACACATCAAACTGCAGCGTACCTACAACGCCCACGATCACTTCTTCCATACCGGAGTTGGGCACCTTGAAGATCTGAATCGCGCCTTCCTGGGCGATCTGCTCTGTACCCTTGACAAATTGCTTGCGCTTCATAGAGTCCTTGGCGGACACCCGGGAGAAATGCTCCGGAGCAAAGGTAGGAATGCCGGAATACAGAAATTTCTTACTGGGGACGGTGATGGTATCACCAATGGCAAAAATACCCGGGTCGAACACACCGATCACGTCGCCTGCATAGGCTTCTTCCACGATCTCCCGCTCCGCAGCCATCAGCTGCTGGGGCTGGGAAAGGCGCATTTTCTTGCCGCCTTGCATATGGTAATATTCTGTGTCCCGCTGGAACTTGCCGGAGCAAATACGCATAAAGGCCAGCCGGTCTCTGTGGGCCTTGTTCATATTGGCTTGGATCTTGAACACGAAAGCGGAAAAGTCCGGGGAAAACGCATCTACAAGGCCGCAGTCTGCAACCCGGGACATAGGCGGCGGTGTCAGCTTCAAAAAGGCTTCCAGGAAAGGCTCAATGCCAAAGTTGGTCAGCGCAGAGCCGAAGAACACAGGACTAAGCGTGCCGTTACGCACAGCCTCGATATCCATTTCCCGACCGGCGGAAAGCAGCTCCACATCGTCGATCAGCTGTTGGTGTTTTGTCTCGCTGTCCAGCAGGGTGGCTACCTGGCTGTCGTAGAGATCGACCTCCAATTTGTCCGCTTTCGCTTTGCCGTTGAGACCGGAGAAGAACAGCAGCCGGCTGTTTTCTCGGTCATATACACCCTGAAAATCCTTGCCGCAGCCAATGGGCCAGTTCATCGCATAGGTTTCGATGCCCAGCTCCCGCTCTACTTCATCCAGAAGGTCGAAGGGGTCCTGGGTCTCCCGGTCCATCTTATTGATAAAGGTGAAAATGGGAATGTGGCGCATGGCGCAGACCTTGAAAAGCTTTCTGGTCTGGGGCTCGACACCCTTCGCACCGTCAATGACCATAACCGCAGCATCGGCAGCCATCAAAGTACGGTAGGTATCCTCGGAAAAGTCCTGGTGGCCGGGGGTGTCCAGAATGTTGATGCAGAAACCGTCGTACTGGAACTGCATAACAGAAGAGGTAACGGAAATACCACGCTGCTTTTCAATCTCCATCCAGTCGGAGGTAGCAGCCCTGGAATTCTTTTTGCCCTTGACCACACCGGCCTGGGCAATGGCGCCGCCGTAAAGCAGGAATTTTTCCGTTAATGTGGTTTTACCGGCGTCGGGGTGGGAGATAATGGCAAAGGTCCGACGACGGCTGATTTCTTGTTGTAAGGTTGACATAACATTTCCTCCAAAATATTTATAATTTCTCAGAAGGAAAATGCTACGGGAATCTATGGAAGATCATAACTGCCTCCAAAAAACAGATAGTTTATATAGCTGGTTTAGTTTACCACATTTTCCGGTGTTTTACAAGATGAAAATGGGACGCCTTCCAAAGAAGGCGTCCCAAACAACTATGTAATTAACCCTTGAACCAATGAATGACGTCAATGACCCAATAAACCAGCAATACGATGGACAGCGCGGTAATCACACCGCCCAGAGCCACGTGGATGATCCAGCTGGCACCCAGCGCATAAGCGGGAATCAGCAGATAACCTACGACGCAGGAAAGACCGCACAACAAGGACCAGATGCCGTTAATGGGTTTGCCGGACTTTGCGATGCAGAAGTAGATACCCAAAAGGCCGAATGCCAAGACGCCCAAAGCAGGAACAACAAGATGGTTGATGGAATGCTCCATAGCAGTCATAAGATAAACATCTTTGCCCAGTTCAGCCTGGAAGTATTTTTGTACTTCCTTTTGCGCATCCTTGGTGGGGAACCAACACATACTTTGCACGGAAGTGCTGACACCTTCGTTTGTCGTCCAGAAGGGAAGGAACTGGCAGACGATCAGAGCAAGCATAACAACTGCGCAAACAATATTAACGATTTTAATAATAAGTTCAGATTTCTTCATAATACAGGATCCTTTCTGTTTAAGAGCGGGTGGCTGTCGGATTATGCCTTGCCGGCGCAGCCCAGAACATTGATCAGCTTGTGGCGAACGATCTCCTTGATGTTGGCGCGAGCGGGCTTCAGGTACTCACGGGGGTCAAACTTGGAGGGCTCGTCGTTGAAGAACTTACGGATGGTGCCGGTCATTGCAAGACGCAGGTCGGAGTCAATGTTGATCTTGCAGACGGACAGCTGTGCAGCCTTGCGCAGCTGCTCTTCGGGAACGCCGATAGCATTGGGCATCTTGCCGCCGTTGGCGTTGACCATAGCAACATATTCCTGGGGAACGGAGGAAGAGCCGTGCAGAACGATGGGGAAGCCGGGCAGACGCTTGGTAACCTCTTCCAGAACGTCAAAGCGCAGTGCGGGGGGAACCAGGATGCCCTGCTCATTAACAGTGCACTGCTCGGGAGTGAACTTGTAAGCGCCGTGGCTGGTGCCGATGGCAATTGCCAGAGAATCACAACCGGTACGGGTTACGAATTCCTCAACCTCTTCAGGACGGGTGTAGGAAGCAGCTTCAGCGGCAACATTCACTTCGTCCTCAATGCCGGCCAGGGAGCCCAGCTCTGCTTCTACAACAACACCGTGATCGTGAGCATACTCAACGACCTGCTTGGTGATTGCAATGTTCTCCTCAAAGGACTTGGAGGAAGCGTCGATCATAACAGAGGTGAAGCCACCGTCGATGCAGGACTTGCAGGTCTCAAAGCTGTCGCCGTGGTCCAGGTGCAGCGCAACAGGAATGTCGGGGCACTCCAGAACAGCAGCCTCTACCAGCTTCACCAGGTAAGTGTGGTTGGCGTAAGCGCGGGCGCCCTTGGAAACCTGCAGGATGACGGGGGAGTTCTCCTCCCGGCAAGCCTCGGTAATCGCCTGAACGATCTCCATGTTGTTGACGTTGAAAGCGCCGATGGCGTAGCCACCGTTGTAAGCCTTCTTGAACATTTCAGTTGTAGTAACAAGAGCCATAATGTATGTATCCTTTCTTACGGGTAATACCCAATTTTTCACATCTATCATTATAACACAGAAATCACGCTTTTCAATAGGAAATTTTCAATAAAAATACCGAAATGTTATTTACTTTTCCATTGGGATGGATTATAATCGTCGAGGAATATAAAAAATGAAAACTAGGAGTGTTTATTATGAAAGTATCCCCTCTGCAGCTGGCCCGGTATCAGTACCAACCTAAGCTGCCCGGTATGCTCAGAAACGGTGTTTCTGAAATTTGCGTGAAAAACGGTGGCGCGACCCAGAGTGTTGCAGACCAGGAAAAGATCCAGGCGCTGTTCCCCAATACTTACGGTAAGAGCGAGATCATTTTCCAGAAGGGTCAGAACACCGCCCCTGCCAAGAAGCAGGTGGTGGGCGTGATCCTGTCCGGCGGTCAGGCACCCGGCGGCCACAATGTTATCTGCGGCCTTTACGATGCTCTGAAGGCAACGGGTAAGGAAAATGTCCTTTATGGCTTCAAGGGCGGCCCCAGCGGCCTGCTGGAGGACGACTATGTTGTCTTTGACGATGCTTACATCGATGCTTACCGTAACACCGGCGGCTTTGACATCATCGGCGCCGGCAGAACCAAGCTGGAGACCAAGGAGCAGTTTGACATTGCTGCCGAGGTTTGCAAGAAGCACGGCATCAACGCCATCGTTATCATCGGCGGCGACGACTCCAACACCAATGCAGCTCTGCTTGCAGAGTACTTTGCCGCCAACAACACTGGTGTGCAGGTCATCGGCTGCCCCAAGACCATTGACGGCGACCTGAAGAACGAGGACATTGAATGCTCCTTCGGCTTTGACACCGCTACCAAGACCTTCAGCGAGATCACCGGTAACATCCAGCGGGATGCCAACTCCGCAAAGAAGTACTGGCACTTCATTAAGGTTATGGGCCGCAGCGCATCCCATGTTGCGCTGGAGACTGCTCTGCAGACCCATCCCAACATTTGCCTGCTGGGTGAAGAAATTGCCGCCAAGAAGATGTCTTTGGCGCAGATCGCTGACTACATTGCAGACTCCGTCGCTGCCCGCGCAGCCAAGGGCTGGAACTTCGGCGTTGCCATTATCCCCGAGGGCGTTGTGGAATTCGTTCCCGAGTTCTCTATGCTGATCGCCGAGATCAACGAGCTGCTGGCCGGTGAGAACACCGCAAAGTTCAATGCTCTGGGCAGCTGGGCAGAAAAGTATGCCTTCATCGAAAAGGGCCTTTCCAAGGAAGCAATGGCTGTTTTCGAGGTGGTTCCCGAAAGCATCCAGCAGCAGCTGTTTTTGGAGAGAGATCCTCACGGCAACGTGCAGGTTTCCTTCATTGAGTCTGAAAAGCTGTTCTCCGCTATGGTCAAGAAGAATCTGGAAGCACGCCGCGCTGCCGGTACTTATAACGGCGTATTTATCCCCCTGCATCACTTCCTGGGCTTCGAAGGCCGCTGCGCTTTCCCCTCCAACTTTGATGCTGACTACTGCTACAGCCTGGGCTACAACGCCTGCATGCTGATCCAGTACGGCTGCACCGGTTACCTGTCCAAGATCTCCAACCTTTCTAAGCCTGCTGACCAGTGGGTGGCCGGCGGTATGCCCATCACCAAGATGATGAACATCGAAAGAAGAAACGGCGAGGACAAGCCCGTTATCCGGAAGGCTCTGGTAGAGCTGGACGGCAAGCCCTTTACCTACTTTGCCCAGAATAGAGAGAAGTGGGCGATTGAGACCGACTATGTCTACCCCGGCGCCATCCAGTACTTTGGACCGTCCGAGGTCTGCGATCAGATCACCATCACCCTGGGCCTGGAAAAAGGCTAAAATCTAACTACATAGCACAGGGGACGGTTTGCGTGAACCCTAATGAGAAGAAACACCTAAAAAGGCGCATAACAAGTAACCGCAATCCCTCGGCTTGAAAATCAAATTGGGGCAGTATTCATTCTGCTGCTTTTACGGAGTAATTCGGATC
>JAZLAB010000009.1:0-2086 GCA_045612985.1 Faecousia sp.
TGATTCCAGGGGCGGCGCATGAGGATGGGATAGGCGGCGTTGGAATTGGAGATATTGTGCATGCCGTCGTCGAAGAGGATGTCCACATCGATCTTGTCTTTGCGGGAGCCCATGTAGATATGGTCCGCCGGGATCTCCGGGAATTCCTCCATGATCCGCTGGGCGCGGATGCTCATAAATTCCGGATATACGGAGGTGGACACAAACACCTCGGTCATTTTGGAAAGCCTCCGCACAAATTGCTTTGCGCCCTTGATCACCGGCTGCGTCCGGAAAAACTCCGGGTCTTTGAAAAACTCAAAGATCACATCCGCCCGGGTACCTAGTTTCCCCCAACGGTCCACCTCATAGATAGTTAGGGGTGGGTCGAATTTATATTTTTCATTTGCCAGACGAATCGCGTAAGGGATGCATTCCATCAGCAGATCGTCAATATCCAGCGCTGTGGACAGGCGGAATTTTCGTTTCATAAAAATACTCTCTTTCTGTATTTCCTTTATTTTAATAGATTCTGCCGACAATAGCAACTGGAATTTTATTTTGCATATTTTTTACGCTCTTGGCAAACAATACCTCCGAACAACAAATATAGGAGGTAATGTTCATGTTCCGAGTTCGTTTTCTCTGCCTGCTGCTGGCGCTTATCTGTCTGGTAGGCGTGGGCACTGTTGCCAAGGCCGCAGATGTAGATTGCGACAGCACTTACTGTTTCACAGCAACGGATTTTACCGAGAAGGAAAATCTTACAGGTATCTGCATTACCCAGCTGCCGGATGCCAATGCAGGCACCGTTATGCTGGGTAACCGGGTCATCCGCTCCGGCGACATTTTGACCGCCGAGCAACTGGCAAAAATGACCTTCTGCCCCCTGCGCACTCAGGAAGATCAGGATGCGGTGGTTACCTACCTGCCCATCTTCCAAAACCGGGTAGAGCCTTCCGCCACAATGACCATTTCCATTCGTGGCAAGGAGGACAAAGCACCGGTGGCCCAGGACTCTGCGCTGGAAACCTATAAAAACCTTCCCAACCAGGGCGCACTGAATGTCAGCGACCCAGAGGGAGAAAAGCTGACCTACACCCTGGCGCGGCAGCCCAAGCGGGGGCAGGTGGCCATCAACGATGACGGCACCTTCCTTTATACCCCCAAGAAGAACAAGGTGGGTGTAGACTCCTTCACCTTCACCGCAGCTGACCCCAGCGGTAATGTGTCCCGGGAGGCTACCGTAACCATCCAGATCCTCAAGCCCACCGATGCCAAGCAGTACACCGACACCGTTGGTCAGTCCTGTCGGTTTGCCGCAGAGTGGATGCGCAATACCGGCCTGTTCACCGGTGAGCAAATCAGCGGTGAAAACTGCTTCCAGCCGGAAAAGGCTGTTAGCCGGGGTGAATTTTTGGCGATGGTAGTAAAAGCGCTGGACATCCCCTTGCAGGAGGCATCTGCCACAGATCTGCCGGAGGACACCCCCGGCTGGCTCAAGCCCTATCTGGCAGCAGCTATGCGTGCCGGTATGACCGCAGGTTGGCCGGAAAATGAAGCCGGCGCATTCCTTGCAGATCAGCCCATCACCGGCGCAGAGGCTGCCGTAATGCTCCAGAACGCGCTGGATCTGAGTATTTCCCAGCAGACGATGCAATCTGCTTCTGAAGAAGCTGCCGCAGAAGACGCCAAGGAGGAGATCCCCGCCTGGGCAGCAGTTGCTCTGACTGCAATGAGCGAAAACGGCATTCAGATGCAGGCTGCGCAGACCCTCACCCGCGGCGATGTGGCGCAGGTGATGTATCAGGTCTCCCGGCTGGCCATCAATGCCCCGGGCTTGGCCGTAATTCGTATGCAGGAGTAAAATTTTGCCCCATTTCCCTCTCGGGAAATGGGGCATTTTTTAATCGCTCAATTTTCCGATATGCTTGTTCTTACCCAAAAGCAGCGCCGCAACTGCAGTCAGCACCATTTCCGGGATCATATACATACCGTTGTAGACCACGCTGTAGGTAATGCCCAGCACCGTGGGATTCAGATTTTCCACCAGCCAGGCGCCCCAGGCCGGGAAGCCGTCCTGGGTAAAGTACCAGGAAGCGTAACC
>JAZLAB010000010.1:0-12283 GCA_045612985.1 Faecousia sp.
GGTAATGTCGGTCATAGCTTTCGCTCCTTTCCAGAGGTAAAAAAGCGCAGACCGGGGTCTGCGGTTTTTGATATTACAGCAAGGGAATGTTGTTTTCTTTGCAAATTTGCAGTGTTTTCTCGTCCCAAAGGCTGGTCTGCACCTCGCCCACGTGGGCGCAGCCGATGAGCAGCATACACAGACGGGACTGGCCGATGCCACCGCCGATGGTCAGCGGCAGCTTATCCTCCAGCAAAAGCTTGTGGAAGGGCAGGCTGCGGCGGTGGTCGCAGTTGGCTTTTGTCAGCTGTCTATCCAGCGCGGCAGGGTCTACCCGGATGCCCATAGAGGAGATCTCAAAGGCGATGCCCAGCACCTCATTCCAGAACAGAATGTCGCCGTTTAGCTGCCAATCGTCATAGTCCGGGGCCCGGTTGCCGTGAGGCTTGCCGGAGCGGAGCTTATCACCAATCTTCATAATGAAGGCGGTTTTATGCTCTTTTAAGTACAGGTACTCCCGCTCCTCGGGGGTGTTTTCCGGGTACAGGTCCTCCAGCTCCTGGGAGGTGATGAAGCTGACTTCCCGCTTTAAGGTAACGCCGATCTGGGGAAATGCCTTTTTCAGCGCTTCGCTGGCATCACAGATCACATCTACGATGGATTGGACGGTTTCCTTCAGGTAAGCTTCGGTGCGATCCTCTTTGGCGATGATCCGCTCCCAATCCCACTGGTCCACATAAATGGAGTGGATGTTGTCCAGCTCTTCATCCCGCCGGATGGCGTTCATATCGGTGTAAAGGCCTTCGTGGAGAGAGAAGCCGTACTTTTGCAGCGCCAGCCGCTTCCACTTGGCAAGGGAATGGACCACCTGGGCATCGTCGCCAATGGCAGGCACATCAAAGGAAACAGCCCGCTCCTTGCCGCTCAAGTCGTCATTCAGGCCGGAAGATGCTTTTACAAACAGCGGCGCGGAGACCCGCTTCAGCTGCAAATTCTCGGTAAATTCCGCCTGGAAAATATCTTTTGTTAAGGCAATGGCCCGCTGCAGGTCATAGCTGTTTAAAACAGGCTGGTAACCTGTCGGAACGATTACTTTGTTCATTCAGATCCCTCCGGGAAAAATATGCAAATAGTATACCACGACAAAGTGCTGAAAGTCAACCATTGCAGAGCGCTTAAATTAACCCCCGACTTCACAGAAGTCGGGGGCTGCACATTAAATTACATCAACAGGAAGGAGTTGATCAACTGGGAGACCAGCACGATCAGCACCAATGCGACGGGGTAAGTAGATGCGTAAGCACCGGCAACATCATCGGTGCCGGAAACGCCGATGAGCGTACCCAGCGCGGGTGTGGAGGTCATACCGCCGGTGATGGAACCCAGGTTGTTCAGCAGAGGCAGCTTGCAGACCTTGCGGGCAAACAGATAGCCAACGATCATAGGAACAAGGGTCATGATCGCGCCGGCAATGAAGCCGTAAACAACCAGCATCGGGCCCAGCTCGGATTTACTGACCTGCTCTACCAGTTCTACGCCGCCTTCTACGCCGGCGCCAACCAGGAACAGCATCAGACCAAACTCACGGAAGCTCTTGAGGGAGTGTTCGTCAACCTTCAGGCTGATGGGGCCGAGATGGCCGAAATGGCCCAAAATCAAGCTCATCAGCAGAGGACCGCCGGTCAGACCCAGGTTGAAGCAAGGACCATCAAAGCCCTGCGCACTCAAGGGAATCTTGACATAACCCAGCAAAATACCCAATACGATGGCAAAGCCGAAAGCACCGAAGCCGTATTCATCCAGATTGTAGTACTTTTTCTCCTTTATTTCCGTGGTAGCAGCAGGAGCGGCACCGCTGATCAGGCTGCGCTCTTTTGCCATATCCGATTTGAGCAGTCGGGGCATGATCTGTACGAACAGAACAACGCCGATGACGCCAAAGGGATAGGCAACTGCGTGGCCCAGAGAGACCAGACCGGATTCGTGGCCCATAGCCTCCACAGCGTTTACGGATGCGGAGAATGCGGGGGTGGAGGTCAGTGCGCCGGACAGAACACCGGTGGAGTAGGCCGGGCCGATACCGGGGATCAAAGCAAACAGAACGGTGATCGTGCCGCCAATCAACACGATCAGCACACCCATAGGTACATAGGACTTGGCGTTAGCCTTCAAGTTCCGGAAGAATTTGGGGCCGGCAATGCAACCAACGGAGGTAACAAACAGCACAAGACCGATGTTGGAAATAAACTTGAAGCTGGAGATCTTGGCATCACCAGCATCCGCCATATAGAATTTTCCCAAAATGGGCAGCTCCTTCAGGCCGGGCAGGGTGCAAAGATAACCAAACAGCAGTGCGAACAGAAATACGCCGGCAGTGCCCAACTCCAGACCTTTGACTTTGATGGAGCCAATGGCATAACCGATAAAGCAGATTAAAAAGACGCTGAGCAGGACTACGGGCGTTTGGCCCAGACCGATCAGCTTATCAATAAATTCCATTTATCATTACCTCTTGTTAAGACGGCTGTAAGGAAGGAACTTTCGTTCCTTCCTTATAGTCTTAATTCAATTATTTTTCGTGCCGTGCGTATTTAGGCAGCAGCAGGGGAGAGACGCCAGATTCATTCAGACCGGCCTTCTCCAGCTCTTGGGCATAAGCCTGGATGTGGTCCAGACTCATCTTACCCAGAGTAACTTCCTTTGCCTTGGCTGCGGCAGCCTTACCTGCGTTACGGCCAAAGACGATGATGTCCAGCAGGGAGTTGCCCATCAGACGGTTTCTGCCGTGGATACCGCCAACGGCTTCGCCGGCCACCAGCAGGTTGGGAATGGCCTTGGTAAAGCCTTCGCCGCCGATCTCCAGGCCGCCGTTCTGGTAGTGCAGAGTGGGATAGACCAGAATGGGTACTTTTCTCATATCAATGCCGTAATTGAGGTACATACGCAGCATTGCAGGAATTCTCTTTTCGATGGTGCCTTCGCCACCCAGGATCTCGATCATCGGGGTGTCCAGCCATACACCGCTGCCCAAGGGTGTTTCTACGCCCTTGCCGTTGGCGCACTCACGAATGATGGCAGATGCGCTGACGTCTCTGGTTTCCAGAGGATGGGCATAAGCTTCACCGTCCTTGTTGACCAGCATAGCGCCCAGGGAGCGGACCTTCTCGGTAACCAGCGCGCCAAACAGCTGGCTGGGGTAAGCAACACCGGTGGGGTGGTACTGGATGGTGTCCTGATACAGCAGAGGAGCGCCTGCCCGGTAGCCCAGGATCAAGCCGACGGCAGTTGCGCCGTAGTGGTTGGAGGTGGGGAAGCCCTGGTAGTGCAGACGGCCTGCGCCGCCGGTGGCGATGATGACAGTCTTGGCTTTGGCAACCAGATAGTCGCCGGTTTCCATATTCAAAAGCACAGCGCCGGCCACCTGGCCCATGTCGTCCTTGATCAGTTCCACAGCGGAGGTGAACTCCACAACGGGGATCTGGCGATTCAGCACCTCGTCCCGGACGGTACGCATAATTTCTGCGCCGGAGTAGTCCTTGCAGGCGTGCATACGCTTCCGGGAAGTACCGCCGCCGTGGGTGGTAACCATTGTGCCTTCCTCGTCCTTATCGAACATAACGCCCAGCTTGTTGAGCCAATGGATGGCATCGGGGGCTTCCATAACCAGCCGGCGTAGCAGCTCCGGACGGGCAGCAAAGTGGCCGCCGCCGAAGGCATCCAGATAGTGCTGGACAGGGGAGTCGTTGGGCTTGTCAGCAGCCTGGATGCCGCCTTCTGCCATCATAGTATTGGCATCGCCAATACGCAGCTTGGTAACGATCATAACGTTAGCACCGGCTTCGTGAGCCTCAATGGCTGCGGATGCGCCGGCACCGCCGCCGCCGATGACCAAAACGTCCACATCGTAGGCGATCTTATCCAGATTGATCTTTTCGTTCAGCAGACGGCTGTTGGAGTGCAGCAGATTCGTCAGCTCAACGGGCGCTTTTTCGCCCTTGTTGGGGCCGATCTTAATTTCGGCAAAGCCTTCTGCCCGGTAGTCGGGGTGATACTGCTTCAGCAGCTCGCTCTTCTCCTCGGCGGTCATACGGCGAGGTTCCGTAGCCATACGGGCGGCACGGGTAGCTTCCACCTTCTTGATGGATTCCATCATAGTTTCAGTAAACATTCTGCGCCCTCCTTACTTTTCGATGTCCCGGGTGTTATACAGTTCCTGCATCTCGGTGATGGGCTTCTGCATAATGGCTTCAATCAGCTGATCATACTCGCCACGGTTGATCTCGCCGACCCGGTCCTCCAGATGCTGGGACTTGGGAGCGATGTACTTACCGGTCAGACGCCGGGCAAGCAGGCCCACCATAGGATGGGAAATTTCAGCGGGGCAGCGGACGGAGCAGCAGCCGCAGCTGACGCAGTCGAAGGACTCTTCTGCGCACTTTTCCAGCTCGCCACGCTGGGCGTAGGCGATGTACTGCATAACATTCAGGCTCTGGGTGCAGGCCTTGGTGCAGGCGTTACAGCCGATGCAGCTGTAAATTTCCGGATACAGCTCCATCATTACCTGCTGATTGGGACGCAGGTCCTCGATCTCGTAGGCGCGCTTGTCGGTGGGGAAGAAGGGGATGGACGCGATGTACATACCCTCCTGGACCTGGGTCTGGCAAGCCAGGCAGGTCTTCAGCTCGTTGCAGCCTTTAATACGGTAGATGGTGGCGCAAGCACCGCAGAAGCCGTGGCGGCAGCCGCAGCCACGGGACAGGGTGTAGCCGGCATATTCCATAGCGGTCATAATGGTCAGATCTGCCGGCACTTGATAGCGCTTACCAAAGAAATACACATTTACAAGTTTTTCCATTGTATCTATCATCCTTTCTTAGTACTCAGCAGGAAGCTCGTCGATTTGGTCGCAGCGGAATACCGGACCGTCCTTGCAGACATATTTGGAGCCGATGTTGCACCGGCCGCATTTGCCGATGCCGCACTTCATACGAAGCTCCAAGGTGGTCCAGATCTGCTCCTTCTTAAAGCCCATTTCCTGCAGCGCCTGCAGGCAGAACTTGATCATAATGGGAGGTCCGCAAAGCACAGCGATGCGGTTGGTGTCAAAGGCCAGCTCCCGCAGATAGGTGGGAACGAAGCCAACATTGCCGTTCCAGCCCTCCTGGGGACGGTCAATGGTCAAAAACATATCCACATCCTTGGTGTTCATCCAGACTTCCTGGATCTCCTTCAGCTGGACCAGATCGTCAGCGCTGCGGCTGCCGTAGAGGATATCCACGTGGCCGTAATTATCCCGGTTGTCCAGCACATAGTTGATGACGCTGCGCAGCGGCGCCAAAGCGATACCGCCGGCAATGAACAGCAAATTTTTACCCTTCAGGTCGGTCTCTACGGGGAAGTTGTTACCGTAAGGACCACGGACGGTAACCTGGTCGCCTACTTCCAGGGAGTGGAGGCAGTCGGTCAGCTCGCCGCACTTTTTGATGCTGAATTCCTGGAATTCTTTGTTGGTGGGAGAGGAGGTGATGGAGAACATCGCCTCACTGACACCGGGGACACAGATCATTGCGCATTGGCCGGGCATATGCTCGAAGAACTTGCCGCCCTGGGGAGGCTCAATGCGGAAGGTCTTTACGTCGGGGGTCTCCTGACGAATGTCAGTAATAATGCCAACCTGCGGCACCAAAGTGTCGTGCACATAACCGGGATGGCAGGTACATTCGTGATCGTGCATTATTTACCCTCCTTTCCAAAGGCCTTGATGACCTTGAGAATGTTTAAGTGGCTGGGGCATTTATCCACGCAGCGGCCGCAGCCGACGCAGGAGTACATACCGTCATTGTTGGCGGGGAAGTACACCAGCTTGTGCATAAACCGCTGGCGGAACCGCTGCAGCTGAGAGGTGCGGTTGTTGCCGTGGGCCATCATTGTAAAGTCAGAGTACATACAGCTGTCCCAGCAGCGATAGCGCTGGATGCCGTTGCCGGTGTCGTAGTCCTTGATGTCATAGCACTGGCAGGTGGGGCAGACGAAGGTACAAGTGCCGCAAGCCAGGCAGGGCTTGTAAAGCTGCTCCCACAGAGGAGAGTCGAACTTTTCTTTCAGCGCATCCCCGTTCCAGCCCTCCAGGGAGATGTTGGCATAGGGAAGCTTTTCTACGATCTTGGCGATCTCGGCCTTTTGGGTCTCAACTGCTTTGTCGTCAGCATCTTCCAGCAGGCTTTCGACCTGGGCGGTCAAAGCCTCACCCTTCTCGGTAACCGGCTTCCAGTAGAGGCAGTCCTCGGTCAGCCAGGTAACCACATCCCCCTCCGGCTCGGCGCAGTCAATGCCGAAAGCCTTGCAGAAGCAGCTTTCTTCCGGCTGAGAGCAGGCCAGGGAGACGATGATGCCGTGCTGGCGGCGGGCAGCGTAGTAGTTGTCCACCGGCTGGGAGAGAAATACCTTGTCCAGTACCTTAACGCCCCGGACATCGCAGCCCTTCATACCAAAGACGACAAAGCTTTCTTCCTGTAGCTTTTCCGGCGCGATGGAGATCTTTTTGCCGTCCTTGTAGCAGGTGTAAAGGTTTTCACTCTGGGGGAAGAAGGCGTCCTTGGCAGACTTGACAGTTTTCAGCGTCTGCAGGTCTACCTGCGCGTCTTCGGTCCAGATGCCGAAGTTGGTCTGACCGGCCCGCTTGATGGGCAGCAGCAGACTTTGCTTCTGGGCGATGGCAGCGTAGAGGTCATTGAGCTTGTGAATGGCTATTTTCTTCATACGATACCTCCCTGGGAAACCACGCCCGGCTCGGCATCTTCTGTGGTGAAGCTGGTCAGAGGGCCTTTGGCCTCCGGGTCAGCGCCGGCCTGATACTCACCGTAAAGGGTGTTGATGTCCTTGATAAACTTCCGGTTAAACAAATGCAGGGGAATGCCCTGGGGGCAGACACGGCTGCACTCGGCGCAGTCGGTGCAGCGACCGGCTACGTGGAAGGCGCGAATGATGTGGAACATCTTTTCTTCAAAGGAGTCTACATTTGCCTTCTGGGCGCTGTCGAACTTGTTGCTGTCGAACACACACTTGCGGCAGGAGCAGGCAGGACAGACATTGCGGCAGGCGTTGCAGCGGATGCACTTACTCAGCTCTGCCTGGAAGAAGGCAAACTTTTCTTCGGGGCTCATAGCCTCGATGGCACGGACCTGCTCAAAACGGTCGGCATCGGAGGTGTCTTCGCTTTCACCGTACAGTTCATCATAGACGACATGCTCTTTACCCTTGCACACGTGGCAACGGTCCAGCATAGCGTCTTTGTAAGCGACTTCGGCATCACCGTAAAGGGTCTCCACCTTCAAAGGATCGGTATCGGTAACGGACAGGATACCCTTAAGGCCGGTTTTCTTTACCTTTTCGATGCTCAACTTGCCCTTACAGCCAACACCGATGATGTAGGCCTTTTCCCGGTCAATCCGGTGTTCGGAAAGCAGCTGATTGAAGCTGTAGCTGTCGCAGGGCTTCAGGCAGACCAGAGTCTTGCCCTCCAGCTTGCTTGCCTCGATCATATACTTGCTTAAGTTAGCGGCGCAGAAGTTGTTGTAAACAAAGTTTTCCATATCTTCTGCGGTTTCAAAGAATGCAGGCTCGGGATCGTATGTATTTTCACCGATCTTCCAGCCAAGAACCCGGGAGACCGTGCCGTCGTTAAGCAGCTGCAAGGCTCTTTGCTTTAATTCTTGCATCTCAAATCCCCCAATCTTACATTCTTACCCAGGGAGCGGATCTTCGCCACGAACTCGTTCATCGTGGTGGAGAACTTCACGCCCTCGGCGGCAGACACCCATTCGACCCGGGTGCGGCCATTTTCCACGCCGATAAAGTCCAGCATAGAAAACAGCATCGTCATACGGCGGCGGGTGTAGTAGTTACCGGTGGAGTAGTGGCAATCGCCGGGATGGCAGCCACACAGGATCACACCGTCTGCGCCCTTTTCAAAGGCGCGGAGAATAAACATAGGATTGACGCGGCAGGAGCAGGGTACCCGGATGATCTTTACATCGGCCGGGTAAGCCAGACGGCTGGAGCCAGCCAGGTCCGCGCCGGCATAGCTGCACCAGTTGCAGCAAAATGCCACGATCTTGGGACGAAATTCTTCATTTACCGACATATTGCATCCACCTCCGCAATCAATTGTCTGTTACTAAAGCCCTGCAGGTCCATAGCGCCGGAAGGACAGGTAACGGTACAAGCACCGCAGCCCTGACACAGAGCGCTATTGACCGTTGCCAGACGGCGCTCCTCACGGATGCCGTGGTCGTTGATCTGGCGGACCTCGTAAGTAATTGCACCGTAGGGACAAACCTTGGCACAGTTGCCACAGCCGTTACACAGCAGCTCATCCGGCTTGGCGGTACAGGGGTTGGTGGTCAGCTTATCCTTGGCAAGCAGACCGATGACCTTCACAGCTGCCGCGCCGGCCTGGGCAACGGTCTCGGGAATGTCCTTGGGGCCCTGGCAGACACCGGACAGGAACACACCGGCTGTGGGGGATTCCACGGGGCGCAGCTTGGGGTGCGCTTCCGTTAAGAAATTGTTGGTATCGATGGAGGCGGTGAGCATTGTGGCGATGCCCCGGACACTGGGATCCGGCTCGATGGCGGTTGCCAGAACGACCATATCGGCCTTCATCTTGATCTGGCGGTTATCCAGAAGGTCTGCCGCCTGGACCAGCAAGCTACCGTCCGGCTGGGGCGCGACCTTGCCCACCTGACCCTTGATGTAGTTGACGCCGTACTCTTCCACGGCCCGACGGTAGAACTCGTCAAAGTTCTTGCCGGGGGTACGCACATCAATGTAGAAAACGGTAACATTCACATCCGGGTACTTATCCCGAATGAGCATTGCGTGCTTGGCGGTGTACATACAGCAGATCTTGGAGCAGTAGCCCTTGCCCCGGGCATCGGCGCAGCGGCTGCCCACACACTGAATGAACACGATCTCCTTGGGGGCTTTGCCGTCGGAAAGCCGCTCCAGGTGGCCCTTGGTAGGACCGGCGGCGTTCATCACACGCTCTAATTCCAGAGAGGTGATGACGTCCTTACTCTGGTTGTAGGCGTACTCGTCATACTGATCCAGCTTGATGGTGTCAAAACCGGTGGCAACAACGATGGCGCCGTACTTTTCAGTAATGATCTCGTCCTGCTGGGCGTAGTCGATAGCGCCGGCCTGGCAGACCTTTTCGCAGACACCGCACTTGCCGGTCTTAAACTTGATACAAGCTTCCCTGTCGATCACAGGCACATTGGGAATGGCCTGGGCGAAGGGGGTGTAGATGGCGCTGCGGTTGCCCAAGCCCCGGTTAAACTCGCTGGGCGTCTTCTTGGAGGGGCATTTTTCCTGGCAAACGCCGCAACCGGTACACTTGGTTGCGTCAACGCTTCTTGCCTTCTTGCGGATATCTACGGTGAAATCACCCACGAAGCCGGAAACCTTTTCCACTTCACTGTAGGTGTAGATCTTGATCTTTTCGTGGCCTGCCGCATCCACCATCTTGGGGGTCAGGATACAGGCAGAGCAGTCCAGGGTGGGGAAGGTCTTGTCCAGCTGGGACATACGGCCACCGATGGAGGGGGTCTTTTCCACGATGTCCACTTCGTAGCCGGCATCGGCAATGTCCAGCGCGGTCTGGATGCCGGCAATACCGCCGCCGATGACCAGCGCCCGCTTGGTGACCCGGCTTTCGCCCGGCTGCAGCGGTGCGTTCAGGTTGACCTTGGCGATGGCTGCCCGGGCCAAAATCACTGCCTTTTCCGTAGCTTCCTGCATATCCTTGTGGATCCAGGAGCAATGCTCACGGATGTTGGCAATCTCCACCATATAGGGATTCAGACCGTAGCGCTTTGCGCAGTTACGGAAGGTGGTCTCGTGCATCCGGGGGGAGCAGGAGCAAACCACGATACCGGTCAGCTTATGCTCGGCGATGGCAGCGCCGATCTTTGCCTGGCCTGCTTCGGAGCACATATACTGGTAGTCATCGGCAAAGACAACACCCGGCTCCATACGGGCCATTTCTACAACTTTTTTCACATCCACCGTAGCAGCAATGTTACTGCCGCAGTGGCATACAAATACACCAATTCTTTGCATACTGCTCACCTCTTATATCTTCTGTAGGCGCTGACGAGAAGCTGCTGGGGCAGATCTTCGTCCACCAGAGGCGGAATTTCCTCAGCCTGCAGATAATTGCCGCCCCGCTGACGGACAACGATCTGACGGGCAGCGTCGATGATCCGGCCGGGCTGCACATCCCGGGGGCAACGCTCCACGCAGGCAAAGCAGCTTAAGCACTTCCAAAGAGACTTGCTCTGCGCCAAAGCCTCGATATCGCCCCGCTGTACATAGGACACGAACTGATGGGGCTTAATGTCCATTTCGTCATAGGAAGGGCAGGTGGCGGAGCACTTGCCGCACTTCATACACTTATAGGGGTTGGCACCGCTAATTTCCTGGACCATTTTGGCCTGATTCTTCTTTTCACTCATTTCAGCGCCTCCTCTTTTACACCCAGGGCCTCTGCCAGAAGCTCGGTGAAATAGTAAACCGGCAGGTCAGACTGGGATTTGTTCAGATTGTAACGGCAAAGGGGACAAGCAGTGATTAGTGCCTCTGCGCCGAAGCCCTTGGCACTCTCGTCAATGGTCTTGCACATATTCTTTGCCATTTCCGGCTCCTTGAGAGATATGTAGCCGCCGCAGCACTCGTTGCGGTAGGGATACACAACCGGCTCTGCGCCCAATGCCCGGATAAAGTCCTCCATGATCTGGGGATTTTCCGGATCGTCAAAGGCCATCACCTTTCCGGGACGAAGAAGCAGGCAGCCATAGTAAGCGCCGATCTTTCTGCCGGTAAGGGGATTGACCACCTTTTCTTTGAGCTTGTCAAAGCCGATCTCATCCCGCAGCACCTCCAAGAAATGCAAAACCTTGGTCTGGCCGGTGTACGGCTTTTCCAATTTCATATAGTTGTTGGCGCGGGTTTGGATGTCTTCCACATTTGCCATGTCGTCATTGACCCGTTTGAGCACATGGTGGCAGGCGGAGCAAAGGGTAACAAGGCTCTGACCCTTCTCATCGGCCTGGGCCAGCGCCCGGACGGAGGAGAGCTTGGAAGCGATCTCGTCGGTGCCCAGAGGATATACACCGCCGCAGCACTGCCAATCGGACAGTTCTTCCAGCTCAAAGCCCAAAGCCTTCGCAGAAGCTCTGGCGTAGGCGTCCAGATCCTTGGCCTTATTGCGCAGGGTGCAACCGGGATAGTAACTGAATTTCATAGCTGCAAATCCTTTCCTTAAATGATTGAAACAGTAAAACAATTACCTTCCAATCAATGCTAATTTATCAATTACTATTATAATCATTTTCTCGCAAAAAGCAAGGATAACAACGCCTATTCCGGAAAATCCCACAGCTTACACAAAATGGCGGCGATATTGGAAGGGTTATTTGTAGATTTTTTGGGAGATATTATAAATAAGGTATCACAGATCGCTGGGTAGCACCCGCAAAAGGGTATAAAGGCCGGAAGCCTGCGCCGGAGAAAAGGATCGCCAGGGACGGCTTTCCTCCCGGAAGAAACGGTGAGCGACCTGCTGGAAGATTTTGTGTTTTCCGTCGGAAAAGGTCAGGGTGATCTGATAGTGGCTTCTAATGGGATCTGCAGGCGGCGCCACCGGGCGGATGTCCGGATCTACCGCATTTAAATACAGCAGCAGCCATTTTGTTTTTTCTTCGCTTGTATATTTTCTGTAAAACTGCACATCCTTTTCCCGACCGGTAATTTCCACCTGGGTTACCACTCGGCAAAGGGGCGTTTTTTGGGTAGCTTTTTTGCCGCAGCCGGGCAAAACCGCACAGAAAAAACAAAGAAAAACACAGGCAAAAAGCTTCTTTTTCATCTTTGCGCTCCTTTCATTTTCTTGCTATTAGGATGTGCGCTCAAAAGTTGAATATAGGCGGTAAAATGCAGAAAAAGCACCAGTATTTCTGCTTTAAAAATACAAAAATAACCGGAAGGCAAATCGCCTTCCGGTTATGCAAACAGAGGTCAATAAAGGCCCAAAGACAAGCAAATGGTCGGCGTAGCGTATATAGATACGTGAGACCGACCATTTGTGCAGTAAGGCAAAACGCCTTGCGAAGCAAGCCTTTACAATATGAAAAAATGGGAAAGGCCCAAACCATCAAAAACGTTCGTTTTGACGGTTTGGGCCTTTAGTGCCTCTGAATTAGAGTTCGCAGTTACCCACAGTTCTGGGGAAGGGGAGAACATC
>JAZLAB010000011.1:0-42524 GCA_045612985.1 Faecousia sp.
GTCGGCGCCAACCACAGACCAGGCGCCGGTGAAAGTGAAGCCTTCAATGCCATTCTGGGTAGTGCTGTCGGTGGTAATAAAGGAGTCCTCAAAGTAAATATTGTTGGCAGGGATCACGGTAACTTTGTTCCACAAGTTGCCGTTTGCATTGGCGCTCTGGGAAACAACTGTCTTTCGCCAAGTGTTGCCAAATACATAGAACTGATCGTGACCGCCCCAGTTCATAGTGGTGGGACTGTAGGACACCACATCGCCGTTGATCGACACCTTACCGTATGGCAAGGTGTCCCCTGTATTGGGGGTAGCGAAATAGTTCATACCGTCGGCAATGTTGCCGTCGATATGGATGGGGGTGGCATTCTGGCCGTCCTCATCGTCAAAGTACCAGTTGGACAGGTCAAAGGACTTGCCGTAATCCAGCACAAAGGCCCGTTCCACAAAGATGGTGGAAGGCTGATCGAAGGCCAGCAGCAGCTTTCGGTTGCCCTGTTCGTCCTTCGGCAGCCACAGGCCGGACTTGGCGTCATTGGTGGAGGTACTGCGTCCCCAGAGGACATCGTTTCTGGCCTCCACCCGGTCGATGGTGACGATCATCTTGAAGCCTTTTTTGTTGGCTTCGCTGATATACCACTTGGCAAAATCATAGCCGGTGATATCCACCGTGTGAGGCTTATAATCTGCCGCGCCGGGGTTGGTGGGATTCTTGGCGTCGAAATTGTACACATGGATCTGCACGCCGGTGTTGTTTTGGGTGTCGGTGATGGATGTGCTGCCGGTACTCAAATCCAGGACAACCACCTGCTGTTCCCCCTCTGCCCAAAGGATCTTGCCGTCATCCTGGTAGTTGCCTTCCTGGAGGGCGACGGTGATCTTGGTGCCGTTTGTCATCACCAGACCCTGATTCATAATGTCCCGCAGGATGGTATCCGGGTCCAGAATGATCTCGGTGGTGATGTTGGTGGTGATATCCTTCACAACATTGGCAAAGTGGGTTTTCAGGGCCGCTGCATTTTCCGCAACGGTGTAATAACCGCTGTTGGTTGTGGCCTTGTAGCCGTTGCCGTATTGCTTGTAGATGGTCTGGCCGTTCACCATGCCGCTGGTGATTATGGGGTGACCCTCTGCAACGGGTGTCTTGGAGACCACTACCCGGTTGCCGCTATCATCGGTATAGCCCCAGGTGTTGTAATACACTCTGTTTTCATACACAGAGCCGCGGGTCAGCATATAGTACTGCCCACCCACCTGCACAAAGTAGGGGCCGCCGTTGGCCAGACGGTAGCCGGAGGTTGCCGCCTTGTAGGTCACGCCCTGCCACACATCGTCCAGGTTCTGGGCATTGGGATAGTTGGAGGACAGGCCGTTCATAAAGTAGTCCTGGTCACTTTCTGCCGAAACCACATCGTTGCCGTACAGACCGATGGTGTACACCCTTGCTTTGTGGGTGTTGGTGGCAATGTAGGACTGGGCGATGGCGCGGTTGGCCTCTACCTCGTCGAAGTTGGTGTTTTCGCCGGGCTTACCGTCGGTAAAGACAACCACGATACGCAGCCGGTCTTCGCCGGTAGCCAGGGGATTTTCTTCAAGGACCTTGTTTGCCAGCTCCAAGCCGTAGCTGACATAGGTCGAGCCGTTGGCGCCGATGTTCTGAACAGCATTGAGCAGGCCGGGGGTTACCGAGCCGGAGCCGTTGGCACCCACAGAAACAGGCACCATCGCGTCCTTGTAAATGCTCTTCTGGGGGTTGGCATCCCGGGTCTCTGTCCGGGTGTAAATGCCGGTATGCTCACCCACCTCCCGGAAAGCGTCGCCGGTGCCGTAAGCGTGGATCTCACGATACTGCAGGCCCTCCCGGTGGGTCCATACATCGTTGTGGAAGGTGAAGAATTCCTTTTCCGAATACAGCTTCTTGTCGCCGTACAGCCACAAGCCGCTGCTGTTGGATGTCAGCTCCACAAACTGACCGTCCACATAGCCGTAAACCGCTGTGCCCTCCAGCACCGCCTGCCGGGCCTGGGCCTCGGTGATCAGGTGGCGATAGTTTTCGTGGTAGGTCAGCAGCAAATACTCGCCGTGGGCGTAGGTATAGTATGTGCCGTCCGGGGAGACGCTTCCGGTATATTCGGTGTAGTTAAAGCCGGTGATGGGATAGATGTGGAAGTCGCCGTGGGTGTCAAAGACACCGGTGTTGACCCACTTGGCGCCGTCTCTGCCGGCAGTGGGGTAGTCCAGGCTGGTGTAGCCGCCAAACTCATCACTGGCGTAGCCGACGATGGCGATCCGGTGGTCTGTGCCGTTTTCCCGGCCGTGCTGGGCAACCAGATCAATAAAGTTGCCTACAGAATCCTTCAGATTTTCCAGAGAGCCGGAGGAGTATATAGAGCCGGACTGGTCCAGCACCAGCACCACATCCAGCGGCGTATCCTGCCGGATCATAGTGGTGACCGGACTGCCCTTGGTAAAGGTGTCCAGGGTGATGGTGTAAGTGCCGTCTGCCTGGAGCACAGCATTCTTGTTGATCTCCACATTGCTTTCCACCTGCTCTGTGTAGCCGCTGGAAGCATCGGGCAGATAGTAGATCACCAATACATTCTTGGTCGGATCGTTGGTAACGGTCATAGCCGGGTTGTTGCTCTTGTGGACGAAATCACCGTCCACAAAAGCGCCGGCATATTCATAGCCTTCAATGCTGGTCGCCGCTTCCGCCGCCACGATTCTGGTGCCTGCGGCTGTGCCTGTGACCACGGTTGCGCCGTGAAGCACCTTGTCGGTGTTCAGCTCCAGATGGCGGACAGTATAGTCCGTACCCGTCAGCTGCTCCCACTGGGCAACCAATGTTACCGGCTTTGCCAGTGTTGCGCCCACGTGGACCGTGCCATTGTCGATGATAAATTCTTTATCGGTCTGGGTCTGCTCTTTCCAACCCCGGAACACCCAGCCTTCCCGGTAGGGATAGGCGGAAAACTGGCTGGCAAAGCTCCAGGTGTGTACATAGGCATAGCGCGCATTGCCGCTGCCGTCATCGACCATATAATCGGACATGCCGTAAACCGGGGCGGTGTCGCCATGCAGATTCAGGTCCAGGTATACCGGGTATTCCTTCGGCACCAGGGTTGCCACCAGGGTGCTGTCTTCCTTCAGGTAGTTGTTGGGAGGACCGTACACCACAGTAAAGGGACTGTTTTCCGTATAGGCCGTACCTGCCGTCTCGTAGATGCCCTTCAAAGAGCCGTAAAGCTTGGAAATCTCCAGCTGGTACTCATAGGGCGCGCCGTCTACATGGCGATTCCAAACCTCATCGGCACCGGCACCCTGACCAAACCGGTCTATGGTGGTTTCCAGGCCATAGGGAGGCACCGTGTGCTGGGAAATCACTTGGAAATTATGTACATCGCCCAGATCCCGGTACAAAATCTGTGCCAGCGCGCCGGTGGGGCGCAGGCCCTCGGCGATCTGGGAAGCATCGATCCGGAAGTTTTGCAGATAGACCTCCGGGTCAAATTCCAGACGGACATTCAGCTGGGCTTCGTCAGCTCCGGCTTCGACGAAGACGATTTCTTCGTCCTTTGCAAACTTGCCGTCGAGCCCATTGTCGTAAGTGCCGGTGTAGTTGACCGGCAGCGCGTGGATCTGATAAACCGTGCCGTCATTGGGCAGGTTTTCAAACCGATAGTCATATTTGCCCTTACCGTAGGCCGCGCCTTCTTCGTAAGTCACCGGCACGATCTGGGAGTCCACCGTGATGTACTGCTCGCCCACCTGCCGCCGGATCAGAATCATCACCTCGGCAGGAAGGTCGATGGTGTTAATGTTCGCGGTGTGGCCATCCTGTAAATAGGTGGCGGCCACCTCCACAGTACCATGCACGGTCAGGTCTTTGTTATACCGGGCGATGTAGGTCACATTCCCCGGCAGCAGCTGACCGACCCGGTTCATCACCAGATTGTCATTTTCGTCAGCCCAACCGGCAAAAATCAGGTCTTTCTCGTTGGGCACAGCCACATAACCATTCAGGTCCGGATATACATACTGGTTTTCCAGCACAAGAGTATCCTTGCCGTTTACCTTGCCCTCGCCGCCAATAAAGGTGACGGTCATGGGGTTAATATCCACGGTAACGGTGGGAATACCGTTTTGCTTGTCATCCTGGAAGTAGGCGCCGGGCAGGTCGCTTGTACCCGGATAGGTAGGCGTTCTGCCGCCATTTTCCACGGACACCTTGGCGCGGTACAGACCGGAGCCGTTGGCAGTATAAACAATATGATCCCCGGAGGCCCGTACCACCGTGCCGTCCGGCATCACAAAGGAGGTTACCTCCACCCGGTATTCGTAGGGCAGGCCGCTGCCGGAGCGATAAGGCCAGATGGTAAACAAGCCTGTGCCCTTGCCGTTTTCGTCGATCAAAACGGTGGAAGGAGAGGTATCTCCCTGCTGCTGGGTGATGATGTGCCAGCCCAGCACATCCTCCTCGTTATAACCCCAATAGGAAACGCGCACATTCACCGCCTGGGGCATCAGCTTCTTTTCCGCATCATTGTCTGCCTTTACCACCACATCAAAGGTCAAATCGCTGTTATCGGGGGTATAGCGCAGATCCACCCGGACCGCCTGATCCTGGTCGGCGCTGCCGGTGTGGGTGACCGTTTGCTGATAGTGGGCCTTGGTGGTAGTTGCCCGGTAATTGCCCTGGGGCATATCCTTATAGGTCAACACATAGGTGGTGGTGTTGCTTTCCTCGTCAAAGACATATCCGGTGGTCAGATTCTTCTCGTCCACAGGCTGATAAACGCCGTCTTCTTCCCGCAGCAACACCGCAAGCACATCGTGCATTGCCGGATCCTGGTCCGAGCCGCCGTCTGCGTTGTGGTCAATCACCACAGTCACGGTAACGGTGATGGTCTTTTCCCAAAGGGCCTGCAGCGCGAAAGGCTTGTCAATGGAAGCTGTCAGCTGCTGACCGGGTTGATATACATTTCTGTTTTTGTCTGCCCAACCCAGGAAACGGTTGCCTTCCAGAGTCGGTGCGTTCTCCGGCAGGGTCACCGCCTCCAAAGCGTGATAATAGGCCTTGCCCGGATCTTGTCCTTCTGCCCAGGTGCCGCCCTGGGTGTCATAGCTGACGCTGAAGTGCTGGCACTCGGTGGCGCCGTCCTGGTTGTAAATGGTTACTCGGTGGCCGTGGACAGCTTCATACTCGCCGCCCTCTATCCGGGAATAGATCACATAGTCGCCGTTGTCCGGCACTTTTGCACTGTAAGTACCGGTAGCCGTCTTGTTCAGGGGGATGTAAGTACCGTCACCGCCGGTCAGCTTAGCGAAGAACTGCTTGTCCACGCCGGCAATATCCTTCACATCCGTTCTCACACCGTCCAGATCGGTGATCATGGAGATGGTGTATTTCGTCTGCTGATACCAGTCGGCATACAGCACCAGGTCGCTTGTCAGGGTTACCTTTTCGCCGGGTTTGTACTCCACACCGGAGCCGTCGGGCTTGGTGTTCCAGCACAAGAACAGCCAGGTGTCCTCGCCCACATCCTTGCGCAGGGGACTTGCAGGCTCGGGAATGGTGTACTGGGTGCCGCTGCTGAGCTTTTCCTCATTTTGGGGCAGTACGCCTTCGGTGTAGCCGTTGCCGTCAAAGGTCACATCGTAACCCACTTCATACTCCACCTGCTTATACAGATAGACCGTGGAGTTGGTGGTGCTTCTGGCCCAGTCACTGTTGCTGTAGCGCAGGTAGTATGTTCTGGAGTTAATCCAGGAGTTGGATTTATAGGAGATGCGGTACGCACCGCCGCCGGAATTGGTAAAGGTCAGTGCCTGGCTGGCATCGCCGCTGACATAACGGGAGGTAGTCAGATCCACAGCGTAATCGCCGTGCTTGACCTGGCCGGAAGCTTCGCCGGAGAAGGTAAAGGTGCAGTTGTCCTCATTGGTGAAGCTGCTTCCGCTTTCGATATACTTGATGCCGTCCGCTTCTTTAATGGTGACGCTCTGGTTGTTCAGGCTTCTGCTGGAAGTGTTGCTTCCGTAGTTAAACAACAACGCATTGCCCGTTCCTGCGGTAGCGGTGTTGACAATGACATAGTTCTGTCCCACATCGATGCCGTCTGTGTCCAGCTCGTAACGACGGACGACCTCTGCCGCCCGGGCAAACTGCATCGGCGGCAGCAATGTGATGGCGATGCACAAAACCGCGATCAGCGCGATCACTCTCTTAAAACCCTTCATAGAAGCTTTCTCCTTTCCTGCATATTGCTGTGTAACCCCTTTTGGGCGGTGTGACCGCCCCGGAGAATCTTTTTCAAACCATTTTTGAATCATAGCCTTGCCCTCTTTTTTGGGTGATATCGCCGTAAACGGCGGTGAAATTCTCTTTCTTCGCTGCCCCTTTTGGGTGCTTCTCATACGCGCGCGCGTTATAGATAATATACCAGTATAGATTATAGGAAAAAACGCACGAAAAGTCAACAGCGCCAAGGTTATTTTCGCTCTTTTTTTACTGATTTATTTGGGTTTTTTACCGGTTATCCGAAAAAGCTATTTACTTTTCCAAAACCATCGTGTATGATAAGGGCGAACAGAGTAGGAAATCTCGCGTGAAGTGCTGTCAAAATGGGGAGTTGTGTGACAGACGAAGGACCTTGTCCGCGATGAGATATCCGCACCCGCTGCGCCATTCTGGACTGCTCCACTATGGAAGGCGATACTCTGGGGCATTGCCCCGGGTGTTAGGCATATTGTATCTCCCCGTACCGTTGGTATGGGGGTTTTTCTTTGCCTGATGCCTGACATAAAGGAGGTATTTTTATGCAACAAAACATCCGCTTCCCCGCAAAAAAGCTGGTCTACGGCGCGCTGTTTGCCGCCCTGGCCATTGTCTTCGGCCGCTTCACCGCTGTCTATCCCGTCCCCGGTGCAAAGTACACCCTGGACAAGTTTATTCTGTTTTTGTCCGGTATGTTCTTCGGGCCTTTGGCAGGCGGTATGATCGGCTTTATCGCTGACTTTATCGGCGGCCACCTGTTTGGCATCGGCTGGACCGCGCCGCTGTGTGTGCCGGCCATTTTGTACGGTGTATTCGGCGGCATCTTCCGCGGCTATTTGCAAAAGAAATTCACCCTGCCCCGGCTGGCGCTGGCGTACCTGTTTCCCATCGTCATCGGCTCTATCGCCTACCAAAGCCCGGTGCTGGCAGTGCTTTACAGCGCCAGTACCTTCTGGGAAGCCACCTGCGCCTACCTGCTGTCCCGCAGTGTCCAGTTTGCCATTATGCTGGTGCTGGAGGTGGCGCTGATCTACGGACTGATCAAAACCAACCTTTTCCACCGGGCCGGCCTTTGGCCCAATTATAAAACAAAAAAGGAATCTGATGAAAAATGACCGCAAACGAAGCCATTGAATATATTCACTCCGTGTGCTGGAAGGGCAGCATCCCCGGCCTGGGCCGGACCCAGACCCTTCTGGAAAAGCTGGGAAATCCCCATAAAAAGCTGAAATATGTCCACATTGCCGGCACCAACGGCAAAGGCTCTACCGCCGCAATGAGCGCAAACATTTTGCGCAAAGCCGGTTACCGGGTGGGTCTTTATACCTCTCCGTATATCTACCGCTTCAACGAGCGGATGCAGATCGACGGCGAGCCCATTTCCGACGAAGAATTGGCGGAAATTACCCAGTGGGTCAAGCCTTTTGCCCAGTCTATGGAGGAAAGTCCCACAGAGTTCGAGCTGGTCAGCTGCATCGCCTTTGAATACTTCTGCCGTAACAACTGCGACATCGTTGTGCTGGAGGTGGGAATGGGCGGCGCTTTGGACTCCACCAACGTGATCCCCTGCCCGGAGGTGGCTGTTATCACCAACATCGGCCTGGACCACATCGAGGTTTTGGGAAGCACTGTCGAGGAAATTGCCCGGACAAAGGCCGGCATTTTCAAAGAAGGCGGCGACGCGGTGGTCTACCGGGGAAGCACCGGTGTGGAGGCAGTTTTTGAGGAAGTCTGCCAGCAGCAAAATGTAGCCTTGACCAAAGCGGATTTTGAAAACCTGCGTTTGATTTCCCACGGTTTGGAGGGCCAAACCTTCGATTGCGGTAACAGAAAAGGTCTGCAGCTGCCCCTTTTGGGCGACCATCAGCTGCACAACGCGGCAGTTGTCCTTTCTGTTATGGATGTGCTGATTCAAAAAGGCTGGCACATCACCGAAGAGCATATCCGAGAGGGTATTTCCACCGTTTCCTGGCCCGGCCGGTTTGACATTATGCGCCGCGACCCGCTGTTTATCATCGACGGCGGCCACAATGCCCAGTGCATCGAGGCGCTGGTCAAAAACATCAAAGACTACCTGTCCGGCAAGCGCATTGTCGTGCTCACCGGTGTGTTGGCAGATAAGGACTATGCCCAGATGTACCAGCCGGTGATGGCTCTGGTGGAGCAGTTTGTGTGCATCACACCTCCCAACCCCCGAAAGCTGGAAGCAACCTTGCTGGCCCAGTATTTGCAGCAGCACGGCGCGGTGGCTACCGCTTATGATTCCATCGAGGAAGGCGTTGCCGCGGCTATGGAAAAAGCCGGTCCGGAGGGTGTTGTGCTGTGCTTTGGCTCGCTGTACTCCATCGGTGCTATTCGTGATTCTCTCGAAAACTTATAAAGACGAAAAGACTGCCGGTGCTTTTGCACCGGCAGTTTTCTTACTTTTCACTTTTCTTTGTGTAGCCGCTGTAGTATTTGTAATAGCTTTTCTTGTAGCCTTTTTTACCGGTGCTGTCTGCCCGGTACACAAAGCCCAGAATCCGCACACCAACCATTTTCAGCTGACGCATTGCCTCGTTGAGGGCCTTCTTTTCAGAAATACCGCTTCTGACCACCAGCACCACGCCGTCCAGATTTTTGGAAATGGCCAGGGTGTCTGAAACCACGGTCACCGGGGGCAGGTCGGCAATGATGTAATCGTACTTTTTCCGAAGCTGGGCCAGCATTTTCGCCATACGGTTAGAGCCCAGCAGCTCCGAAGGATTGGGGGGCACATCGCCGCTGGTGATCACATCCAGACCGGTCATCATTTCACTGGCCTGGATCACTTCCTCCACATCCATCCGGGACACCAGCACATTGGTCAGACCCAGAGATTTTGCAAGACGCATTTTTACCGCCACGGTAGGCTTACGCAGGTCCGCTTCCAGCAAAAGCACCTTTGCGCCGGCCTCTGCCAACGCATAGGCCACATTGCAGGAGGTCAGACTCTTGCCCTCGTTCTGCACAGAGCTGGTAATACCGATGACCCGGCCCTCGCCCTCGTTGGAGAAAGAGAACATCAAATTGGTACGCAGCAGCTTATAGGCTTCCTTGGCCGCAAAATTCAGATTCGGGCCTACAAGGGGATTGCCGGTTTTTGCTTTATCTTGTTGTTTGCTTAACGCCATTTCACGCTTCCCCTTTCTGCCTTATTTGCGGCTATCATTCGCGTAGTAGCCTTTGCTCTTATGGTAGCCGTACTTATTGCCTTCGTCGCAGGGGATCACCGCCAGCAAGGGGATGTCCTCATATTTGTTGGTCAGATAGTTTTCCGTATCGATGTAATTGTCCATCAGGTCCAAAAGGATGATGATCACAGCGCTCAAAAACACGCCCAGCGCTGCGCCCAGCATCATATACTTGGCATAGCTGGGGCCCACCGGCTTGGGGTCCTCCACCGGGTATTCCACCACCCGGACAGAGCCGCCCTCCACCACATCGGACAAAATGCCCGGCAGAACATCGGTCAGAGCCGTTGCGATCATCGCCGCGTGCTTATAGTCGTAGGCCCGGACAACGATCTGAAACACTTCTGTATCGTTTATGGCATTGACACCGACCATACTGCTTAACTGGTCCTCGGAGTACTCCAGGCCGGTCTTCTGCTGTACCTGCTCCCACACGGGGCGGCTGTCCAGCAGCACCATATAGGTCTGGGCCAGCTCCTTTGCGCCGTCGATCTGGGCCTGGGAATAGGCTCCGTTGTTGCCATCATAAACATTTCTTACATAGATCTTCGCGCTGGATTCATAAACCGGGGAAACCAAGAACCAGGCATAGCTGAACGCAACGGTCGCCACCAAAACGCCTGCCAGCAAGATCACCCACACGCGACGCCACAGGACCGTAAAGATCCGGCCGATATCCAATTCGATGCCTTGATCCTTCTCGTTGTATTCCATAGTCCGTCATCCACCTTTCCTTCGGCATACATTATCCATTTTATTTTACCCTTTTTCTTCCGAACTGTCAACCAATGTTTCTGTCAATTCGTTGACAATCTCTCTTTTTGCGGGTATAATGGTACAAAATCATAACAATTTAAGGAGAAAATACTATGCACTTGCATCATGACCATATTGGTGGCGACCACAGCCACGCCCATGAGCATACTCACACCCACGAGCATACCCATGACGGTGTTATGCACACCCACGAGCATTGCCACAGCCACGAGCACGGCCACTCCCATCCCCACGACCACGAGCATCTGCACGAAGCCGGCCACGCCCATGACCACAGCCACGAATGTGCCGGCACTTGTTCTTCCTGCGGCGGCGGCTGCAGCCACACGCCGATGGAGGAGCTGACCGCGCTGATGAAATATATGGTCGGCCATAACGCCGCCCACGCCAAGGAACTGGCAGATCTGGCCTCTCAACTGGAAAAAGCCGGCAACCATATGGCCTTCGAGCAGGTGATGAATGCGGTGTCCGATTTTGAAAAGGGCAACATGCGGCTGAGTATGGTCCTTGCCAGCCTGGAAAATAAGTAATCAGGAGAAGAGATATGTGTCTTTCAACCGTTTATAAAAATAAGATGGAGGAAGCATCCATCGTTATGAGAAATGTGATGCGCATCGAATGTCGGGACGGAATAGTGATCCTCACCGACTTGATGGACCGCACCGCCGTCATTGAGGGCCAGCTGGAGCAGGCCAATTTGGTGGACGGTTTTGTGATCGTAAAAGAGATCGCTTGATTTGCAGAGTATCAAAGAACCCCCAAACCGTCAAAACACAGCATTTACTTAAAACGCTGAACCAAAGCCTTCTCCTCAAGGAGAAGGTGGCAGCCCGAAGGGCTGGCGGATGAGGTGTAAAAAGCTTGCTACGCAAGGTGTTTTGACTTACTGCACAACTCGCACTCTACCGTACCCTCTGTACGCCGACGAGTGCGAGTTGCTTGTCTTTGGCGCTTCTTTGACCTCTGCCAGTCTGTCAAAAACGCCCCGGATGAAGCCATCCGGGGATCTTTTTACGCTTTTTTGCGCTGTTTCTTCAATTTATACAGTTCTTCCGTAGCCAAACGGGTCTTTGCCACCACATCCCCGCAGTTCTGGGGGAAGCAGTAATACAGGGCATCGGAATTTCCGATGCAGATCACGTCGCCGATCTCATACCAGTAGTAATCCGCATACAGTCCGTAACAGGCCAGCGGACCTTGGCTGTAGCTTAACTTGCCGTCGCAGCCGGTAAGGCGGAAGCCCTCGGTGTCGTGAATGAGCTTGCCCTCTCCCACCATATAGATGGCGGAGTAGTCCACCATCATACCGATCTTTACATCCGTTTCCAACCGGTATGTGCCCGCTTCCAGTTCTTTTCGCACCTGGACTCGCTGCCAGGCGTACCAATCGGGGATGTGGGTAAAGGCGGCATCCTCCGCCTCCAAAAAACCACGCTCCGTCAAAGTGTATTCCTTGCCGCAGCCTTGGCAGGTAAGGGTCGTACCCTTGCCTACGGTTTTTCCTTCTGCGCTGCAGTGGGGACATTTGTAAAGAATGCGGTTTAAGCCGTCTGCCCGGAAGGTCTCGTCAATAATGACCTCATTTTCCTGCTGCCACTTAAAGTTATCAAAGGAGAAGGCCTTTTCCAGCAATTCGTCCAGCTGGGCCACGGTCATTTCCCTGACCTGCTGGGCAGTTGCCAGACAGGTTACATCTGCCCGGACCTTGACCTTTCTCTTTTGCAGGCAGTTATACAGCGGATCCCGGGCAAAGGCGCCCTGGGTGATCACCGTTACCACCGGCACGCCCAGCTTTTTCAGCAGCACGCCCATTTTCCGGGGCAGGGGCGTTGCGGTACCGTCAAAGGAATAGCTGGCCTCCGGATACATCAGCACGCTGCATTTTTTCTTTTTCAGCAGATATTCCATATCCCGGATGAGTTGCACATCGCTGACGAATTTCTGGGTGGGGATGCAGCCGATGAGCCGCATCAAAAGCTCCATACAAAAGCCCACAAAGCCGTCGGAGGTGCAGACGATGCCGTAACGCCGGGGATAGAAGATCCGGGAGGCGATCTTCAGGTCGATAAAACTGGAGTGGTTCATCAAAATCAGGCAGGGCTCATTTTTCCCGATCTGCTCCATACCGTGCATTTCGTAGGAAAAGCGGGTAGGAAGCAGATCAAAAATCGCCAGCACCCGAATCACCGTTGCCAAAAGGAAATTGGGCCGCAAGGGTTTTTTATGCTTGGGCCGTTTGCGGCTGATTACTTTCTCAAAGGGAAGCGCCTTCGTCGCAATTTTCATCTTTCTGCTCCTTCGTTTCTTCAGGGGCGTTTTCTTCTTCGGCAAGGGCAGCCTGCTTTGCTGCCACGATGTTCACAAACAGCTTCTTTTTGTCGTGCTGCCGGAAGGCCAGCACCACCAGCGCCGTGGCTGCTGCAAAGCAGGTAATGGCCGCCAAAAGCTGGCTGACCCGGAACTGACCCCAGTACAGGCTGTCTAATCGCAATCCCTCGATAAAGGTTCTGCCCAAACCATACCAGGCGGCATAGCCCAAGGCGATCTGTCCGTCGTACTGTCTTTTCTTGGAAAGAAAATGCAGCGCAGCAAAGCCTGCGATATTCCACAAGGATTCATACAGGAAGGTGGGGTGATAGTAAGTAGTTACCTGGGTTACAGAGTCATACAGGCCCATTTTCAGGAAGGTATCTGTTTCCGCGCCAAAGGCTTCCCGGTTAAAGAAGTTACCCCAGCGGCCAATGCTCTGGCCGATGAGAAAGCCCAACGCCACCAGATCCAGCACCGCGCCCAGCTTGATCTTCTTGATCAGGCAGAACACAATAATGCCGATCACTGTGCCGATCACGCCGCCGTAAATGGCGATGCCGCCCTCCCAGATGTAAAGCACCCGGATGGGATCGGAGGCAAACTCCTCCCAGGAAAAGGCGCAGTAATAGGCTCTGGCGCAAATGATGGCAAAGGGCACGATGCCCAAAACGCCGTCCAGAATGTCATCCTCGGAAAGGCCGAATTGGGCTTTGCGCTTCAGACCGTAAATCACCGCCAAAACCAGGCCCAGGGCAATGATGATGCCGTAAAAGCGGATGTCCAGCCCAAAGAGGGAAAAGCCTTTGGGCGGATTCATTTCCAGCCCAAAAATAGGGAAGGAAATAGTGGTAAGGTTCTCAATATTCATTGTTTATGCCTCCTTAGGGTAAATAACCGCCAGGCAGCAGCGTTGCCGGGTAACCACCCGCTGTAAAAATTCCTGCAGCTGCGAAGCTTGTACCTTTTGGTAAATTTCCGGGAATCGGAAGTAGTCAAAGCCGGAGAAATAATAGGCGCAAACGCGGAATGCCACGCTGTCAAAGCTGTCCAGGGCCTTTAGCCGGCGGCCCATAGCGCTGCGCTTCATCCGGAGAAAATCCTCCTGGCCGATGCCTTCTTTTGCCAGTTTTTCCGCCTGACTCAAAATGGCCTCCTGCACCGCCTTCGGGTCATCGCTGTCGCCGGAAGCGGTCAGCATTGCCATACCGTCCACCGTTTCAAAGCCGCCGCCGAAGGAGCTGTCGATCAGTCCCTGCTCATACAGCTTCAGATACAGCGGTGAGGACTCTCCAAACAGCGCCTCCGCTGCCAGATCGCCTACGGCTTCACAAAGGACGGCTTCTTCGCCCTTTTCCGGGGCTTCACACTTAAAGCCCAGCTGCAGCATTGGCATTGCCACTTCCATCTGCTTTTCCACAAGGGCCTTTTTACAAGCCATTTCCTCCGGCCACTGCTGCGCTGTGGTTACCTGGCAGGTATCCTCTGCAGGCAGCGTTTCCTTGGCAATGGCGCAGACCTTTTCCGGGTCCACATCACCC
Source organism: Faecousia sp. (assembly GCA_045612985.1). Lineage (GTDB taxonomy): Bacteria > Bacillota > Clostridia > Oscillospirales > Oscillospiraceae > Faecousia. Next base: position 14,106 of record JAZLAB010000011.1, read on the forward strand.
ACAACGCACAAAAGCATATTGCCGGGGCGGTAAAAGGCCTTGTGGCAGGCGTGTAAAATCTCCGGGGTGATTTTCCCAATAGATTCCTTGCTGCCTAAAATCGGTACGGAAATAGGATGGTTTTCATACATCCCCTTTACCAGCTCCTCAAAGACCCGACTGTCCGGATTGTCCGCATACATACCGATCTCCTGGCCGATGATGCCCTGCTCCTTGTCCACGCTTTCCTTGGTAAAATAGGGCGTGGAAACAAACTCCAAAAGCAGCTTTAAGCACGCCTCAAAGTTGTCTGTGCAGGAAAAATAATAGGCGGTCAGGTCATAGCTGGTAAAGGCGTTGGGATTTGCGCCCATCGCCGCAAATTCTGCCATTACATCCCGTCCGGGCAGGTCGAACATCTTATGCTCCAGAAAATGGGCAACCCCTGCCGGGGCGCTGTAGCTTTCCCCGTTCAAAGTAAACTCTGTGTGGACAGCGCCGTAATCTGTTACAAAATAGGCAAGCTTTTTGGTAAAGCCGGGGCGGGGAACAACAGCAATTGGCAGGCCGTTGGGTAGCCGATGCCACAAAGCCTCCTCTGCCAAAACCGGGTAAGTGCGTTTTTCCATTACCCTTCCCCCTTTAAAAAGAATACCGTGTGCAGCTTCAGGGTCTTTGCCGCCTGGCAGACCTGCTCTCTGGTTACCTCTTCGATGGCCTGAATATGCTGCTGGGGCGTCATCTTCTGTCCGCTGAGGGCGCCGGTTGCATAGTAGTTTTCAATACCACCGGCACTGTCATGAACACCCCGCAGACTGGAAACCAGCGCCTGCTTGGCCGCGGTCAGCTCCTCGTCTGTGATCTGGCCCTTTTGGCAAGCTTCCAGCTGGGCCAGAATATGCCTTTGCACCTCATCCTTTTTGGCACAGTCGATGCCTGCGCCTACGGTCAAAATGCCCTTGCTGCCATAGTAGCCGGAGCCGATGTCATAGCAAAGGGAGTTTTTCTCCCGCACCTGCATAAACAGCTTGCTGGTCATACCGCCGCCAAAGACGGCGTTGCACACCTGCATCGCCACGAAATCCTCCCTTCGCAGCGTGATGGGCGTTGTAAAGCCCATCGCCAGCTTTCCCTGGGCCACATCCATTGCCTGGGTCTGCTCTCCGCCCTCGGGAGAACGGAAGGCAGTCTGTTCCTGTAGGTTTACATAACTTCTTTCGAGGCTTACAAACAGGTCCTCAAACATCTTTGCCACCTGGGTTGCATCCCGGCTGCCCACATAGAAAATATCCACGCGGCTTTCCCGGAGGATCCGGCGATAATGGGCGTACAGATCTTCTGCTGTAACGGCCTTGACCCACTGGGTAGTACCCAGTCTGGGGATTCCGTAGGAATCCTCGCTGCACATCCGCCGCAAAAGCTCTGCCGCGGCATAGGCGCGCTTATCGTTTTTCTCCGCTTCGATGGTGGCGATCAGATTTTTCTTTTCATTGTTTACATAATCTTCCCGGAACACGCCTTTTTCCAGCACCGGCGCAAAAAGGAGCTTTCCCAAAAACTGCACCATTGGCGCCAGAATTTGGTCGCCCTCCAAGGCGAACCGGTCCTCCACAAAGCTGCAATGCAGGCCGGTGGTCTGGTAATCGCCCACCCGGCGCACCAGCGGGCCGACGGCTGCGCCGTACAGATCATCCAGCTTTAAGGTAATGCTCCTTAAGTCCGGCGCGCCTTCGCAGCCCCGGAGCAAAACCGCAGGCAGCAGCGCATTTTTTGCCGCCTCTTCCCGGCACATAGGGCGCACAAATTGCACGGTCAAGCAGTTCTGCTTGAACCGGTTATCCTGAAAACACCGCAGGGTAATTCCCGGCAGTATGGCTTTTGTCTGAACCATAAATTTCTCCTTTTATGATATGGCGTTATTATATACCGCTTTTTAAAAAATAGCAACTATGACAAGGCGTCTACTTTTTGTTTTCCATATGATATAATGAATGTTGTAAAAAACTTATTTCCTTTTTATTTGGAGGAACACAAATGGATTATGATGTCATTATTATCGGCGCAGGCCCCGGCGGTATTTTTGCCGCCTACGAGCTGCTGCAGCATAAGCCGGAGATGAAGATCGCGGTCTTTGAGTCCGGACACGAGCTGAGCAAGCGCAACTGCCCCATTGACGGAGAAAAGGTCAAAAGCTGTATCGGCTGCAAGGTCTGCTCCATTATGAGCGGCTTTGGCGGCGCAGGCGCTTTCTCTGATGGAAAGTATAACATCACCAACGATTTTGGCGGCACCCTTTACGAATATGTAGGTCAAAAGCACGCCCTGGATCTGATGCGCTATGTGGATGACATCAATCTGAAGTTCGGCGGGGAAGGCACAAAGCTGTACTCCACCGCCGGCACCCGGTTTAAGACCTTGTGCATCCAAAACGATCTGCACCTGCTGGACGCCTCCGTGCGGCATCTGGGCACAGACATCAACTATATCGTGCTGGAAAACCTTTACGCCTACCTGAAGGACAAGGTCCACTTCTACTTTGACACCCCGGTACAGGCAGTGAAGATCGTGGTTGGTGGCTACGCTGTTAAGTGCAAGGATGCCAGCTACACCTGCCACAAGTGCATCGTTTCTGTTGGCAGAAGCGGCAGCAAGTGGATGGAGCAGGTCTGTAAGGATCTGGACATTCCCACCCGTTCCAACCGGGTGGACATCGGTGTCCGGGTGGAGCTGCCTGCTACTGTTTTTGCTCACCTGACCGACGAGCTGTACGAAAGCAAGATCGTTTACCGTACCGAAAAGTACGGCGACAAGATCCGCACCTTCTGTATGAACCCCAAGGGCGCGGTGGTCAATGAAAATACCAACGGCATCATCACCGTCAACGGCCACAGCTATGAAGACCCGGCCAAGCAGACCCAGAACACCAATTTTGCCCTTTTGGTCGCCAAGCATTCCTCCGAGCCCTTTAAGGACTCCAACGGCTACGGCGAGTCCATTGCCCGCTTGAGCAATATGCTGGGCGGCGGCGTCATCGTCCAGCGCTTCGGTGATCTGATCCGGGGCCGCCGGTCTACCGAGAGCCGTATGAACGATGCCTTCATCGTGCCGACCCTCAACGCCACCCCCGGCGACCTTTCTCTGGTGCTGCCCAAGCGGATCCTGGACGGCATTATCGAGATGATCTACGCTTTGGACAAAGTCGCCCCCGGCACCGCCAACGACGACACCCTCCTTTACGGCGTGGAGGTCAAGTTCTATAATATGGAGGTCAAGGTGGACGAGCAGCTGCAGACCTGTTACCCCGGTCTTTACATCATCGGCGACGGAAGCGGCATTACCCACTCCCTCTCCCACGCCTCTGCCAGCGGCGTCCACGTAGCAAGAGATATTGTCAAGTAATCCGGAGGAAAAATATGAACTTTTTAGAGCAGAGAATCGTAAAAGACGGCATCGTCAAGTCCGGCAACGTGCTGAAGGTGGACAGCTTTCTTAACCACCAGATGGACATTCCTCTCATTGAGGAGATCGGCAGAGAATTTAAGCGCCGTTTTGCAGATAAACCCATCACAAAGGTGATGACCATTGAGGCCTCCGGCATCGGCATTGCCGCCTTTGTTGCCAAGGAGTTTGGCGTGCCGCTGGTGTTTGCCAAAAAGTCCAAGTCTATTAACCTGGACGGTGATATGTTCGTAGCAGAGGTGGAGTCCTTCACCCACAAAAACAAAAACCAGGTGGTGGTCTCCAAGAAATTCCTCCGGGAAGGAGAGCACATTTTGATCATTGACGATTTCCTGGCCAACGGCTGCGCACTTCAGGGTCTGATCTCCATTGCAGAAACTGCCGGCGCCATCGTGGAAGGCTGCGGCATCGTCATTGAAAAGGGCTTCCAGATCGGCGGCCGGGTAATCCGCAATATGGGTTACCGGGTGGAATCTTTGGCCATCGTGGATGCGATGGATGCAGAAACCGGAGAGATCACCTTCCGGGAGCAATAATTACAATATTATATAATAGTAAAACCCTCCGCGCATTGAATGCACGGAGGGTTTTGTCTAGTAGCGTTATTTTCGGGAAGATAGCATCCTCCCTTGACGCACGTAAGGCTATCGCCTATTAATCAATTACATCGCAGCCTGTGCGTTGTTGATTTTCTTTTGCTTCCCACCACCAACAAATCCGACAATGGTAATAGGCAAACCAAAGAACAAATACACCGGGAAAGAAATTGTTCCAAGCAGATATAGTGTAGCTGCAAACTTCGCTCCACCACTCTTTCTGGACGCAAAGGCAATCCACCCAATTAAGCAGCCAAGAACAAACGCAATAATATGCACGCAAAGCAAAACAAGAATCACATACAGAAAAGTCATTTCTGGAGAGCTTATCTCAAGCAGTTCAAAAACGATTTCAAAATATGAACCAAGCGCCTCAATGAAATCTAATCCGCCTGCTGCAACAACTGCGCCTACAAACGTCCACAGAAGATACGCAGAATAGAACGTTGCTAAAATATTAGACACCAACAGTGTTTTACTTCTCATTGCGTTAATGCCTCCCTATTATGCCGCTATATCGACCAACTTTTGTGTGATCCGACTACTTACTTCAAGGTAGTACTTAACTTCTTCCTTGCTCATTTCCTTCTGATCCCACTTTTTAAAGGACGCGTCCATATCGGCCAATTTGCTCGTCATAGATGCATACTCAGTAAGTAACGACATATCTGTCGGATTTGCTTTATACTTTTTCATAAAAGCACAATACTTATCGTAGAAAGCTTCGTAATCATCCATCGCCTTCTTAAATTCCGGGCGAAGACCGGTCTTGTCCGTTTTCTCGGGCTCTGCCGCTTCCTCCTCCTTATCAACCGCTTCCGTGGTGGGTGTCTGTTCCATATCGTTAGTTTGCCCAGCCTCTTCCTGTGTTTCCTTTTGGTAACTATCCGACGGTGCGCCCGCACAAGCTACCAACGAAAACGCCATTACCATAACCAACATCCATATTACAATCTTTTTCATCTTTCTATCTCCTTTTTGCTTTTGTATTCTAAATTCGATATCGTATTTAGAATATATCTTATAATACCGAAAAAGAATACAATAGTCAAGAGGGAAGGTGATCCTATTGGAGAAATTTATTGCGCGCAAGCCGGAAAAAGAAGTCATTTCAATGCGCATTTCTACGGATATGCTTAAAACTGTAGACGATAAAGCCGCTGAAATAGGAATCAGCAGAAACGAATTGATTAACCAAATGATTCAATACGCCTTGCAAAATATGGACGAATCGTAATAATCTTTATCTATGCAAACAACCTCCGTGCATTCAATGCACGGAGGTTGTTTTTGTCGATTCACCAGAGGCCAAAGGGTTAACTGATTTCGTTTTCGTAGGTGTTCACATCGCCCACCTCGCCAACCTCAAAGTACACATCCAGCATCGCCTTGGCGATCTTTGCCAGGGAGCTGCCGTGGCCTGCCTTTTCGCCGTAAATGGCGATGGCGATCCGGGGATTTTCCGCCGGGGCATAGCAGATAAATGCGCCGTTGTCGGAGGCGTTTTTCTGGCTTGTTTCGGCAGTGCCGGTCTTGGCCGCCACCTTCACCGGATAGTCCTTGAAGGTCTGGTAGGCAGTGCCGGTCCAGTCCGTTCTGTCAGTAACCAGCTTCATACCGTCGGTATACGCCTTGTAAGCATCGTCAGAGATCTTCATCGTGCTCATCACAGAGACCTCATTTTGATACAGAAGCTTGCGATAATCTGCGGAAACCACCCGGTTGAGAAAGGTGGCTCTGTAGCGGGTACCCCGGTTTGCCAAAGTGCTTGCGTAAACGCAAAGCTGCATAGGGGTGAACTTGTTGTCCGACTGGCCGATGGCAGCGATGACCCGGTCTGCCGCATAGAAATGCTGGTCATCGCCGGTATACAGCTCTTTCTTGGTCTCCTCATTGGCCCGGTGGCCGACATATTCCGGCAGCTCAATGCCGGTCTTTTCGCCCAGGCCCAAGCCCTTGGCGGTCTTATCCATTGCGCTGATGCTCAGCTTATCGCCCAGGGTATAAAAGAAGTAGTTACAGGAGACCTGCAGCGCCGTAGCAGCGGTCATATTCTGGTGCAGCTGTCCGTAATTGGTATAATACAGACATTTGGGTGTGAAGTCCGGAGCGTACTTGGTGTAAACGCCGCGGTCATAGATCTTGGTCTTGGAGGTGATCACGCCGGCGTGGATGCCTGCAATGACCATAGACATCTTGTAGGTAGAGCCGGGCGGGTAAGTACCCATCAGCGCCCGGTTAAACAGCGGGTCATACTTGGTCTCCAGGATCTCGTTATAGTCCTCAAAGAAGGTGGACAGATCGTAGGTGGGATAGCTGGAGCAGGTGAGCACCTGGCCGGTTTTCACATCCATTGCCACCACTGCGCCGCCTTCGGCATCGTGGCCATCCTCTTTTTTGTTGGAACGCAGCTCGGTGATGACCTCCTCCATCTTGTCCTCTGCCACACGCTGCAGATTGATGTCGATGGAAACCTCCACATTGGAGCCGGCCTTGGGTTCTGTCAGATACCGGGAGGACAGCAGCTCACCGGAGGTGGTAACCGTGTCTTCCCGCCAGCCGTCCACGCCGTGCAAATACTCCTCAAAGGCCGCTTCAAAGCCGTCCTGGCCAATCTCCGAGTCCATAGAGTAGTCGGGGTTTTCTTTGTACTTTTCCCACTGCTCCGCGTTCATCGGACCCACAAAGCCCAAAATGTGGGCGGCGTATTTGGTGTTGTATTCCCGGACGGTGGAGGCCTCCACCATCAAACCGGGGATGTTCAGCTCCACGATGGTAGACAGATTCTGGTCGCTGACGTCCGTCAGGAAAATGTAGTTGGGCAGGCTTCCCACGCAGTTACGCAGGTCCATCTCATAGCGAAGGCCCATTACAAGGCGGGCTTCCTCGTCTGTCCACTCTGCCGGGATCTTATAGCGCTCCCGCAGGCGCTTGACCAGCAAGGGCGCGGTAATATCCGAGTCTAAATCACCCATATAGGCAAGGTATTTCTGGAAATATCCCTGCCAGGAGGAGTTTTGCTTGTCCAGGGTGTAGACAAAGGGTCGCTCCTGGGAGACGGGAAAATGCTCCGTATATTCAATGCCTGCCTGCTGACACCGCTTTACCAAACGGTACAGATAGTCATTGGTACCGTCGGCAGTGATCAGCACGTAGTGGTTGATCACCAGGTCGTAGCTGGCACGGTTGGAGACCAAAACATTACCGTTGGTGTCCAAAATGTCGCCACGGGCGGCCTTGACACGGGTAAGGGTGGTAAATGTGGAGACATTTTCCTTCTTGCCGCCGGTCTCGATCACCTGCAGGTCATACATTTTCAGGCCGTACAGGAAAGCGATCACCAGAAAAATGACGATCAGAATTCTTGCCCGGGCCCGCGTTATTCTTTCCATGCTTGCCCTCCAATGGTACTAATTGAACGAATGACAGGGTACAAAAGCGGCGCTGTGAGATTGGTCAGCATCGCTGTGGTGAAGAAGCCACCGATTCTGGAAAGGGTGGTCATTCCCAAAAATGCGCCGATGAAAAACACCAGCATTTCATAAACCGTTATGGCAAAAATCGCGCAGAGCATAACGGCCAAAAAGCCTTTTTTCAGATAGGCCTGGCGGAAATAAGTAACCGCCACCGCCAAAAAGGTAATAAACACAATAGAGTATATGCCTGCCGCCGTGCCGGAAAACAAATATAGTCCCGAGGCGATCAGTGCAAACACGCTGCCACTTTCCACGCCCTCTGCCAGGCAGATCAAAAAGATGCCGCAGATCACCAGCTCGGTGGTCGCGCCGAAGATCCGCACTCTGCACAAAAGCACATCCTGCAGCACAGACAGCGCCAGCAGCACCAGGGCATACAGCAGCCATTTCAGAAGGGTTTTTCTCTGCTTTTGGGTCAGAAACAGCTTGCTGAAAAAGCCCAGCCGGGGCTTGTCCGGCTTAAATTCATACTTTTTTGCCATACTTTTCACCCAGCATTAAACTGCGTAATGATAAACACCTGCTCCAGGCTTGCCACATTGACAGCAGGCTCCAAAAGGGCGTACTTGGCAACACCGGTATCGTCAAAACCCGCATCCACCACATGGCCCACGATCAAATTTCTGGGGTAAACCACAGAACCGGAGGTAACCACCTGGTCCCGGTTGCGGATAACCGCAGAGCTGGGTAGGTAGTCCATACGCAAAAGGCCTTCCAGGCCGGTGGCATAGCCACCCTCCACCATTCCGTTATAGCCGGAGGCGCTGATGGTGGCGCTGATCTCCAGAGAGGAGTCCAGCACGGTTTTGACCACCGCGTAATTACTGCCCACCTCGTCTACCAGACCTACCAGCTCGCCGTTGGCGGTAATGGCGCACATACCCTTTTTAATTCCGGAGCTGCTGCCCCGGTTGATGGTGAAATTGCTGGACCACTCCTGGGAGCTACGGGAAATGATGTAGCTGTCCACCAGCTTATAGTCCTCGTTGGCTTCCTTCAGTCCCAACAGCGCCCGGAGCTGATGATTTTCCCGGGCCACAGCATCTGCCATACGGGCATCCTCTTCCAGCTGGGCCAGCTGCTCCTTTAGTCGCGCATTTTCCGCAGCCAGCGCCTCATATTCAAACATATAGTTATACATCTGCTGGGCCTGCTCCGACAGCTTGCTGACGCCGGCGCGCACCGGGGTGAGTACCCCTTTGACCACCATATCCGGCAGGCTCAGGCCGGTCAGGTTGCTGACCACCGCCAGCACCACCGCCAAAAGCACTGCGATCAGCAGCACGATCTTTACGCGGCTAGAGAAGAGATTCTTCATTGTAGTTCCTCCAAAATCTGACTCAGACGGCACACCGGCAGGCCCACCACATTGTAGTAGTCTCCCACCAGCTTTTCCACAAACAGCGCTGCACCGCCCTGAATGCCATAAGCGCCGGCCTTGTCCATCGGTTCGCCGGAGCGGACATAGTTTCGGATCTGCTCATCGGTGAGCGTCCGAAAATAAACATCGGTTATTTCTGTGCAAAGGATCTGCTTTTCCCCCTGCAAAACGGTCAGTCCGGTCATCACCTGATGGCTTTTGCCGGAGAGCAGCCGCAGCATACGGCAGGCATCCGCTTCATCTCTTGGTTTGCCCAAAATTTTGCCCTGGCAAACCACCACGGTGTCTGCAGCGATCACCACATCTTCTTTTTCCCGGGCCACAGCCAGCGCCTTTCGGCGGCTTACCTGGGCCACCTGCTGGGCAGGATCAGCCTTTTGGTCCATCTCTTCCGAGATGTCCGCCACCCGGACTTCAAAGGGCTTTTGCAGCAGCCCAAGCAGTTCCTTTCGCCGGGGGGATTGGGATGCCAAAATGATCATTACTCTAAACCTCTCAAATACAGACCTCTTGTGCAAGCGCCGGGATCAAAGGGTGTGGGGCTGACATAGCCGGTAAGTACCTGGTCCACTTCTCTTGGGTTTTCTGTGGTGAAATACAATCTGTTTGCCCACAGACCCAGCTTGCCCAAATCGTTTTGCCGGTCCAGCCAGTTCAGCTTTTTGCCGTTGAGCAGCACGCTGCGGCAGGTGTTGCCGTCCCGGATCACCGGGAACTCCGCGCCGGTCTTGTCCATCAGCTTTGTGGGGGCTAAATGGCAGCTGCACTGTCCGGTCTTGCCCCGGATGATGCAGTTTTCTGTGATCATTAACGGCATTCTGCCGTAAACCAGCAGCTCGCCGGGTACTGCCTTTGCCACATCCCGGATCTGGGGAAGGGTCATCTCCATACTCAGCGCTGCGGAGGTAAATTCCAGCTCCCGCAGGGTCTGCATTGCAAAGGAGTTATAAATATTCAGGCCAATGTCGCCACGCATACGCAAGTGGCAGGCCTTTGCCAGCTTGACAAGACCCAAATTGTTAATCAGCAACTCCTCTACGCCCATACCCCGCAGGGTCATCAGCTCCTGCTGCAGCGCGGCGCGCTGGGTGTCCCGGACGATTCTGGGAGGCACAGCGCACACATTGACCGCTTTGGTCAGACTCCGGCAAAATTCCGGATCTTCTGTCAAAATATGCACAGGCACATACAGCACCTGGGGCATCATTTTCAGCAGCCGGGGCGTGATCTGCTCCCGATTGGTAATTTGCACCGTCAGGGCAGGATGCCGCCGGTTGCCGGAATAAGCCGGCACAGCTTTGGCCCGTCCCAAGGGCTTTTCTGCCCGGCGGGCCCGCTGGGCGGTGAGCAAATTCAGCACATCCCGGCGCAAGGCGTTGATGCTTGCCGCAGAAAGGGATACCCCGGGGGATACCTGGGCCAGCACCTGGGTGCAGTAGTAAGGGGTGCCGCCGGTTTTGGAAAGTCGTTCCTCCAGCTCGGCAGCGGTCAGCTCCGCTGTCCGGGCCTGCTCGGGAGCAGGTCCTTCCATCGTACAGTTTCTACCCTCCGGGTCCGTTACCGTCAAGGTAAAGCGTCCGGCAGTTACAGTAGCCTGCATAGTAATGGGTACAAGGCCCCGTTCCCGGGACTCATAGGTCTGGCGCATTTGCTTGTAAAACTGCTGGTCTTCCTGGTTTTCCCGGACACCAAACATATCCTGCCCGGTTTTTCCGGTATAATAACCGTCGGTAAAGCCCTGGCGGTTAAAGGCTCTGAGCAGGGTGTCCATCATTTTGTTGGTTACCTTGCCGGTATCCAACGCCTCCCGGTAGACCCCGGTAACAGCAGCCACATACTCCGGCCGCTTCATTCGGCCCTCCAGCTTCAAGGAGGCCACGCCCATACTCTTGAGCTCCTGCAAATGGTGGATCAGGCAGTTGTCCTTCAAGCTGAGAGGATATTGATTCTGCCAGCGGCCGTAGCCATAGCTTTGGCGGCAGGGCTGGGCGCAGCGGCCCCGGTTGCCGGACCGTCCGCCGATGGCGGCAGACAAATAGCACTGGCCGGAATAGCTCATACACAGCGCGCCGTGGGCGAAAACTTCAATTTCAATGGGGGAGTTCTGGCAGATGTAGCGGATCTCCTCCCGGCTCAGCTCCCGGCTGAGGACCACCCGGGACAGACCCCACTGGGCGCACAAAAGCACCCCGGACAGGGAGTGAATGGTCATCTGGGTAGAGCCGTGAATGGGAATATGGGGGGCGATCTGCTTGCAAATGCGCACCACGCCCAGGTCCTGGACGATAAAGGCATCCACACCGCTGTTTGCCGCGTGGCGAATCAGCGCCGCCACCTCCTGCATCTCCCGGTCAGACACCAGCGTGTTCAGCGTCAAATGGACCGCAACACCCCGGATATGGCAATATTTAATTGCCTCTGCCAGCATCTGGGGGGTAAAATTCTTTGCTCCCTGGCGGGCATTAAATGCGCCGCAACCCAGATATACGGCGTTGGCGCCATTTTGTACTGCCGCCCGCAAAGCCTCCACAGACCCGGCCGGTGCTAAAAGTTCCATCATACGCTTCTCTCCATCTAAGCCTATAGTTAAAAACATTATAACATAAAATATACCGGAGTTCTACCCCGATAACAGAAAATTCACAAAAAAAGATAGGGGCAAGGGAATTGCTCCCTTGCCCCCTTTGTAATTGCTCATTTGCCGACGGAACACACAGCACCGTCCCCTGTGCTACTAAGGCAGAATGACACTATAAACATAACAAGGTTGCCAATCAACATTTCCATGATCTTGAACTGAAATAATTGTTTCTAGATCCTCTATTGTTCGGCATAGACCGTTTTCGTTTAATAGGTATTGGATATTCGGATTAATGTTATCTGCAATTAAGGATTCACACAGCTCGTGCGTAATATCAATGCCTAACAATTCGACGGCATATCCATATACATTCTCGATAGGGCAAGCTGCATATACTATTACTTCGCAATGAATACCATAAGCGCAAAATCGTCTGTAACAATCAAGCATATTTAGGGGACAGGGGACAGGGGACAAGGGGACGGTTCTCTTGTCCCCTGTCCTTATAAATCTCCGCCTGCTGAAAAGCAGGCGGAGAATCGGTTTTATTTGTAAGTTACAGAGCCTTCCGGGTCTACAACTGCCACATAGGTGTTGCCCACATTGAAGGCAACGGCGCTGCCGTCTGCGTAGGTGTAGCTAAAGGGCTTGGTAACGGATTTGCGGGACCACTTGATCTTTTCGATCTTGCCATTGATCGCCAGATAGCCTTCTCCGGAGCCGATCATATCGTAATAAGACAGCCAGGTGCTCTTGGGCTTCTTCTTGGTCTGGTCTGCAAAGATGACCATCACATTGTTGAAGCCAACCTGCTTGCCGTCCAGCGCGTCGATCAGCTCGTCGCCGTACTCGGACATCATATACTTGCCGGTGGTCTCATCATACTTCATATTGGTCTTCTTGGTTCCCAGGAACTTGATGGTGATGCTGGAGGCAGTCTCGCCACGGGCGACCACTGCATCCTCGAAGACATAGCCGTAATCTACGCCATCTTCCACGACCATATCGTAGGTCTTCTTCAGCTTGCTGACCAGCTTGTTGCCTCTGCCAAAGAGGGTGTGCTCCCAAGCATAGTCCAGCTCCTTATAGCGCTCCATATCCCTGAACGCAACCTTCTTCGGATCGTCGCCGGAAGCATCGATGCTCAAGTGCTCCCAGTTTTTCAGCTTGTGGGTGTAATCGTAATAGCCCTTGGCGCCGGTAACGCTGCCGCCACAGTGGACCAGCGGCACACCATAGGCTGCGCAGATGTTGTTAAAGTAAGAACGGGCGCTGCGGACAGGTCCTACCTGGGAAACGTTCTTCAAATCGGTAAACAGCGCCAAAAATCTGGTGATGCCGCCTTCAGTTTCAAACTCGTAAAGGAAATCCGCCTTGCTGATACCATACTGGGGCAGCGCAGCCTGGATGTTGTTGACCACAACGCCGACGGGGCGGCTGGTCAGAGGCGCGTCGATGGGAGAGCCGTTCAGGGGATGCCGGTACAAGATCGGCGGCTCGGTTACGATGGTGGTTGCCTCTGTGGTAGTCTCCACGGTGGTTGTTTGGGTTGTGGTCTGGGTGGTGGGTTCCTCCTTGCCCCAAAGCACATCCTTGAAGATCATCGCAATGGCAACAAGCGCGCACAAAATTACGACCAATATGCTTGCCACCACAATAATGACCCATTTTTTCTTGCCTGTAGATTCGCTCATTTCTCTCTTCCTTTCCCAAAAGATAGCACGATTATATCAAACCCGACACTGTTTTGCAAGATGGGGATTGTTTACTTTTCAAGCTTTGCCTTTTCCATTGTCTTTCCCAGGGAGTAATAAAACACATTGTCCCGGGCAGGGGTCAGCTCTGTCAGCAGGCCGCGCACAGCATACACCGCGTAGCTGCGAAACAGGATCGGGCAAAGTCTGCCGTCGTTTAGCACATTTTGGTGTAGCGTATAGTAGTTGCCGTGGTTGGCAAGGGAGTCTGTGCACAGCTTATACAGCGCCACATCGCTGATGCTGCCATAATTCAGCGAGCCCTTGGTAGCGAAGAAGTTGGACAGGTCCATATTGGACGACAGCTTCGTCTGTCCCAGCACAATATCGTAATTGCCGTTTTTCAGCGCCTTTTTGTAGGAGCTGGTCTTCTTTGCCGAAACCGTTACCTTCAGACCGCCTTTTTTCAGCATAGATGCCACAGATTTTGCCACCCGGGTGCGCAGGCTGTCATCGCTGTTGACCAAAAGAACCACCTTTGTATCGGAAGAAAGCTTGGCTTTTTCCACAGCCTTTTTCAAGGCTTCGCCCTTATCGTAGGCATACTTTTCTGCCAAAACCTGGCTGTAATAAGGCGACAGCGGCGACGCCGGCAGGCTGGAGGCCCGGGCAAAGCCCCGGTAGAAGCTGTCTGCGATGTTTTCTCTGTTTATCGCCAAGGGCAGCGCTGCGCGAATGCCGTCATTGGAAAACACCTTACTCTTCATATTCACAGACAGATACAGGAAGATGTTGTTTTCGCAATCCCACAGCTCATAGTCGCAGCGGTAATCTGCATATTTGTCAGAGCCGGGGTCTGCGCACACTAAGCTTAAATCTTCAAACTCAAAGGCATCCCGGATCTGGGTGATGGAGGTGGCCTTTTTCAGGCTGATGGCAGGCACATTCACCGTTAGCCTGGCGCTGCACCACCAATTGTCATTTCTGCGCAGCACCGCCGCGTCGGCGGTGGTGTCCAGCACATAAGGGCCTGTACCCAACGGCTGCTTGGATTTGACCTGGCTTTTCTTGAGGATGGGAATATCCAGAAGCAGCGGCAGGTTTTCATAGGGGATGTCCAGGGTGATGACGATGCCGCCGTCGCTTGCCACCGACATTTTCTTCACGTGTTCAAACCGACCGCCGTAAAACTTGCTATTTTTGGCGGCGTTAAAGGTTTCCAGCACATCCTGGGAGGTTAGCGAAACACCGTCGGAAAATTTGGCCTTTTCCAGATAGAAGGTGTACTTTTTCATATCCTTTGACACTTTATAGTTCTTGCAAAGGATCGGCTCTACATTGTAATCTCTGTCCACCGCAAATAAGCTTTGGTAAATCAGAGAAAACAGCGCCCGGTTGGTAAAGTCTGTACAGGAAATGGGGTTCATTGTAACCTTGGGGTAATAGGTCAGGGTCAGCTTTTCCTGCCCGTCCTCCTGGGGGCGGGTGTAGACCGGACCGGTGTAGTCTTCGTCATAGCTTAAGCCGTCGCCGGTAGGCACATAAGCGCCGTCGGTGTTTTTACAGCCGGAAAAAACGCCCAGTGTCAGCACAAGGCACAGACACAGCGCAAAAATCCGTTTCATCGCTCTCCCCCTTTACATACAATGATCGCGCCCAAAGAGCCGCGGTTTTGCCCCACCACCCGGTGAGACCAAAATCTGTCCGGCTGGCAGGCAGTACAGGCATCGGATATGGCAATATCCCTTACCCCGGCCCGCTGCAATGCCAGCGCATTGACCGCTTTTAGGTTTACATAATATTTCTGTTCTCTTTTTTCAATAAAGGCCTCAGCCGCTTTTCCAAACTGCTTCAGCACCGCATCCGGCACATCCCTGTCCGTTTGGAAACAACACTGGGCGATGCTCGGTCCAATGGCTGCCCGGATGTTTTCTGGGCGGCAGCCAAAGGTTTTCACCATCGTCGCCACCGCTTTTCCGGCAATATCTGCCACCGTTCCCCGCCACCCGGCGTGGACCGCGCCCACAGCACCGGTGATGGGGTCTTCCAGCAGGATCGGCGTGCAGTCTGCCGTAAAGGCCGCCAAGGCTACGCCGGGAGCATTGGTGATCAGTCCGTCGCAGTCCTCCAGATCCGGAGAAAACAGACCTGCGCCCCGGTGTCCGGCATCCACCACTTTAACAAAGTCCGTATGGGTCTGCTTGGTCAGCACCAGGTCCTCCGGTGCAAATCCCACAGCAGCGCCCAATATTCGGTAGTTTTCCAGAACATTTTCCCGGTCGTCGCCCCGGCGTGTGCCCAGATTCAGGGATGCCAGATGCCCCCGGCTGACCCCGCCGTAGCGGGTGGTGAAGCAGTGGGGCGCTGTTAAATTGTCTGAACGCAAATATTCCAGTTTGCCGATTTTCACAGACGATACTTTACTCATTCTTATCCTTTTGCATGCAGCACTTTTTGTATTTTTTTCCGCTGCCACAGGGGCAGGGGTCATTGGGGCCGATTTTTTCGGTTTTCCGTACCGGCTGCCGTTTCACAGACTTGTCCGGTCCGCTGGTGGTCGTTTCCTTTGCCACCTTTTCCCGCTTGATTTCCTGGGCAGGCCGCAGCTGCACCAGGAACATCCGCCGGATGGTCTCCTCACGAATGGCGTTTACCATGCCTTGGAACATCTCATAGCCTTCTTCCTTGTAGGCGATGACCGGGTCATGCTGGCCGTAGGCCCGCAGACCGATGCCCTGCTTCAGATCGTCCATGGCATCGATATTGTCCATCCAATATTCGTCTACCACCCGGAGCATAACTACCCGCTCCAGCTCCCGCATCATATCGCTTCCGATGGCTTTTTCCTTGGCCTCATAGAAAGCCTCTGCCAGATCGTAAACTGCCTGCGTCAAGGTCTCCAGGGTAAAGTCTTCCCGGAAGGTCAGCGCCCCTCTTGGGAAATAGGTACCCTGGAATTTTGCCAGCACCGCGCCAAAGCTTTCTGTGCTGACCTCGCCGCCGTTTTCGCTCAAGGCGTCAAACACACCGGCTTCCACCACACCCCGGAGCATAGAGAGCATATTCTCCCGCAGGTCCTCACCCCGCAGCACCTTCTGGCGTTGGGCGTAAATGACCTCGCGCTGGGTGTTCATAACATTATCGTATTCCAGCACATTCTTTCTGGCCCGGAAGTTGCGGCTTTCCACACTCTTTTGGGCGTTTTCCACCGCGCCGGAGAGGATCTTGGCGTCAATGGGCGTATCCTCGTCCAGGCCCAGAGAGTCCATCATATTCATAATCCGTCCGGAGGAGAACAGACGCATCAGATCGTCCTCCAGGCTCAAATAGAACCGGCTTTCGCCCGGATCGCCCTGGCGGCCGGACCGGCCCCGGAGCTGATTGTCGATACGACGGGATTCGTGGCGCTCGGTGCCGATGATAAACAATCCGCCGGCCGCGCGTACCTTTTGGACCTCCTCGGCCATATCTTCTTTGAATTTGTTCAGCAGGTCCTTATACTGGGCCCGCACCGCCAGGATCTGGGGGTCCGAGGTTTCGGAGTAGGCGTTTGCCTCCACCAACAGCTCCTCCGGCAGCGCCTGCTTACGCAGGGCGTCCATTGCCATAAACTCGGCGTTGCCGCCCAAAACGATATCCGTACCACGGCCTGCCATATTGGTGGCGATGGTAACCGCGCCGAACTTGCCCGCCTGGGCAACGATCTGGGCTTCCTGCTCGTGATATTTGGCATTGAGCACATTGTGGGGGATCTTCTCCCGCTTCAAAAGCTTGCTTAAAATCTCACTTTTTTCGATGGACACGGTACCTACCAGCACCGGCTGTCCCTTTTCATAGCACTCCTTTACCTGCCGGATGATGGCCCGGAACTTGCCCGCCTCGGTCTTATAGACCACATCGGACTGGTCAACCCGGATCACAGGACGGTTGGTGGGGATCTCCACCACGTCCAGCAGATAGATGCCCGCAAATTCTTCCTCTTCTGTCAAGGCTGTACCGGTCATACCGGAGAGCTTGTTATACAGCCGGAAGAAGTTTTGGAAGGTGATGGTTGCCAAAGTCTTGCTTTCTCCGGCAACGGCCACACGCTCCTTGGCCTCGATGGCCTGGTGCAGACCCTCGTTGTAGCGTCTGCCGTACATCAGGCGGCCGGTGAATTCGTCAACAATGATGATCTCTCCATCCTTGACCACATAGTCAATATCCCGTTTCATCAGGCCTCTTGCCTTCATCGCCTGGTTTAGGTGGTGAGAAAGGGTGGCGTTTTCCGCATCTGCCAGGTTTTCCACGCCAAAATGGCGCTCGGCCTTGGCAATGCCGGAGGCGGTGAGGGATACGCTGCGGGATTTTTCATCCACAAAGTAGTCGCAGTCGTAATCGTCCTGCACTTCCTTGTCCTCGGTCTTGGCGAAGACCTGCTTACGAAGAGACGCCACGAACTGGTCTGCCAGCTCATAAAGCTTGGAGGAGTCCTCTCCCTTGCCGGAGATGATCAGGGGCGTCCGGGCCTCGTCAATGAGGATAGAGTCCACCTCGTCCACGATAGCAAAGCTGTGGCCCCGCTGGACAAGCTCGCTTTCATAAATGGCCATATTGTCCCGGAGGTAGTCAAAACCCAATTCGTTATTAGTGCAGTAGGTAATGTCTGCGGCATAAGCCTTGCGACGCTGGTCATTGTCCATACCGGGAATGATCAGACCCACAGAAAGGCCCATAAACCGATGGACCTTGCCCATCCATTCCGAGTCGCGCTTGGCCAGGTAATCGTTGACGGTAACCACGTGGACGCCTTCGCCGGTGAGGGCATTCAGATAACAGGGCAAAATGGCAACCAACGTTTTACCTTCACCGGTCTTCATTTCCGCAATGCGGCCCTGGTGCAAAATAATGCCGCCGATCAGCTGCACCGGGTAGGGGCGCATACCCAGCACCCGGTCCGCCGCTTCACGGATAGCCGCAAAGGCCTCCGGTAGCAGCTCGTCCAGGCTTTCGCCCTGGGCATACCGCTGCTTAAACTGGGCGGTCTTTCCCCGCAGATCTTCCTCTGACAGGGCTTTATATTCCTCTTCCAGCGCCAGGATCTTGTCCACCAGCGGCTGGATCTTCTTGATTTCACGCTCCGAGCGGGTTCCAAAAAGCTTTGTGATGAGTCCCATTCGCCAAACTCCTTCTTCGTGGGCATAGTTTTATACATTGTACCACATCCCATCGAAAAATAATAGACCTTTTTGTGAACAAACCGCAACTTGTGGAAACATTTTCTTTGCAACTGTTCCTTGTAATCGGGCGTAGTTTTTGTTATAATGGGGATAACACGCAAGTAAGGAGCATCCTATGGATTGGCTGGAAATTACCGTTACCACCGCCCCGGCAGGAATTGAAGAGGTGGCCGCTGCGCTGACAGCGGCAGGTTTTGATGACCTGCTGATGGAGGATCAACAGGAATTTGAAGCCTTTTTGGAGCAAAATCGCGCCTGCTGGGATTACATAGACGAAGACCTGCAAAAGAAGCTGGAGGGTCTTTCCCAAATCAAGCTGTATCTGGAAGGCGCCGACACCGCCGCCCTTTCCCGGCTGGAAGCGCTGCTGGCAAAGCTGCGCAGCCGGGGTGATCTGGGGGCGCTGGAAATGACCGTTGCCCCGCTTCCCCAAACCGATTGGGAAGAAAGCTGGAAAGAGAATTACCCGCCCCAGCCCATCGGCGAAAATCTGGTGGTGCTGCCTTACTGGCTGGCAGAGGATGCAGAAGACCGGCTGCCTGTTATTTTGGACCCAGGCCTGACCTTTGGCACCGGCGCCCACCCCTCCACCCAAATGGTGATGGAGGCAATGGAAAAGCTGCCCCTTTCCGGAAAAGACTGTTTGGATCTGGGCAGCGGCAGCGGCATTTTGTCCATTACCGCCTTGCGGCTGGGAGCAAAGGAAGCCATTGGCGTGGACATTGACCCGAAAGCCGAAGACATCGCCCGGTGTAACGCAGCGTTTAACGGCTTTGGCAGCCCGGAATTTACCGCGCTGACAGGAAATGTCCTTTCTGACAAAGCCTTAATGACCCGGCTTTCCCAAAAGAAATACGACCTGCTGCTGGTAAACATCGTGGCAGATGTGATCATTGCCCTTTGCCCGGTGCTGCCCGGTCTTTTAAAAGAGGGTGGCACGCTGCTCTGCTCCGGCATTCTGGACACCCGGCTACCGGATGTGCTGGCCGCGCTGAAAAGAGCAGGCCTGCCCGTTACGAAAACTTATGAAAAGGAGGACTGGCGCTGCGTCTGCGTCAAAGGTTAAGTTATGAAAATTCCTTATCGTACCCAGCGACTTTTGCAGCGCATCGGTCTGATCGCGCTGGTAGTTTTGGTGGTAGGTGGACTGGTGTTTTTCTGCTGGTTTACCTGGCTGCAGCGATATGTGATCTACACCCGGGATCAGGGCGCGATCATCAACATGAAGCTGCCCCCGGCGGTGGCTTTGGGAGAAGAAGCCCTTCCCAATCCCAAAGAAGATCCCATTTCCATTTACTATAACGAGGGCGAAAACGCCATCAATGTCAGTAAGGACCTGACCCAAATGACCGGCTACTATGCCGATGCCGCCGCGTTGGAGAAAAGTGTTTCCTCCGTCTTCTCCCAGGCAAAGGCGCTTCCTGCCGGCACGCCCATTATGCTGGATGTAAAAAGCCCCAAGGGCAATTTCTTCTATTCTTCCTCCGTCAGCGACAAGTACAATCCGGATCTGGATGTAACGAAGATGGATGAAATGATCGCCGCCCTGGACAAAAAGGGTATGTACCTCATTGCCCGGCTGCCGGCCTTCCGGGATTATAATTTTGGTCTTGCCCACACCTCCAACGGTTTGTATGTGGCCAGCGGCGCCCATTTGTGGGCAGATGATGATTACTGTTACTGGCTCAATCCTGCCAGCGAAGGCACGATCCAATTTTTGGTGGAGATCGTTACAGAGCTGAAAGCTTTGGGCTTTGACGAGGTGGTTTTTGACGAATTCCGCTTCCCCAGCACAAAGGATCTGAAATTCAGCGGCGACAAGGACAAGACCATCGCCACCGCCGCCAAGACCATCGCCACCGCCTGCGCCGGAGATAACTTTGCCGTTTCCTTTGTGGGCAGCGCCAAATTCCCGCTGCCTGCCGGCCGCACCCGTCTGTATGTAGAAGGCGCTGATGCCGCCGAGGTAGCGGACATCGCCAAAAAGACCGGTCTGGAAAACCCCGCCATTTCTCTGGTGTTTCTGACCGATAACCACGACACCCGTTTTGAAAGCTACAGCGTCCTGCGTCCTTTGGAGGCCGCCCACTGATTTTGCTATGAAAAATACAAAGAAAATCCTTTTTTACAGCATTATTGCTCTTGTTTGCGCAGCGCTGCTGTGTACCGCGCTGATTTTGCTGTCGAAGATCCTGCCGGATAAGCTGCCGGACATCAAAATGCCGGACCTTTCCGCTATGATCCCCTCGCTGCCAACGATCCAGCCGGAGGAAAATGTATTCACCCCGCTGGATTTTGGCTATGAGGGAGATTATCTGACCTGCCTCACCGCCCCCAGCATCCGGGGCATCGATGTGTCCACCCACCAGAAGAAGATCAACTTTAAGAAGGTGAAGGAAGCCGGCTTTGAGTTTGTGATGATCCGGCTGGGCTACCGGGGCTCTATTCAGGGCGTGCTGTTTGAGGACGAATGGGCCCAGAAAAATTACAAGGCCGCCAAGGCGGCCGGTTTAAAGGTAGGCGGCTACTTCTTCTCCCAATCCATTTCCCCGGAGGAGGCCAAAGAAGAAGCCGAATACTGTATGCAGATCATTCAGGACTGGGATGTGCAGATGCCCATCGTCTATGACTGGGAGTTTATTCAGGAAGGCTACCGCACCGATGTGGTTACCGCCAGAAAGCTCACCGATTGCACCATCGCCTTCTGCGACACCATAGAAGAGGCAGGCTATGATTCTATGGTCTATTTTAACCCTAACCAATCCCGCAAGAAGATGCATCTGGAGGAGCTGACCGATTACGGCTTCTGGCTGGCGATGTACTCTGACGAAATGACCTACGAATACAAGGTCGATATGTGGCAGTACACCAACAAGGGAAAAGTTCCCGGTGTCAAGGGAAATGTGGACATCAATCTGTATTTTCCCTACGAAGAAGAAAGTTCATAACAAAACCCCCGAGGCGTTGTCCAAGTGTTCTTAAGGACACTTGGGCAGTTTTATTCGCCTAACGGCGAGTTATATTGCTTCGCAGCGATATTTGTCCCCGGACAAGTGATATTGCCTTCGGCAGTTTAGGGCGAATAAAATCTCACTGAAACCGCAAGGTTTCAATATCACTTTCCGAAAGGAAAATATCACTCTGTGCGTTTAGCGCAGAATATCACTATATAAAAATTACTACCCGAAAAGAGTATGATTGCTCCTTTCGGGTAGTTTTATCTTATTTCCACAAGCCGTCGGGGTATTTTCCTTCGGCTGTCAGTTTTGCCAAAGCCGCCACCACCTGGGGCTTGTCCGCCGCGTAGGTTACGCCGTACCATTTGTCGGCGGTCTTCAAAATCTTAACGGCAGCCTTTCCTTCCTTAATCAGCTTGTCGATACTCCGGGGCAGCAAAAACTCTGCCTTCTGGGGATTCACCGGGAGCTGATTTTCCAGAAAGTCCGGGAACTGGGCCTGAAGCTCCTCCAAAAAGCCGGGGGTAAGACCCCACATATTCATCGACACAATGGTGTCCTCGGCCAGGTCCTGCCAGGTTTCTCCGTCTTCCGTAAAGTGGATGCCGCCGGGATACTTTTCAATCCGGGTGCGCTCCACAATGTCTGCCAGATAGCCTTGTCCGTCCGCCTGGCAAACGCCTCTGGCTACCGAGCCGTTTTCGGTAACGGTATTGCCCAGCAGGTAGCCTACCATACAGTAGTCCGCCTTTTCTCCGTCCTTGGCGTTGGAAAGGTAATCATAGATTACCCGGAATGCAGACTTTCCATAATAGTCATCGGCATTGATCACCGCAAAGGGCGCGCCGTCAATTTCCTCCTTGGCGCACAGCACCGCGTGGCTGGTGCCAAAGGGCTTTACCCGGCCTTCCGGGATGGAAAAGCCTTCCGGGATCTTTTCCATTTCCTGATAGGCATAGCGAATTTGGATGGGCGCTTTTTCCAGGCGCTTTCCCACCGTCTCCATAAAGTCCTTTTTGATGGCCTCTTTGATAATGATCACGGCAGTTTCAAAGCCTGCCTCATAGGCATCAAACAGAGAATAGTCCAAAATTGCTTCGCCACAGCTGCCCACCGGGTCGATCTGCTTCAGCCCGCCGTAGCGGCTGCCCATACCGGCTGCCATAACCACCAAAATCGGTTTTTTGCTCATAGTAAAACCTCCTATGTTCTTTTTTGTCATTATATACCAGCAAGCTGTGTGATGTCCAGACAAATATTTTCCTTTTTCATTTTCTCCCAGGAAAACACTTCTATTAGTTCCTTGGCGCTGATGGGGACGTTCTGGGAAATCAATCCGGAAGAAAACGCGAGTGTTCCCAACACCTGCTCCGGCGCAAGATGCTTTCGCAGCTGGCCCAAATCCAAATCCTCGTCCCGTTTGCTCAGCCGCCGCCCGTCCGGGGCAACCAGCATCGGCACGTGGCCGTAGGTGGGGTGGGGAAAGCCAAACAGCTCCTGCAGATACATCTGCCGGGGGGCGCTGCCCAGCAGGTCCATACCCCGGACCACTTCCGTAACCCCCGCAAGGCCGTCATCCACCGTTACCGCCAGCTGGTACACAAACACGCCGTCTGCCCGGCGGACCACAAAATCGCCGCAATCGGTGGCAAGGTTTTCCCGATAAACGCCCTGCACCTTGTCTGTCAGCTGCCAGATTTTATCCGGCACTTTTACCCGCCAGGATGGCGCTCTGTGGAACGCCGCCTTTTCTTCCTCACTTAAATTCCGGCAAGTGCCGGCATAGACGTATGTGCCGTCGGAAAGGTGGGGCGCGTTGACACTGTGCAGCTGGCTGCGGGTGCAGTAGCAGGGATATAGCAAATCCAACTGACGCAGTTTTTCAAAATAGGTTTCATAGATATCGCTACGGCTGCTTTGGGGCGGCGTCTCCTCGTCCCAGTCAAGGCCCAGCCACAAAAGATCCTCCCGAAGGATTCGGGCATATTCGTCGCTGGTGCGCTGGGTGTCCAGGTCCTCCATTCTCAGGACCATTTTGCCCTTTTGGGCCCGGACAGAAAGCCACGCCACCAGCGCCGCAAATACATTTCCCAAATGCATCCGGCCGGAGGGGGTCGGCGCAAAGCGCCCTACAGCTGCCTTGTTCATCCGTTCCATCCCCCTGTGGAGAAAAACATCCAGGCGATGGCGCCTACCACCGCCCCCATCAAAAGCAGCACGATCCAGACCCACCAAACGGTGATCTTTGGTTCTTGCTGCACCAAATCGCAGTATTCGTCCAAGTCCGTGTCGGTCTGATCTGCATTATAAGCCCGATAGCCGGTGGCGAAATTACGCAGATTTCTGCCGTAATTATTGGAATAGTTTTGATACACCTGGGGATTTTCTCCCTGGTCTTCCTCCCACAAAAGCTCCGCAAAATCCTCTTCTACAGAAAATTCCTCCGCTTCCTCTTGCGCCTCCTGCAGAAGCTGCGATTGCAGCCGCTCCAGTTCCTGCTCGGTATCCCGTGGCATATCACCACCTCCTTTTTTCATTTTACCTTAAAATTAACAGTGTGTAAAGTCTGACATTTCCCCCTTGTGAAAAGGGGAAAAATAGTGTAGAATAAGAAAAACACGAAAAGAAAGGAGCATCCTTATGGCACTCGATCCGGAACAGTTGCGAAAAAAGCGGCTGGAGCGGCAAGCCCAGCGGGAAAAACAGAATAAAAAAACGCGCAGAACGCTGATCGTTGCCGGATGCATCCTTTTGGCGCTGATCATACTGACCGTTGTGCTCGTGGTCAGTCTCCGCAACCGGCCCACCGTTTCCAAGCCGGAGGCCTCCGTCCCGGAGACCACCGCGCCGCCCACCACCGTGATCCATCTGGCCGCTGCGGGCGATCTGAACATTACCGAAAATGTGGTCAATTCCGGCGGCAGCGACTTTGACTATACCAAAACCTTTTTGGATGTGGCGCACCTTTTGGCGGACGCAGACATCACCGCGCTGAACTTTGAAGGTTGCCTTTACGGCGCCCCCTACGGCACGGACCGGTCCGCGCCCCAGTCTTTGGCCCAGGCGCTAAACGACGCCGGTGTGGATCTGGTGCAGCTGGCCAACTCTTTCTCCATTTATAAAGGTATGGACGGCCTGCGCTCCACCATCCAGGGCGTCCGGGATGCGGGAATGGAGCCCTTGGGCGTTTATGAAAGCGCCGCCGCTGCCAGACAGGGCAAAGGCTACACCATCCGCAATGTAGATGGCGTGAAGATCGCCTTTGTGGCCTTTACCAAGGGTATGGACGGTATGGCGCTGCCGGCAGGCAATGACGGCTGCGTGAATCTGCTTTACAGCGACTACGCCACCGACTACCAGGCCCTGGACACGGAAACCGTTACGGAAATTTTGGAAAACGCCAGCCGGGAAAACCCGGACATTACTGTGGCATTTCTTCACTGGGGCAGCGAATTTAACGACACCATCAGCGCCACCCAGCAGGAGGTCTGTGCGCTTCTGCAAAGTAACGGCGTAGATGCCATTATCGGCACCCATTCCCACTATGTGCAGCAAATGACCCTGGATAAGGAAACGGGCAATTTTGTGGCCTACTCTCTGGGCGACTTCTTCGGCGATGCCAGCCGGGCCGGCTCGGAATACTCCGTAATTCTGAACCTGGAAATCACCAAAAATACCGCTTCCGGGGAAACGAAGATCACAAACTTTTCCTATACCCCCATTTTTACCTTTGCGGAAAAGGACCAGCCCCTACGGGTGCTGCGCATCCGGGAGGCAATGCAGGCTTATGAATCCGACTACATCGACCGAGTCTCGGAAGATGCCTACAAAAAAATGGAATATGCTCTGGGCCGGATCGAAGCCCGGATCAACGGAAAATAATGCCAAGCACCCTGCGCAAAGCGCAGGGTGTTTTCATTTGGGGATAGTGATGGTCAAAACGATCTGGCTTTCCGTCTCCCGCCGCTCGGAAATGGCGGCAATGCCCCGTTGCTGAATTCGGCATAAGGTCTGACTGACATTTTTTAAAAAGCTGTTTACATCTGCTTTTTCCGGCTTTTCCGGCTGTTTGTTACACAGGTTTTCTATGTACTGCTCTGCCCGGGCAACACTCATACCCATTCGCATGATCGTATCGATGGCCTGCAGCTTTTCTGACTCCGTTTCCAGCTTTAAAAGCGCTCTGGCGTGTCGTTCTGTCAGTCCCGCCTGCCGCAGCTTTTCCAAAACCGGCTTGGAGTGTTTTAGCAGCCGCAGCTTGTTTGCCACCGCGCTTTGACTCTTTCCCAACAGCCTTGCTGCCTGCTCCTGGCTCATAGTGTACTGATCCATAAGGGTGCAGATGGCTTTTGCCTCCTCAATAAAGTCCAGGTCCTGCCGCTGCAGGTTTTCCACAAGAGCGGTCAGCCCCGACTCCTTGTCGTCCATTGCCATTACGATACAGGGGATCTCGGTCAGGCCAGCCAGCACCCCTGCCCGCAGCCGCCGCTCCCCGGCGATCAGCTCATAGCTTGTCCCCATCCGCCGGACAGAAAGGGGCTGCAAAATGCCGTGCTGGCGAATGCTCTCGGCCAGCTCTGCCAACGCCTCCTCTTTGAAAAACTTTCGGGGCTGCGCCGGATTGGGTCGAATTGCCGTAGCAGGCAAAAACACCACCCGCCCGGTCTCCATATAAGTCTTTAATTTTTGACAATGCATATTTTTACCTCCTTTCAACGCCCATTTTACGGAGCTTTCCCATAGAAACACCGCGAAACACGGACCTTTCCCGGGAAAACTCCTCGACAGAATTTCACACCATTGCCAAGCACCTGCCCCTGTGTTACAATATGGCAGAAGGAAAGACATTTTTCTTGCGAGGTTAGCTATGAACACACGAAAACTTTACTATGAAGATTGCCATACGCGCACATTTTCCGCCACAGTAATCGGCTGTGAGCAGAGGGAAAAAGGCTTTGCCGTTACCCTGGTTGCCACCGCCTTTTATCCGGAAGGGGGCGGCCAGGCCTGCGATATCGGCACTTTGGACGAAGCCCGGGTGCTGGATGTGAAAGAAGAGGGCGAAGCGGTTGTCCACCTTTGCGACAAGCCTCTGGACGTGGGAAAAACCGTTACCGGCACCATCGACTGGACGCGGCGGTTTGACCTGATGCAGCAGCACACCGGCGAGCATATCGTTTCCGGCATCATCCACCGGCTATTTGGCGGTCATAACACCGGCTTTCACGTGGGCGCAGACACCGTAACCATCGACTTTGACTGTCCCATTCCGGCAGACCGGATCCCGGAAATCGAAAAGCTTGCCAACGAGGCGGTGTATTTGAATCTGCCGGTAATTTGCACAGTTCCCAGCGAAGAAGAGCTTTCGAAAATTCCCTACCGGACCAAGCGGGCGCTGCCCTGGCCGGTGCGGCTGGTGGAGGTCCCCGGCTACGACACCTGCGCCTGCTGCGGCGTCCACACCGCCTACACCGGGGAACTCGGCATCATCAAGCTGCTGTCCTGTATCAAGTTCCACCAGGGTGTGCGGATGGAAATGGTCTGCGGCGCAAGAGCTTTCCAGTATCTTTCCAGCGTTTATGAGCAAAACCGGCTTGTCAGCCAGGCCTTCTCTGCAAAGATTTTGGAGACCGGCGAGGCCGCCGCGCGAATGAACGAAGCTCTGGCTGCGGAAAAATTCCGGGCGGCAGCGCTGGAAAAGCAGGTCTTTGCTGCCACCGCGGAGCGCTTTGCCGGGCAGGGAGATGTGGTGCATTTTGCGGACGGACTGGAGCCTGCCTCTGTTCGGGCATTGGCCGACGCCATCGCCCAAAACTGCGGCGGCACAGCCTTCGTTTTTTCCGGCAGCGACGAAAAAGGCTACAGCCTTTGCCTTGTAAACAAGCACGCAGAGGTCCGGGATTTGGGTCAGGCCCTGACCCAGGCCTGCAACGGCAGAGGCGGCGGCAAGAATGGCTTCTTCCAGGGCAGCGTTCAGGCCACAAAAGCGCAAATCGAAGCCTTTTTCCGTCAATAAGGTCCGCTTTTGTGCTTTGCGTCAATTTTTTTCGGGAAAAGATACCCCTTTTTTACAAATTCAGCACTTTACAAGGAATATTTGTTATAGTATAATAATGCCGTATGGGGTCTGCTGCAGTCCCCAAAATAATCTGTTAAATATGCTGCCAAGCGCAGCACAAGTAAATGGAGGAAAAAACTATGTCTGTTAAAGTTGCGATCAATGGTTTTGGCCGTATCGGCCGTCTGGCTTTCCGTCAGATGTTCGGCGCAGAGGGTTACGAAGTTGTTGCTATCAACGACCTGACCTCTCCCGAGATGCTGGCTCACCTGCTCAAGTATGATACCACCCAGGGCGCTTACGCTCTGCCCTTCGGTACTCACACTGTTGAGGCTGGCGAAGACAACATCGTTGTTGACGGCAAGAAGATCACCATCTACGCTAAGGCTAACGCTGCCGAGCTGCCCTGGGGCGAGCTGGGTGTTGACGTTGTGCTGGAGTGCACCGGCTTCTACACCTCTAAGGCTAAGGCACAGGCTCACATCGACGCAGGCGCCAAGAAGGTCGTTATCTCTGCTCCCGCAGGCAACGATCTGCCCACCATCGTTTACAATGTAAACCACGAGACCCTGACCAAGGAAGACAACATCATTTCCGCTGCTTCCTGCACCACCAACTGCCTGGCACCTATGGCAAAGGCTCTGAACGACCTGGCTTCCATTGAGTCCGGCATTATGTGCACCATCCACGCTTACACCGGCGACCAGATGATCCTGGACGGTCCCCAGCGTAAGGGCGACAAGCGCCGCTCCCGCGCAGGTGCTTGCAACATCGTTCCCAACTCCACCGGCGCTGCCAAGGCTATCGGCCTGGTTATCCCCGAGCTGAACGGCAAGCTCATCGGCGCTGCACAGCGCATCCCCACTCCCACCGGTTCCACCACCATCCTGAACGCTGTTTGCGCTAAGGCTGTTACCAAGGAAGAGATCAACGCTGCTATGAAGGCTGCTGCTACCGAGTCCTACGGCTACAACGAAGACGAGATCGTTTCCTCCGATATCATCGGTATGCGTTTCGGC
>JAZLAB010000012.1:0-12079 GCA_045612985.1 Faecousia sp.
AGCCTTCCACGATTTTTGTGGAGCGGGCATTTGTGCTGGATTACGGCAAGTCCTTTGACTTGTCCAACTGGTATTTCGATGATGAATATGTGGACGGCGCAAAGACCCAGGAGGCTACCCCCATTCACATCGACTGCAATATTGCAGACGGTATGAACTATTTTGCCACCCCCAACACCACCAGCACCAACCTGACCTATGGCAAGGTTTCCCTGGAGGGAGATGTGGTGTCCTATAGCCCCACCACAATGAGCTGGGGCGGCTATGACCAGTTCTATGTATTCGGCAACACCTGGAGAAAGACGGTCCTTGCCCAGGATGCCAACCAAAACGGCAATCTGTGGAATCGGGTAACGGTGATCCCGGCCAACAATATCTATTTCGAAGACTCCTTCGAAACCGATCCGGAAAAGGGCATCGAAGGCTTTGAATTCTCCGGCGCCTGGTCCACGGTCTATTCCGGCGGCGAGGCCGACAAGAACACGGAAATTCCGGAGCATCTGGAATCTGCCCCCTACGGCGATGTCCACGGCTGGACAGATGCTTTGGGCGACGATACCGGCTTCAGCGACGGCAGCGCCCATATGGCCTTTGCAAGCGGCTTTGATCCGGAGCAGGGCGCCCATGCCCAGTTTACCTTCACCGGTACCGGTGTGGAAGTGTATTCCCGGACAAACAAAACCTCCGGTGCTGTCCTTGCGGTGCTGTACCGCCAGGTTAAGGACGAAAGCGGCAACGATGTGACCCTTATCCAGGATATGCTGGCCAAGGACACTCTGGCCATGTCCGGCGATTACTATCAGGTGCCCACCATTTCCTTCCGGAAGCTGCCCTACGGCACATACACACTGCAGCTGATCGCGACCCAGGCCACCTCTGAGGAGACCGGTTTGCGCCACGAGTACTACATTGACGGTGTGCGTATCCACAATCCTCTGGGCAACACCACGGAATATGAGGCTGCGCTTGTTCAGTATGCCTACGGTCTGGAGACCAACGCGGTCTTTACCGAGATCCGGGATGTGCTGCTGCAGTACAAGGACTTCAACACCCAGATTCCAGACGGCACCGACAGCAAGATGGGCGCGGTGTTCATCGACTGGATCAAGGAAGGCCAGGGCAGCGGCAACGACACCCCCGGCATCAAAAATTACACCTATGAGATCGGCACTTACCAGGACCTGGGCCCCAAAAATGAGGTCTATCTGAAGGCCGGTCAAGGCATCGTGCTGAAGGTGGCGGAGGGCAACACCTACTTCGTAGGTATGAAGAGCCTGACCGGCGCGGCGGTCACAGCCAATGTCAGCGGCATTGACCGGGCAAATCCCGTGCCGATCCAGATCAAGCACACCGCCGATATGTATTACCGGGTAACACCGGATCAAGGATACATTGTGATCCAGAACGGCAACACAGAAGAAGGGGCAATTCTGGCCCTTACCAATCTGCGCGCCACTAACCCCACCACAACACCCGTTGACGGCGGCGTTCTGCCGGTGACACAGCAGGCGGCAGTGATGACAATGCGCGCCTTCTCCCTGCGGATGAGCCAGCGGCCTACTGTGCCGGAGACAAATCCCAACCCCGATGACGCGCCCATCGAAGATGTCATCCCCGATGTGCAGCAGCAGATCAACGCAAATGCCCAGCTGACCGCGGTGCTGTTTGAAGATGTACGGCAATGGCTGGAAACCACTTAAGGAGGCGAGAACTTTGAAAGCAAATTACACAAAACCCCTGCTGGCAATGGAAATGTTCTCCCTCACCCAGACCATCGTCCGGGATTGCGCAGACTCCATTCCCGAGGGCCGGGTGGACTTTAACGACCCGACCAGATGCGTCTGGCATCTGGACAACAATGTGTCCGTTTTTGTCCAGGGCACTTGTATGTTCGATGGAGAAAAGCTTGGCTATGCCTGCTACAACAACCCCAGCGAGGGCAACTACATTTTCCATTCTTAACTACTACCCCCGGAGGAGACAATCCTCCGGGGGCAAGGAACTCTTATGAAAGAATACTATCTGGACCTGGTGGGATTGCGCACAGTGCTGCAGACCCCCGGGGACATTATCATTTCTGACAATCTGCGGCCCTTTTTGTGCCGCGAGCATACAAAAGCGGACTGCACCATCCGGGTGCAGACCAGCCGGTCACTGCCTGCTTTCCCGGAAAGCGGTGTTTGGCACGGACCGGAATACTACCACCACTGTGGCGGCACGATGGGCATTTTTCATTGCGCCGCTCCGTCCGGGGCTGCCTTTGCCCTGACGGAAATCTCACAAACGGGAAATATCACCATTTCTGTTTTGCCGGACTATCTTTCTTACTTTTCCGGCAGCGAGGGGATATTCAACCGCATTGGTTTGGAAACTCTGCTTGCGCAGCGCCAAGGTTTGCTGCTGCACGCTTCACTGATAGAATACGGCGGCAAGGCCATTGCCTTTGCCGGGCCTTCCGGCGTGGGAAAGTCCACCCAGGCCCGGCTGTGGCGCGACTGTCTGGGCGCAAAGGTCCTCAACGGTGACCGGGCGGCCTTGCGAAAAACCGAAAACACCTGGACCGCCTACGGCAGTCCCTATGCCGGCACCTCCGGCATTTACGAAAATCAAAATGCGCCTCTGGCGGCCATCGTGGTTTTACAGCAGGACCGGGAAAACCACCTGCGGCCTCTGACGCAAAAGGAAGCCTTTGCGGCTTTATATCCGGAAATCTCTATGCGCCGCTGGGACAAGGCCTTTGTGGAAAGGGCCACGGATTTGTGCTTGCAGCTGCTGAAGGATGTGCCGGTGTATCTGCTGCGGTGCAGGCCGGAGGAAAGGGCCGCAGTGCTGACGAAGGAAGGACTTGGGTTATGAATCGTGTGCCGGTAGCCCCCGTGGTAACAGAATATTTGTACCGGAAGGCCACTGCCCAGGGCGCGCCCTTAAGCGGCACCTTTGAACTGACCCCGGTGTGCAATATGGACTGCAAAATGTGCTATGTGCGCCTTTCCCGGCAGGACCAGGAGGCCATTGCGCCCCTGGCGGAGGCGGAAAAGTGGCTGCAGCTGGCACAGCAGGCCAAGAATGCAGGTATGCTGTATCTGCTGATCACCGGCGGTGAGCCTTTTTTGCACCCCCAATTCCAGCAGATTCTGGAAAATCTGCACAAAATGGGCTTTATCATCACCATCAACTCCAACGGCACGCTTTTGGACGAGGAAAGGGTAAACTGGCTGAAAACCTGCCCGCCGGTGCGTATCAACATCAGCCTGTACGGCGCATCCAATGAAACCTACAGCCGTCTGTGCGGCAATGGGCAGGGCTTTACCCAGGTAACCAGGGCCATCCGGCTTTTGCAGGAGGCAGGCATTGGCGTTAAGCTCAATTGCAGCCTGACCCCCTACAATGCCCCGGACCTGCCGGCGATGGTGGCCTTTGCCAAAGAAAAGGACCTGGTGATCCAGATCACCAGCTATATGTTCCCCCCGGTGCGCAAGGATGGCGCAAGGGTGGGAGAAAATGACCGGTTTTCCCCGGAGGAGGCGGCCTACTATATGGCCTATGGGGACTATCTGACCCTGGGCCCGGAGGGGTTTGCCCAGCAGGAAGGGAAAGCTTTTGAGCTGCCCGGTGAGGACTGCGGCGCGGTGGGCGACGGTGTTCGCTGCCGGGCAGGCAGGTGCAGCTTCTGGGTCACCTGGCAGGGAAATATGACCCCCTGCGGCATGTTCCCGGTGGAGGGCAGTCCCAATGTGTTTGAAACGGATTTTGAAAATGCCTGGCGGCAGGTGAAAAAGACTACGGAAGATATCCGCCTGCCTGCCAAGTGCGCCCAGTGCGGCGCAAAGGATACCTGCCGGGCCTGCGCCGCTATGGTGATCACCGAAAGCGGCTGTTTTGAGAAAGTGCCCCAGTATCGGTGCGATATGATGCAGGCCTATCAGACCCAATATAACCGGGTAAAGGAGGAAATGCTGTGATTCAGAGAAAACCGGGCAGAGTGCTCATTGGCATACTTTGTGTGCTGGCGCTGATTGCCGCCGTTGTCATTGCGGTTATTTTGGACAGCCGCAGTCCGGAGCCGATTCTGGGCGTTCTCTGGCCGGACCAGACCACCCAGGAAACCACCCTTCCGGACACAGCAGAGCCTGACGAAGACACGGTAAAGCCTCCCCTGGAGGACCTGCCGGCATCGGTGGATATCCCCACGAAGAAAGACCCCCAGACCGGTGAAAACGAAGGTCTGGCACTGCCCTATAAGATTCCCCAGTACGGTCTGGTGGTCGAGAAAATGGCCCCCTATGACGGTATGTTTGTGGAGGACGGCTCCAATGCCCAGGGCAAAGACATCGCTATGATCATGGTGCATAATGACAGCGAAACGCCCTTGGAATACACACGCATCAGTGTCAGTTACGGAAAGGAACAGCTGCTGTTTGACATCTCTGCCCTGCCTGCCGGGGAACGGCTGGTGGTACAGGAGAAATCCGCGAAAGCCTTCCCGGAGGGTCAGGCCACCGGCGCCACTGCCCTGCTGGTCCAGCGGGCGGACATGGAGCTTTCTGAAGGCAAGGTGGGCATTGAAGATAACGGCGACAACACCTTGACCATCCACAACCTGACGGACAAGACGATCCCCACCGTCCGGGTGTTTTATAAGTATTATCTGAAGGAGGAGGGCCTGTTCGTTGGCGGCATCGCCTTTACCCTTCGCATTACAAGACTGGGCGCAGGCGCCAGTATGACCGTCCACCCGGCCCACTACACCAGCCACTCCAGTCGCGTGGTGATGGTACTGACCTACGAGGTGTAATATGAAACTGTGCGGAGAATTTGTTCTGCGGCAAATTATGGACAACACCGTGGCCATCCCGGTGGGTGCGACCGCGCTGCGGCTCAACGGTATGATCGTGCTCAACGATGTGAGCAAGCGCATCTGGACCTGTCTGGAACAAAACACGGAGCTGGAAAGTATTGTAACTGCCGTTACCGAGGATTTTGAGGTTTCCCCGGAACAGGCCCGGGAGGACATCCTGGAATTTTTAGACAAACTGCGCGCTGCGCAGCTATTGGAAGATTGACTATGGAAGAAAACAAGAAACAACTGAACAACCCGGAAGAATTTGAGATCGACATCACCGTTCTTCTGCGGGATCTGCTGCACAGCTTCACAAAGCTTTGGTGGCTGACAGCGTTGCTGGCGGCGGTGGCGGCAGTGGGTATGCTGCTGATGGGGGTATGGTCTTACCATCCCATGTACAAAGCAGAGGCCACCTTCACCGTGGAAACACGCAACACCAGCCAAAGCGGCTACAACTTCTTTTACGACAACAACACCGCCGCCCAGATGGCAAAAACCTTCCCCTATCTTCTGGACAGCGATTTGCTGCTGGAGCGGGTAAAGGCAGACCTGGGTACCGAGCTGCTCAACGGCACACCCAGCGCCCAGGTCATCGAAAACTCCAACTTGTTTACCCTGTCCGTTACCAGCCGGGACCCCCAGGCGGCCTACGATATTTTGCAGGCGCTGATCAAGAACTACCCGGCAGTGGCAGAGTATGTCATCGGCAAGACCCAGCTGAATATGATCCAGCATCCGGAGTTTCCCTCTGTGCCCTATAACAATATGCAGCATTTGAAATATGCGGCTATGGGCGGCGTTATCGGCTTTGTGCTGGGCATGGGTATTGTGCTGCTGCACGCGCTGCTGCGCAACACCGTGCGCAAGGAAACGGATGTTACCACCAAGCTCAACGCTCCCTGTCTGGGCGCGATTCCTCTGGTGGTGAGCAGAACGGGTCGGAAAAATGCCGAGCTTTCCATGCACAACAGCAAGGTGGGTATGCCCTTTAAGGAAAGCTTCCGGGGCCTGGCTCTGCAAACGGACCGGGCGCTGGAAGGCAGAAAGGTATTGCTGATCACCGCCACGGCACAGCAGGAGGGCACTTCCACTGTGGCCCGGAATTTGGCGGAGGCCCTTGCCGAGCAGGGAAAGCAGGTACTGCTTTTGCCCGGTGACTGCCAGCCGGAGCAGGTCCGGCAAGCCAGGGACCAGGCGGATATTGTTTTGATCGATGCCCCGGCCTGCCAGAATCTGTCCCAGCTGACCCCGGTGGCGGAGCAGGCGGAGGCCATCTTGTATGTGATCCGTCAGGACTATTCCAAATTGCCCCGGATCATGAACTGTTTTGAAGACTTAAATCAAATGGATGCCCGGCTCATCGGCTGTGTGCTCACCGGTGTGCGGACCGGCATTACCGGCTACGGCTACGGTTACGGCTACGGCTACGGTTACGGTTACGGAAAAGGCTATCGCTACGGCCGCTACGGCTACGGCTACGGAGAAGAAAAGGGCGGCAAATATGCTGCCGACAATGAATAAATGCTATGAACATTTGCGACTTGCACACCCATGTGCTGCCCGGCGTGGATGATGGGGCATCTACAATGGAATACGCCCTGCAAATGCTGCGCAACGGAGCGGCCAGCGATGTCAGCGTTCTGGCGGTCACACCCCACTGGGGCGGCGGATACGGTATGCCCCGGGATCTGCAGACCCGGTTTGAACAGCTGAAAGCGGCGGCGAAGGACATCCCGGTGCGGCTGGTGCTGGGGGCGGAGGCCCGGGCAGATGAAAACCTGCTGGGGCAGCTTACCCAGGGCAGCATCCCCACCATCAACGGCAGCCGGTATTTGCTGACGGAGTTTGCCCCGGATGCCAAAAAGGAAGATTTTCTTTCCATGCTGCAAAGCATTCTGGATTTGGGGTATGTACCCTTGGTCGCCCACCCGGAGCGGTACGAGGCGGTATGCCGCGCGCCCCAAATCGTGACCGATTGGCTGGATATGGGCTGCCATTTGCAGCTCACCGGCGGCAGCATTTTGGGCGATTACGGACAAACCGTTCGGCGCACCGCCGCCTGTTTGCTGAAAAACGATTTGGTGGCCTGCATCGCCAGCGATGCCCACAGCACCGGTCACCGAAGTAATTTCCTGATGGGTGTTTACGACCACATTTCGGTGCAGTATTCCAAACAATACGCAAAGTGCCTGCTGTGGGAGACCCCTATGGGCATCTGCGCCAATGATAGGCTATAGAAAGAAGGTGTAATATGCGATATTTGCGAATTGCGACCATCGTGTTTTTCCTGGTCAGCATCGTGTTTTCCCTTTGGGCAAACAACCGCTATTACAGCAGTTTAAATACGGACTTTCCGGAGATTTCCAACCAGGCGGAAACATTGCAAATCAGCGTCAATGACCCTCCGGAAAAGCTGATGGAGGGCTTAAGCGCCAAGGACACCACCGACGGAGATCTGACAGACCGGATCATGGTGGCTTCCGTGTCCCATTTTCTGGAGCCGGGTACGGTGAATGTGAAATATGTGGTCTTTGACAGCCACAACAACTCCGCAACCCTGACCCGGAAGGTGCATTACACAGATTACACAGCTCCGGTGTTCTCTCTGGAAAAGAATCCGGTGTATACGGTGGGTCACTCCTTCGATCTGCTGGAGCATATCCGGGTGGAGGACTGCATCGACGGCGATATTTCCGGCAATGTCCGGGTGGTTTCCAATATGGTCAACAACTTCTCCGTGGGTAACTACCCGGTGGTTTTGGAGGTTTCCAATTCCTGCGGTGACACCGCCCAGATCACCATCTGGGTCCGGTTTTTAGGCAAGGAAAGCACCGCCCAGGTGTTTTTGAAGCAGCATATCGTCTATGTACAGCAGGGAGAATCCTTCCAGCCGACAAAGCTTCTGAAGGCGGTAACGGATACAAGCGGGGAAGACCTAAACAAGAAGAATGTGCAAATTCAGGGCCACGCGGACCTGAACAAACCCGGCTGCTATCAGCTTGTTTACAGTTATGACGACGGCAAGCTTACCGGCGAAGCGCCGCTGACTGTAGTGGTAACGGAGGGTTAATATGGAAGAAAAAGCACTGCGTCTTGACGAAATTAACATTCACGGCCTGATCGCGCAGCTTCTGAAGCATTTGTGGGTCGTGGTGGCTGTTTGCATCAGCGCGATTTTGTGTTACACCAGCCTGCTTCGGCTGACCTACACCCCCCGGTATACCTCTGCGGCCACCTTTATGGTCAGCGCCAAGGATTCCACCAGCGCCTACAACTCCCTGACCACCACCCAGAGTATGGCTTCCGTCTTTGTGGAGGTGTTCCAGAGCAATGTGCTCCGGGAGAAAATTCAGGAGCAAATGCCCGATGGCAAATTTGACGGCGCTATCAACACCACAATGATTCCGGAGACCAACCTTTTAATGGTTACGGTCACCTCCCAGGAGCCGGAAACGGCTTTCCGGGCGATGAATCTGGTGGTGGAAAACTACAGCAGCATCTCCGACTATCTGTTTGCCAATGCCCAGCTGGAGGTCATCAAGGACCCGGAGATCCCGGTGCTGCCCTCCAATCCGCTGAATGTGGAAAAGGACTATCCTCTGGTGTTGGTGCTGGCGGCTTTGCTGGCTATGGGCGGCGTTTCTGCGGTCTATATCCTGCGAAACACGGTGAAAAACCCCAAGGCGGCCCGGCGGAAGATCGACGCAAGACTTCTGCGGACCATCAACCACGAGGAAAAGAACAAGACCCTCCGGTCCAAACTGCACCGCAAGAACATTGCGCCGCTGATCACCAATGCCCTGATCAAAAAGGACTTTATTGAGGACAATTTGAGCCTTTGCTCTGCCCTGGAATACCACGCCCGGAAACGGGGTCAAAAGGTGATTTTGGTGACCAGCGTAGGCGAAAACGAAGGAAAATCCACCATCGCCGCCAATTTGGCTCTGGCGTTGGCGGAAAAGAACCGGAAGGTGGTTTTGCTGGACTGCGATTTCCGCAAGCCCTCCTTGCACAAGATCTTCGAGATACCGGTGCAAAAGGGACAGACCCTGAATGCCTATTTGTTGCAGGATGGGCAGGACCCCAGCCCCTATCTGACAGAAAGCAAGAAATACGGCATTACCCTGGGTTTGAGCCAGAACTCCGGCAGAAGCATCACAAAGCTGCTCAACAGCGGCAAGCTGCCTGTCTTGCTGCAAACGCTGCGGCAGCAGGCGGATTATGTGATTTTGGACACACCGCCTATTTTCGCCACCGCCGATGCGGAGACCATTGCCCCTATGGCAGACACGGCCCTTTTGGTGGTCCGGGCGGACTTTATGCACACCGACTCCATCAACGAAGGCCTGGCCCGGCTGAAACAGAGCGCCCCCGAGGTCTGCGGCTTTGCCCTGAACAATTACAGAACTTCTATATGGTAGTAAAAAGAGGTTGCCCAACGGCAACCTCTTTTGCTTTGTTATTTCACTTGCTCGATGCGGTCGTTTCGGATGCGGTAGATGCGGTGGCTAATCTCCAGCACGCTGGGCCGGTGGGTGGTGATGATGCAGGTGCGGCCCTTTTGGGCGGTCATAATGTTTTGCAGCACCGCCTGCTCCGTTTCCATATCCAAAGCGCTGGTGGCTTCGTCCAGCAGCAAAACCGGCGCATCGGAAAGGAGCGCTCTGGCAATGCACAGCCGCTGCAGCTGGCCTTCGGAGAAGCCGCCGCCCTGCTCCCGTACCGGGGTGTCCAGACCCAGGGGCAGAGGCCGGATAAAGTCCTCTGCGCAGGCAAGGGAAAGGGCCTCGTAAAGCTGCTGGTCGGTGGCCTCCGGGCAGGTAAGCCGCAGATTCTCCGCCACTGTGCCGGAAAACATGGTGTTGTTTTGCGGCACATAGGAAAACAGCGCCCGTGTGGAGGGGGAAACAGCGATTCGGTCATCACCGGCAGAAAGGAACAATGCGCCAGCTTTGGGATGGACAATGCCTAATAAAAGCCGCAGAAGGGTTGTCTTGCCCTCGCCGGAAGGACCGATCAAGGTGACGATCTGGCCGCTTTCAGCCGTAAAATCGCTGTTGGTAAGTACTTGTCTGCCGTCCGCATAACGGTAGGAAAGTCCCTTTGCCTCCACCGTTACGGGGGAGGATTTGTGCTTTTGCACAAAGGCTTCTGCCTCTGCATCGCCGGTGCGGTCCTCCTTGGGCAGGTCCATAATGGCCATGATCCGCCCGGCGGCGGTGGCCGCATGGATGGCCCCGGGAATCAGACCGGCCAGCGCGGAAAAGGCCGCGGACAGAGAGCCGGAAAGCTGCAAAAACAGCGTCATAGTGCCGTAGGTAATATGCCCGGTCCAAAGCCGGTGGACACTCCACAAAAAGCAGACCAGCGCCACCACCGTACCAATCAGGGACATAATGGTGTTTTTGTGAATGGAAAACCGGTTGTAGTCCATGGACGCGTCCCGGAGCTGGGTCTGGATGCTGCGGTGCTTTTGGCTGTAGGCATCGGTTTTGTCAAAGGATTTAATCAGCTGGATGTTTTGGAAGGACTCCTCGTGGAAGGACATCATCTGGCTGCTTAACTGGCGCATTCTTTGGCTGTGCCGGCGCATCATTTTGATGGCATAGCGGCTCATCAGCAGCGTTACCGGGGCGCTGAGCAGCGCCAGCAGGGCCAGGGTGGCATCGTAATAAAGGATCACACCCAGCGTGCCGCCAAACTGCAAAAACCGGGTCAAAAACTCCGGAAACCAACCCAAAACACTGGAAGAAACGGTGGTCATATCGCCGGTTATCCGGGTCAGCAGGTCGCCGGAGTGGTAGGAAGACAGCGCCTCCCAGTCGGTAACGAGCAGCTTGTCATAGACCTGGGCGGTGATCTCCTGGTTGACCCGGATGCTGACCTTTGTACTGATCCGGCTGGAAATTCCGTGGAACAGAATTTGCGACAGCTGCATCAGCACGAAAAACACCAGCGCTGCCACGATGCCGTGGGTGTTAAAGCCGGTGACGGAGTCAATGATGTACTTGCTGAGAATGCTGCCGGTCAGGCTGGTGGCAATGCCTAGAATGCCGGTGAAGATGTACCAGGCGACCTGGGCTTTGTAGCGCAGGCTGTAGCGGCTGATCCAGGCATATTCCCGCAGAAGCTCTTTTAAGTTGTGAGACCGGAGTAATTTCAGAAATCGTTCCATAAGCCGTCCTCAAATGTGGTTTTTATACTGTGATTATAAAGGAAGGGAGAGAAACTGTAAAGGGGGAGTTTTCCTTATATAGATAGAAGGCTTATGATAAAAGATTCGGTATTGCCACCGGTCCTTCGGACCGGGTCAATACCGAATGGAATCTCCCACGGCAGATGGTTGCTTATCGGTAGAGTGACCCGTAGGGGGAGCGACCCGACCGCCGCCGGTGTCGGAAGAAGGGAGGGGAGCGAGTGGCCGCGGTTGGTGTGCAACGAAGCCGCGCCGACGGCAAGGCGCACACCGGGCACCGCAACAGGGGATCGTTTGCATTTTCACATAGCTCGCTGTGATTTCACAGTCCTACCGGACTGCGCTCTCACAGCGAGGGAATCTCCCACGGCAGATGGTTGCTTATCGATAGAGTGACCCGTACGGGAATCGTTTGCATTTTCACCTCCGGTGAAAATTAAGGTAGCCACCAGTGTTTGCACTGGTGTCAGCAATATGCCACCGGCATATTGCATTTAGATGGTTCGATTCCCGTACGGACCAAAAAGAAAACCACCCCTATTGGGGTGGTTTCTTTTTTGTAAAAGAGCGATTAAAAGTAGTTTAAGCAGGGGTAAGAACGGCCAAAAGTAATGTTATCTTGTTTTGTTTTGCATGACGATAGTCAACACAATCGATATCACAAAAGAGAAGCACAGATACAATAAGAACGGCAAATCCAAAATTCTTCCCCAAAAAGAACCAAATCCTTCAAACATACAATCAATAGCAACAGCCATTGCATTGCAGATACAAAATCCGACGAACAGTATTCCAAAAAATTCAAGGAACAAAACGAATAGACCTAACCACTTCTTATGTTTCTCGTTTTTCATTTGTTCTCCTTTGCAGTCTTACAAGAGGCAATCAACAACCTGCGAATATTGCCACAAAGTTTCTCTGTGTGTTGATAAGTTGTAGTATCTATCCTTTTGGTTTCAAACATCAGTTTTAACCAATAGCTTGTTTCATTGGATTCTTTGAGTGCAATCTCTAACTTTGCCACAAAGTCTTTCTTGCTC
>JAZLAB010000013.1:0-8624 GCA_045612985.1 Faecousia sp.
AGAGCGTGAGGAAGCCCATCGCATCGTTGTTTCTCAGCTGCGGGCCGCAAAGGCGCTGGGTGCGGATACCATTCTGGTAATTCCCGGCAGCGTGTCTGTTGAGTTTGTGCCGGAACGGCCCATTGTTGCATACGATGTATGCTGGGATCGCGCGCTGGCTGCAATGAAGCGGCTGGCCCCCATTGCAGAGGAATACGGTGTGCATATCGGCATCGAAAATGTATGGAACAAGTTCCTTCTTTCTCCTCTGGAAATGCGGGCATTTGTGGATGCGGTAGGCAGTGACTATGTGGGTGTCTATCTGGACACAGGCAATGTGATGTTTGCCGGTTACCCAGAGCAATGGATCCGCATTTTGGGCGACCGGATCAAGAAAGTCCATTTTAAGGATTACCGTTTTGCGCCCGGCGGTCTGAATTGCTTTGTAGACCTGCTTTCCGGCGATGTAAACTGGCCCGAGGTTATGAAGGCATTCCATGATATTGGCTACGATGGCTGGGCAGCTGGAGAGATGATCCCCAACTATGCCTATGCATCCGACCAGATCATTTACAACACTTCTGCTTCTATGGAGCGGATCTTAACTGAGAACTTTTAAGGAGGAACAAAAGATGCTGAAAATCGGTTTGATTGGTTGCGGCTTTATGGGCACCATGCATGCCAACTGTTATCAGAATATTCCCGGGGTGGAGTTGGCCGCTGTTGCGGATGTTCGCCGCGATGTGGCGGAAACCTTGGCAAAGGGCACCAATGCTGTGATCTATGGTGACGGCAAGGACCTGATCGCCAATGCTGATGTGGACATTATCGACATTTGCCTGCCTACTTACCTGCACGCAGAGTATGTTATGTTGGCTATGGAAAAGGCTTCATATGTGTTTGTGGAGAAGCCGGTAGCGCTGACCGGTGCACAGGCAGATGCCATGCTGGCAAAGGCAAAGGAAACCGGCTGTCAGGTTCAGATTGGTCAGGTCATCCGGTTCTGGGATGAGTATGTAAAACTGCGCGAGATCGTGCAGTCTGGCATCTACGGAAAGGTCGTCAATGCCAATTTCCGCCGGATCAGCCCCCGTCCTACCTGGGGTTGGGAGGACTGGCTGCTGAAGACAGAGCTTTCCGGCGGCGCTGCGCAGGACTTGCACATCCATGATATGGACTATGCTCTTCATCTTTTTGGCACGCCCAAGCAGCTGCAGACGGTAAAGAACATCATTGGCGAAGCCAATTCCTATATCCACTCCCTGCTGCGCTACGATGATTTCGTGGTGAGTGTGGAGGGTACATGGGATCTGCCCGGCAGCTATCCCTTCACTGCAACCTTCCGGGTAGTATTTGAGAAGGCTGTGCTTGAAAATGCCGGCGGCAAGTTGATGTGCTACACCGATGCCGGTGCAGAGCAGATCGTCATCGAAAAGGCAGAGGTCAAGGGCGACGGCTTTGAAGGCGGCAATGTTTCCGATTTGGGCGGCTATTATAATGAGCTGGTCTACTTTACTGAATGTGCAAAGCAGGGTGCCAAGGTGACCCAGGCAACCTTGGCTGCCGCTACCGAATCCCTTAAATATGTTCTGGAGGAGATTGCCAATGCTTAGGGTTGGTATCGTTGGCTGCGGTAACATTTTTACCATGCACGCCACCAGTGCCCATCATCTGCCTAATGCCCAGATCGTAGGTGTCTGTGATATTAAGCCGGATCGGGCGGACCGTGCCGCAGAGAAATATCACTGCAAGGCCTACTACGACTATAAGCAGATGATCAGCAAGGATGTGCTGGATGTGGTACATATTTGCGTACCCCATTACCTGCATCCCATTATCTCCCGCTACGCCATTGAGCAGGGTGTTCATGTTCTGTGCGAGAAACCTATGAGCATCCGCTATGAGGATGCTGTTGAGAATGTAGCACTGGCCGAAAAGACGGGTGTTAAGTACGGTATTATTTTCCAATGCCGCTACAACGACTCCGCAAAGCTTGTCAAGGAAAATCTGGATAATGGAAAACTGGGTAAGGTTATCTCTGCAAGAGCTGTACTGACCTGGTGTAAGCCGGATTCTTACTATAGCCTCTCTGACTGGAAGGGCACTTGGGACAAGGAAGGCGGCGGTGTTATCATCGACCAGGCTATCCACTCTTTGGACCTTGCCAACTGGTTTATCAATGATGAGATCGAAAGTGTTCAGGCAAGCCTGTCCAACCGCGGACATGACATTATGGAAGTGGACGATACCGGCGAGGGCTTCATTCGCTACAAAAATGGTGCAACTTTAAGCTTTTGGGCTATGAACAACTACGGCTGTGATGATCCTATTGAGATTCGTCTGCTGTGTGAAAATGGCAAGGTAATTATGGACTATGACCATGCACAGATTTTCTTCAACGACGGCCAGGTGCTCTCCATTGAAACCAAAATCGATCCCGATGTGGTCTACGAAGGCGGTAAGGATTACTGGGGCTTCCAACATATCCGGGAAATTGCGGATTTCTACAACTGCGTAGAGCAGGACACCGAGCCGCCCATCAGCGGCAGAGAGGCTCTGAAGATTCAAAAGCTTGTTTGCCAGATATATGAAGAGGGAAAAAAGAATTTTTCATTCTGAATAAAAGTCGGAAAAGCGCATCAAAATCGGTAAGAAAACAATGACAAATCAGAAATAATAAGGGAGGCTGTCAGTAAATGAATGTATTAGCCATTACTTGCCATCCGGACGATATGGAAATTGCTTGTGCCGGAACTCTGCTCAAATGCAAGGAGCGGGGCGACCGGGTGGTAGTCTGCCATCTGTCCAGCGGAAATCTGGGTCATGTGGTGATTCCGCCGGAAGAGCTTATTCCTATGCGGGCAAAGGAAGCGGAACGGTCTGCTGAAATGGCCGGTTTTGAGATCATCCACAGCCGATTCGACGACCTGGATATCTACGACAACAACAAGGCAGCCCGAGATAAGGTAGTGGAGATCATCCAGCAGGTAGACCCTGATTTCATCATCACTCACGACCCTAACGACTATATGCCCGACCATACGGCAGTCGCCCGGTTGGTGTTTGATGCCAGTTTTACCGCTACCCTGCCAAACTATCCCACCAAGACCGGCAAGGCCGCAAGATTGGTGCCTATCTACTATATGGACACCCTGGCCGGTGTGAACTTCAATCCCACAGAATATGTGGATGTATCTGACCACATCGATAAAAAGCTGGAAATGTTGGAGTGCCACGAGACCCAGGTGGTCTGGATGCGGGAGCACGACGGCATTGATTTCCCGGATATGGTGAAAACCTGTTGCCGTTACCGGGGCTACCAGTGCGGTGCGGATTATGCCGAGGGCTTCCGT
The DNA here is from genome assembly GCA_045612985.1 of Faecousia sp. Lineage (GTDB taxonomy): Bacteria > Bacillota > Clostridia > Oscillospirales > Oscillospiraceae > Faecousia. Next base: position 3,333 of record JAZLAB010000013.1, read on the forward strand.
CAATGTCAGGTTTATTTGAAAGGAACTACAAAACGGCTGCTGCCGTAAGGAGGATATATTATGAACTTCAATTCTACCGTAAAAGGCTCTGCCCTGGAGGGCTTCTATCCCGCCGGTTGGGATTTTGACAAGATTGACGCCTGCGTAGGCGCGCCGGAAACCATTTGTGACCGCCAGAATTTCTGGAACCCCGCTTTTAATCCTGTCCAGTGTGAGAGCCTGGGCGAGTTTGAGACCTACATGGGCCACGAGATCGCTATGCAGATCAAGCTGGCCGCAGACAAGGGCGAAAAAATTGCTTTCATTCTGCCCGTCGGCCCTATGGGTATGTACAAATGGGTGGTTTACTTCTTGAAGGAGTGGCAGGTTTCCTGCAATCACGTTTATACCTTCAATATGGACGAATGGGCCGACGCAGACGGCAACACCCTGCCCTCCGATAACCCCGGCGCTTTCCAGTATGCTATGGAGCAGGCGCTGTTCAATCCCCTGGGTGAGCTGACTGTTCCTGCTGATCAGCGGAACTTTGCCACCAAGGAGAATCTGCCCACCTACCCCGAAAAGATCGCAAAATTGAAGGCTGAGGGTGCTAAGCTGGTACTGGTTTACGGCATCGGCAGAATGTGCCACATCGCCTTCTGGGAACCCACCTTCGCCGCTGACTACACCACCGCCGAGGAATGGGAAAAGGCTCCCTACCGGATCGCAGCCAAGATCCATCCCCTGACCGTAGAACAGAATGCCCTGACCAGCTTCAAGTCCCGGACCACTCTGGTTCCCTGCCGGGCTAACACCATCGGCCCCGGCCTGTTCCTGCAGGCAGACTATGCCATCGGCGGCGCTGACGGCGTGTTGGGTCGTGGTATGCAGTGGCAAGGTCTTTCTCTGTGGATGACTCTGCGTCACGGTATGAACCCCTGGATCACCTCCTCCTACATTCCCACTCTGGCAGGTCGGCTGTTCTTCCTGAAGGAACTGGCAGGCCCCCTGGAAGCAGAGTGCAACTAATGAAAGATTTACAGAGAAAGGGCATTGCCGTAGCAGGCAGCATCCTAGTTGACAAGATCAACGAGATCAGCGCCTATCCCAATGCCGGGGAATTGACGCAAATCCACAGCATTCAAAATGCGGCGGGCGGCTGCGTACCCAATGTGGCGATAGATTTGAAGAAAATCGCACCCAGTCTTCCGGTGAGTGCCGTTGGTAAAATCGGCAACGACCCTGAGGGTGAATATGTTACAAGACTACTGAAGTCCAATGGTGTTGCCACCGAAGGGCTTGCGGTTATGGAAGGCGAAAACACAAGCTTCACCGAGGTAATGAGCATCCCCGGTGGGCAGCGAACCTTCTTTGTTTACCCCGGTGCCAGCGCAGATTTCGGCATCGGAGATATGGATTTTGAAGCGATCAATGCTAAAATTCTCCACCTTGGCTACTTTTTGCTCCTGCAAAAGGTAGATGACGGCGATGGACTAAAGATTTTGCAGGAATCAAAGAAAAACGGTATGGAAACCTCCATTGACCTGGTCAGCGAAAACTCTGACCGCTACAGCCTTGTTTTGCCCTGCCTTCCCTATACGGACTATCTCATTATCAATGAACTGGAGGCCGGAAGGCTGGCCGGCATTGAGCCTGTGGCTGAAAATCTGGAGAAAATCGCTCGCCGTTTGATGGACTTGGGTGTACAAAAGAAGGTCTTCATTCATATGCCGGAGCGTTCCGTGTGTCTGAGCAAGGATGGTTACACTGTCCTCGGCTCTTACATTCTTCCTGAGGGCTATATACAAGGTACTACCGGTGCCGGTGATGCCTTCTGCGCCGGTGCGCTGATCGGCATTTACAACGGCTGGAAGGATTTGGAGATTATGGAATTTGCGTCAAGCTGCGCAGTTATGGCGCTAAGCAGTCCGGATGCCACCGGCGGTATGAAAACAGGAATGGAGATCAAAGACTACTGCAAGCAGTTTGCAAGACGGGAGGCTGTAGGATGAAAGCAGTAATGTATGGCGGCGGCAATATCGGCCGCGGCTTTATCGGTGCGCTTCTGAGCCAGTCCGGCTATGAGGTCACTTTTATTGATGTGGCCGAGCCGGTGATCAAGGCTTTGCAGGAAAACCGCCGTTACCCTGTGCGGAGCCTGTCCACCGCAGGCCACGAAGATGTGTGGGTGGAGAATGTCACCGCTGTGAACGGAAACCTGCCCGAAGCAGCAAACGCCATTGCAAATTGCGATATTATGGCCACAGCGGTAGGCGCACGGATTCTAAAATTTATTGTGCCCAACATCGTGGCAGGACTTCGCCAGCGTTGGGCCATGGGCAAGGGTCCTTTGAACATCATCATCTGCGAAAATCTCAACGATGCCAACAAGGTACTGGAAGGTATGCTGAAAGCAGCGTTGACGGAAGAAGAATGCACAATATTCGATGCAACCGTCGGTCTGGTGGAAGCTTCCATCGGCCGTATGGTACCGGTGCAGACCGAGGAAATGAAAGATGGCGAGCCTATGCGAGTCTGCGTGGAGCAATATGGCTTCCTGCCGGTAGACAAGGCCGCCTTCAAGGGTAAAATTCCAGAAATCAAAAACATGGTACCCGTTGCGCCCTTTGATTTTTACATCAAACGCAAACTCTATGTCCACAACATGGGCCACGCCACCTGCGCTTACCTCGGTAACTTGCTTGGCTTGGATTATATCTACGAAGCCATTGCTGTGCCGGAAGTAAGAATTTTGGTTCAGAACGCTATGCAAGAAAGCGAATTAGCTTTGTCTAAACGCTATGGCGCTTCTATGATGGAACTGCAGGAACACATTACAGATCTTTTGTACCGCTTTACAAATGTGGCACTGAAGGATACCTGTCAGCGTGTAGGTGGTGATCCCGGCAGAAAACTGAGCCCGGAGGATCGCCTTGTTGGCTCATCATTGCTTGCTATGGAGGAAGGCTTTACCCCTGCATATATTGCTGTGGGTGCCGCCGCAGGTGTTCGCCGGTATTTGAAGGAGAATGGCGGTGTGCAATCTATGGCTGGCGCAAAAGATGTGCTTCGAGAAGTTGCCAAACTGGAAGAAGAGAACCCGTTGTTCCGTTTGATCCTGCATTATTATGAAATGATTTTGGATGGCTGCAGTTTGCTGAAACTGGTCACTGAGGCAGAAAGAGTGAAGCACGAAACAATGAATGCAGTCGTATAGATTTCTTGCCACACGGTTTCGGAAACCCAAGAGCTATGTGAGCACTTCCGTTATGTATTCTCCAACGCTTCCTGCTGCAGCGGTGCCTCCCTGGCAAGGCTCAGCTTGGGTGTACTGGGTAAAACCAAAAAGCACTTTTTGTCCCGTACCGACCAGAACCGGTATATGGACCTCATTGAACTCCACCGTAACGATAATTTGTAATAACAAATTCGCAAGAGCAGACTGTGCTACCCAAATGTAAAAATGCGATAAAACAATTGTATATATGTCATCGCTAGCGCGTCAAAGGCTAAGGGTATTCTTTTTAAAACTATAACTGAGACCTGCTGTAAAATTCTCATACCATCGTATGTCTTGACTTTAATTGGTAGCAATAATACAATAGTTGCGTATTCAATGGATATCGCAATGCATCTCCAGAATATACACTGTGTCATCCCAAATGATGACCAACTTTTGACCAACAAAAGTCCGGTAAAAGAAAATAACTGACATAATAGCACTATATATCGAAAGCTATTATAGTGGCTACCACCACATATCTACAAAGCCAAAAATCCCCCATCGAGTGGGAATAATCCCGCAAGTCTAAAAAGCCCAGTCTACACCGGACTTTTTAAGGATTTGAGCCATTCGTGGCAACGAAATGGCAACAAAACTTCATTGTTCAACAACAAAGAGCTAACTGATTTTGATTAAGTCAGTTAGCTCTTTTTTGCTGTTTTTAAACTTTATATGAATTTGCCATTGAAGTATGGTTTACAATCAACAATACACCCGTCAGTGTAAAGCCAATAGAAACATTTCATCTGCAAACAAAATGGAGGACAGTGTAATTTCACTGTCCTCCGATTTATTTGGAATTATCTGTGATATCCTGCCTTGATAATAGGATCCATGATCGAATCATCCTTGAGGAGTTTTAATGCTTCCACCGCTCTTTCAACGGAAATTTCAACAGCAGCATCGGCAATAGTCTGTGTCAGGCCGACAGGGGCGTGACCTTGATAGGAGTTCGGGTAGTTCGACTGCCACCTTCTGCCCCACAAAATTCCGAGTTTTTCGAGCGGATCGGCGATATGGGTACTCAAGCCCGATTCCACCTCGCAGCGGTCGAGACGTACAAGTTCCGGATAGGTGCCCATAACCATAGCACTTTCGCCAAAACCTGCGTGTCCGTCATACTTACCTTCGGCAACATAGTCTTCCATCGTCTTCATATCTTCGTCCGTCAGCATCGGGAATGCATCGCGGCCGCGTTTTGCGACCTCATCCAAAATATCCTTCGGACCGATCAGCTTGTTATAGAACATAAACACTTCGTAGTCTTTTTGCTGATCTTTGACAGCACGGATAAAATTCTGCAAGAATCCGTTATTTCCGCCATGGCTGGAAAACAGCAGGATTTTCTTAAAGCCGTTTCTGCCGATTTCATCACAGATCTCGCGCATCATCGCAAGCAGAAGTTCAGCACTCAAAGAGATAAAACCGTGATGAACGCCTTCGCCGGCACGATAAGCCTGCTCGCCCTGCAGATCACCGAAATAAAAACGCGGAAATACACATACTTCTTCCCGCTCGGCCGCAAGTTCAAGAATCTTGCCGCCTTTCAGTACGTCGGTACCAAGCGGCAGATGCTGACCGTGTTTTTCCACGCAACCGATCGCCATCGCGCAGACACCCTTTGATTTTTCCAGCATCGGTACAAACTCTTCTTCACGCAAATATTCCCATTTCATACCAGTAGCCTCCTAAATATGTTGTATCTTCTTTGTACCATACTGTTGCGTCTTTGTCAACCTCGCAGATGCACATTTTCAAAAAAGGGTCGGACCTTTAGGCGGGGTTTCATAAGACATTATCCGGCTTTGCTCCAGTCTTTTTCACTTTGCCGGCAGAATATCCCCTTGAAATACACAAAGTATTTCCGCTGGGCTATTCTTTGTCAAAGTAAAAAATCCAAGCAGCAAAACTGCGAAGCACTTTAAAAGTAAAGATTTTTACTTCAAGACAAGAAAAAACACTATGGTAAGGCTGACGCCTACCATAGTGTTTTTTTGCAGTATTGGATAAAAAGATTGCTTTTAAAGCGG
>JAZLAB010000014.1:0-20619 GCA_045612985.1 Faecousia sp.
AGAAACTTCCACGCCCCGAAGCTCGTCCTTCAGTTCCAGATACTTTTTGGCCTTTTCAGACTGCTCCTTCAGGGGTTCCAGCTGCAATTCCAGTTCAGACACCTTATCGCCAATGCGAAGCAGGTTGTCTTCCGTATGGGCAAGCTTGCGCTCCGTCTCCTCTTTGCGATGGCGATACTTGGAAATACCTGCCGCCTCCTCAAAGATCTCACGGCGGTCTGCGCTCTTTAAAGACAGAATTTCATCAATTCTGCCCTGACCGATATTGGAGTAACCCTCCCGGCCGAGACCGGTATCCATAAACATCTCGTGGATATCCCGCAAACGGGAGGATTGACGGTTGATGTAATACTCGCTGTCGCCACTGCGATAGTACCGACGGGTAACCATAACCTCGTCAGAATCGTAGGGTAGCGCTCTGTCCGTATTGTCCAGAGTCAGCGTAGCTTCCGCAAAACCAACCGCAGCCCGTTTCTGGGTGCCACCGAAGATCACGTCCTCCATTTTTGCGCCACGAAGGGCCTTTGTGCTTTGCTCGCCCATAACCCACAAAATGGCGTCAGAAATGTTGGATTTGCCGGAGCCGTTAGGTCCTACGATGGCGGTAATGTCGTCGCCAAAACGGATGACGGTCTTGTCCGGGAAGGACTTAAAACCTTGAACTTCCAAACTTTTTAAATACACAGCAAAACCTCTTACTTAAATAGTTATAATGAATCAGTTTATTATACTTATAATTTCCAAAAAAAGCAAGTGTTACAGCCATATTTCCCCGGTTTTTTCGCCTTTTATTTTCTCACTTTTCCAAAATTGACAGCGCAGCTTTTTCGGAATATAATAAGTGCAAAGGAGATGACGCAATGACCATTGTTTTACTCACTGCGCTGGGCGTCGGCGGCGCTACTGTGATCGGCGCGATTTTAGGCTTTCTTTTCAAAAAGATATCCCACCGGTTCAGCGACATTGTTTTGTCTTTTGCCGCCGGCGTGATGCTGTGCGCGGCCATTACCGGGCTGATCATTCCCTCTCTGGAGCAGGGTGGGTCTTATCCCCTGCTGGTCACCATAGCCGGTGTTTTTTGTGGCGCGCTGTTTTTGAATCTGTTGGACAAATTGGTTCCCCATTTGCACAGGCTGGCCGGTATCGAACAGGAAGCCCATCCGGACAATGCCGGAAAACTCAACAAGGTGCTGCTGTTCGTGATGGCAATCGCCATTCATAATCTGCCCGAGGGAATCGCAGCAGGCGTTGGCTTCGGCACAGGAAATAACAGCCAGGCCTTTACCATTGCCGCCGGTATCGCCCTGCAAAACATCCCCGAGGGCATGGTCATTATCGGACCGATGCTGGCTGCCGGAATGCGGCCCTCCCGGACCTTCCTGTGCGCGCTGGCAACCGGAGTTGTGGAAGTGATCGGCACATTTTTAGGCTACTTTGCCGTCAGCATTTCCGCAGCGGTCCTCCCCTTTGCGCTGGCTTTCGCAGGCGGAACGATGCTTTATGTGATCAGCGACGAAATGATCCCGGAAACCCACCACAGTGAGACCCGGGGCGTAACCTACGCGCTGCTCATTGGCTTCTGCCTGATGCTGACAATGGATTTCTTTTTAGGATAAGTCAAAACCTCCGACTAAACCGAAGGTTTTGATCACTAGCAAAAGGGGGAGCTTTCTACTGTGTGAAATTACTTCTTGACTTGGTCTTGATATAATGTAGAAAGCGCGCAAAAGGAGATATATATGGTTTTTTACCGATTGCTCAAATATGTTTCTTATTTTTCTTATTTATCTATTTTAATTATCCTATATTATACATTTCAAGCAGTATGCAGTTTATTCAGAAAACAGAAATTAGCTTTTGGAGAATGGATTGATAAAATAGGTCGCGAACTCTATGGGCTTGCAGGCAAATGGTCTCAAGTCATTCTTACTATTTCAGCAATTGCACTATTATTAACAAATACAACCATACATCAAATAGTTGGTATTAACAATTTGGAATTAAAACCCGATGGAACATATTGTTTCTATGTAGAAGCGACAAACAACTATGGTAAAACCTATACATTACCTGCTCAAATCCGAATCGAAAAGCAACAACAAGAGGAACGTGGCGAAGAAAGAACTTATACATACTTTTATATAGAAAAAATTATTTTTTCTAACGGAGGATATTTAAATACGGAGGATCTAGATAATGTTGAAATAAGTAAACCTTCTTATTTCTATGATGGTGATAATGAATGGGAGCTTGTTTTGCTTAATGAACACGCATATTCTCCTGACATTAAGGAAACCAATCACGCGAACTGGGCTAATATAACCTTTCTATCACTTGAAATAATATCAATATCAATTATGCTATATGCTTTATTTAAAAGCGCGAAACAAGCGGAGTGAACTTCACTCCGCTTGTTCTTTATGCTTTCCCGCCAGATTCTCGTGCCGTCCCGCCTTTTGGCTGCTGTTGATATCCGTCATCAGGTCGACAAAATACTTCACCGCCGATGTGCCCAGCGTGTCCCGGATAGACCGCTGCACACTAATATCCTCAATGTGCGTGTCCGTTGCAGCCGTAGTAACCGGAGTAGCCGTAGCCTCTCGGCTTGTCTTAATTTCTGTCTTGCCTTTTTGTTGCTCGACAAGTGTGTCCCAAGCCGCCTTTACAGCATCATAGTCTCGCAGGAACTCATGTAGTTCACCTCTGGAATCTCCAGAATGAACATCGCCGGTAACATACGCAACGATTTCTTCCATAAGGTCTTCCCATTCTTCACTGTAAAGCGCCACGTCCTCCTCAAAGTATTTATTCCCAATGCAATTATCCTGGTAAGAAATAAATGCTTCAGAAGAAAAATTGATATTGGAAACAACTGCTTCAATATATGATTGCTTTTCAGCCGACCTTCCCCAATAATGGAACGCTTCATGTCCTGCCGCTTCCACAGGATCTGCTTTGATATTGTTTGACACAAATACAGGAATACCGGGAATTGTACTGGCATCACCATTCTCCACCCTGGTGATTCCGTTACGGTTGGTTTCAAGGTGGGTATGAATAACAAACGGAACTCCAAGTTTCCTTAATTCTTCTCCTGTTGCTTTGGCGTTTTCTGAAGATTGTCCCGATATACTCGGTCTGTATCCCCACGCAAGCGTCCCTCTTTCATCAACTGTAAGTAGAGCTTCATTTGCTCTTCGATAGAAAGCTTCTCTTGTTTCTTCTTTTCTTCCGCCATTTATATCGTCCTCCGTTTTGGCAATAGAATTATTCCTCCGGAACTCTCGGCTTGTCTTGATTTCTTCGACGCTGTCAGTTTCCCATTCATTTATCGGTGCATATGTGCCAGCCAGTATTGCCTCCACGTCCTGAATAAAGACGCTGATATCATTCCCAAGCCACCGGAATCGACCGTCATTCTCCAACAGAACGCGGTTGCCCTGCATAGCCCCATAGAATTGTTGCGCCATTTTTTCAAGGGCCTGTCTACGTATTTCTGGATAAGAAACATCTTCATCGACATACCACGCAAGATACAAGTTGACTTCTTCATTTCCCGCAGAATAAAGATCAAGAAGGTCTACGAGTTGTCGTTGCTTTTCTCTTCCGAGTTCTCTCCATTGTCTTTCAGCGGATGTCTCGACAGAATAATGTCCACTTTTTCCTGTATCTTGCTCTCCGGCCAATCCGGATGAACCAGTCTTCCGTATTCTGCTAGTTCTTCTCTCGTCATTTTGTTCCTCCATTTCAGCCAAAGAAGCGTCCTTCTGGAACTCCCGGCTCATATGTTGCTTGCCGCCATCACTTGTGCTGCCCGGCACTACGCGTTCCCGGTAATTAAACCATTTCATAGCATCCACCAACGGCAGCGCAAAGGCGTTGTATTCTGCAGCCTCACTCATATGGTCGGCAAAGACGTCAAAGATAGAGCTGACGATCAGTGCCGTATTCGCATTAGGCTGTACACTTTTGGTAAAGGATTTGTTCAGAAGCGCCCACAGCTTCGCTTTTTCTCCGTCGGGAGATTTGGCATCCCTTGTGGCATCGTCTGTCTTTATCGGGTAGTAGTTTTCCTCTGTGGCGACCATATAGTCCCAGCGGGCCATACTGATCTCATTGATCAGCTTACCACCCACATCCTGCATATACCGTTGCAGGGCGATAGCCACTGCCTTCTGCCGGTCTGTCAGTAAACTGTTTATCCGCTTAACATCTTCCGTTGTCAGCAAATAATGTCCCTTCTGGACGATTTTTGATGTACCTTTGCCTATGCTGTCAATAAAGATACCGCCGCCATTAATGTGGCCCACTGCCTGCTGCCGCTGGCTCAAACACCAAAAGCTCATAATCTGCGCCGGTGTCAATTGGATCGTCTTTCCGGAATCCAGCGTAATGGTTTTTACGTTTTTCCTGCTCTCCCAGCTTTGCACTTCCTTGGTCGTGTAAGTTTGTTCTGCAAACCGGATCACAGCATCAACAGTTCTTGCCAGCTTCCCTTGGCCCTGGGTAAGACCTTTGAAAATCTCCTGCGCCGCTGTGCCCATCCTGCGAAATGCATAATAGGGCGTATAGTTTGCCCACATTGCCTTTCCGCCGGATTGACTCTTAACCGCCTTTCGTCGGGACATTTCATCCACTGTGGACCTGGAAAGCTCGCTGACACGCGCTTTTCCGCCGGCCATATGCAGCTTGTCGATATCTCCAATTAACTTGTTGATAGTACGCAAAAGATGTCCCAGATCCGCAAGCTCCGCGCCGGACATTTCATATACCCGGTTCGTAGTCAGATCCATACCCTTTGTGGCTTCGTTGACCGTTCGGATGTGCTTGTCGATCTCCTCCAAAAAGCCATCCGGAAGGTCCAGAGTAAACTCACCGTCCTCTGCGCCTGTCAAGGCCGACTGCTGTTTTGCAATGGCCAACCGCATATCGTGCAGCGCCCGGGTGTAAGCCACATCCCGGATCGTCATACCCTCTCCGGCAAGCTGTGTCTTGCTGCTAAAGTCAATGGAATCCAAAAATTCCCGCAAAGGCGCTTGCAAAGCCATCGGCACATGGGCATCCTTGGTTGGATGGGCAAGCATATCCATCAGCGACTTGGCGTTCTTTTCCACAATGGCTCGGTTCTTCTTAACTGCTTCAGACTCTTTTCTTCTGGCCGTTGCCTCCCGGCGTTTCTCCCAGTTTTCCGCTTTGATCTTGCGAACTTTTTCTTCCGTCCGAAGCTTGTATGCCTGTTGGATTTCCTTCATTCGCTCCCGGTAAGAACTCTCCAGCTGTTGGATAGTCTCCCGGTGTGCCTGCTTCACCTTTTCCATCTGGGAATAGTGCTTGGCCTTTAATGCGTTGATTTCTTTCTGCTTGGAATCCGCAACCGTGCGCAGAGTAGATACTCGCCAGTAACTGTCATACAGCTCGTGCAGCAGTGCCTGTCTGGCCATCTCTTCCGATTGGCCTTCCGGTGCAAAATCCTCTTGTCTATTCTCCATCAGCCAGTCCACTGCCGGCTGTGCCTGCTCTGCCACAGCTTCCCAAGTCAGATCCTTGCTGGTTGCAATGAATTCATACAAGTCATTAAGTTGTGCAGCAAGCGCCTTTGTGCTGCCCTTTGCCTGTGCCTTACCCTTTAGCATTTTGGCAGCCGCTTCAACAGAAGATTGGGTAAATTTTGTACCGCCTGTAACCGTCCTTTGAAGCTTCAGCAAAGCTTTCAGATCCTTTACGTCCTCCTGCAGCTTGGCATTGTCCCTTTCCAGAGCCTTGTTCGCCTGCTCCAGAAGCCGTTCCTGCTCAGTCATCTGTGCCTGCACAAACTCCCGGGAGAACTTTATTCGTTTTTCGTCAACTCCGCTACTTTCTGCATCACTTGCGATGGTGTTGCCTTTTCGTTGTCCAGCAGCCAGTCCATCATTTCCTCCTGCTTTTTCGTTTCCTTTAGCATAAGCATCAGGCCTACGATTGCTTCTGTATCTTTTACGATATATTTTAATAAGGCTATCAAGTCCTTGTCTATTTGCAACAGTTCCATTTTCCACCTCCTGCATTAGACTGTCAATTAAAGATTCATTTCCGACAATTTTCACCTTGCCAATAACAGAATAATCTTCATAGCTATAGTTATTATACAAGTAAAAATATTCACGCGTATAGGCATACCACTGGGAAGGAAGTTCCTCCCCAAACTGTCGCAGTCTTTGGAAACGGTTATTTTCCATTGTCTCCAGTTCTATGCTCCTACCACGCTGGGCACGGGAAAACTTTATTTCTGGGTTGCTATTCTCCGTGCTGCTTCTAGAATCTCCTCTTCCGTCGCTTGCGGATGTTCTGACAGGAAAAGAATCAGCTCCATCTGTTGAGATTCTGTTTCCATTTGCATAAACACTAAAGCTTGTTTTCCCTTGCTTATCGGGAACAATTTTAAGACCTTTGCCAAAGCGAATTCCGTTTCGGTTAATGCCATTGTCTTCAACCTCCATAAACTCTGTTAGTTTCTTGTAGGCGACATCAGCTTTTTTCCACCCAACAGCATATAGCGGAGTCGGAACAGTCCCATCACCAACGCCGTAGATAGCAAAAACCTTTTGTCCCTTACTATTTGCATACAACCACTTTGTATATTGATCGATGTATTTATCCGATGTTTCTATTTCTAAATCCATCGTGCGGTTTAACAGGTCCCACTCTGCTTTAGTCAGATTCGGCCTCCAGTATTCCCTGCTAAAAGCTGCTCCGGCACCCACAGGCGGCCCTCTAACTGCTCTGTCCGCCATATCTGAATCAGCAACGGTCTTGACATCCTTCATCAAAAATTCTGCCGAAGCACCGTCTTTAGTAAAGAAGTTTATTCCTGCTTCGCTGTCGCAAACGATCTCTACGAACACTGCTTTTGCTACCGCCTCTATAGAGGCATCTCCCATATCATAGGCCGTTGCGTATTCGTCAATAATGTGTTTCACATATTCTTCGTCATAGCCACAGCTATCCAACAATTTCTCATATACTGCCCTGACGTTGATCAGCCCGGCATCAATTTTTCTGTGGGTGATTTCGTGCTCTGCCAGTTGGGTAGCAGAAATCTGCGGATAATCGGCCCGGATATAAATCTTATTTCCAATAATGCAAGCTCTGGCCTTTACGATCTGGCCATCCTGCTCTATAAAGAGATTTCCTCCGGTAAAGAAAACGGCCTCCAAACCATATTTGGCCGCTTTCGCAGTTGCTTTCTTTGTGTCTGCAGAGTAATTCCCATCTATCTTCTTTAGATTTCTTTCTCCAAAACCGCCCGGAATGCCCAGGTCGCCGGCATTTAGTCGCCCTTCAGTTTCTTGAGAATTGCTTCTGTTACTTTCGGATTGACTGTCGCCTTGCCGCTTTTGTACGCCTCCTGCCGCCGCTTCCATTCCGGATACTTGTCCATCGGAACTCTTACTATCAGTCCGTTGTACGCCTCTGCGTAAATGTACTGTTCCGCCATTGTTCAATTCCTCCTTATTACTTATATTGCTATTATAGCCGCCTGCCCGCTCCGTATCAAGTGCGCGTTTTCCAAATTCATAGGCATTTTTCCGTACCTGTTCCGGAAGTGCTGCAGCAAAAGCGTGAAAATCGATATTTCCGTATGCCACGCCCATCCTGCCGTAATGGTATGCTTCAGTGATTCCGTTGGCATAGGCTTCTGCAGAAATGCTTCCGTCATATCCCTGCCACAGACGGTTAGCTTCCTGCGCAGAAATGTCCATTCCGGAAATGGCATTGTGCAGTAGTGCCTCGCCGTCAGAAAGCGTAAGCTGATCCGCTGCCACGACCTCTCCGTTATCCAGTGTGAACGACATCTTGCCGTTTTCAAAAGCAGCGACCGCCTTTACCTTCACCGTCTCTCCGGTCTCATTCAAGGTCGTACTGCTCTCCGCCGCAGCTTGTCCAGCCTCATAGGCAAGCCGCTTTTGACTGTCCGTCAAATAGCTGATTGTGGCACTGTTTTCAACATAGTCAAAAGAAACACCGTTTTTGCCCATATCATAAGCCAGCTGATAACTCTGATCATACTTTGCCACATCCTGCCCGGCAATATAGGTATGCTCCATAGCCTTCGCCTGCTTGCCATACTTCTGCGAAGCCTCCGCAAGCGCAGAGGACACCTTGACATCGCGTCCGGTTTGTGTTATTTTGTTGGTAGATGCATTTGCATCTGGCATCACAGCAGTATTCTTGATTGCGTTTTCGGACGTGAAACGGGGGGCTCTTGCATCACCGGATTGAGATGCTGCTGTGCTGTTTTTTTGTCCATTTTTAGACATATATGCAGACACAACAAATACAGTCTTTGCCTTTGTATCTGCACACACAGCTTTTCCGATATATCAAAAAAAGAGCAGACGCATTCGTCTGCTCTTTTTGCAATTATTTCACATAGTCCATACTGATCCAGCCGTTGGAGATCTTGCCCCATTTGGTGCCGCTGACTGTCTTGGTACTGGTAATGGTAACCTTTGCGCCCTGGTACAGATAGCCAACGATGGTGCTGGATGTGCCGGCTGCGCTGCGCACGCGCAGGCAGTCTGCCGTTACTGTCTTGGTAACCTTTTGGGTGGTGCTGCCGGTACTTGCGGAGCTGCCGGAAACCACCACATAGTCCATACTGATCCAGCCTTTGGAGATCTTGCCCCAAACGGTTCCGTTTACGGTTTTCTTCTCGGTGATCTCCACCTTATCGTTGGGCGCAAGGTATCCGGCAATGGCATAGGAAGTGCCAGGGCCGCTGCGTACACGCAGGAAGTCATTGACCTTGACTGTACCGGTGATGGGTTTTGTTTCGGTCTCCGTCTTCTCCAGCACGATGTAATCCATACTGATCCAGCCCTTGGAGATCTTGCCCCAGGTCATACTGCCGGAGGTCTTCTGCTCCGTAATAGTAACTGTTTCGTTGGGAGACAGATAACCTACGACTGCTGTGGAAGTGCTGGGGCCTTTGCGCACACGCAAAAAGTCCTTAACATTGACCTTGCCCTTCCAGGTCTTGGGTGTTTCCTCCGGCTTGGTTTCCGGTTTCGTTTCTTCTTCCGGTTTTGTTTCCGGCTTGGTCTCTTCTTCCGGCTTGGTTTCCGGCTTTGTCTCCTCCTTCACCGGGTCAAGGACAACATAGTCCATACTGATCCAGCCTTTGGAGATCTTGCCCCATACCATACTGCCGGCGATCTTCTCTTCCAGGATCTCCACTCGGTCGCCGTTTTTCAAATAGCCGGCAACGGAGTAGCCGGTGCTGGGGCCGCTACGGATTCGCAGAGCATCCGACACCTTTATCGTTCCGCTGCGAGGATAATTCGGTTTCGGGGTTTCCTGTTCGGACTTGATTGCTTCGTCATAGGTGGTGTAGTCCAGGCAGATCCAGCCGCCATAGAACTTGCCCCAGGTGTAGCCTGTGCCTTTGGCCGTCTCTGTGATGATCAGCTCTTCGCCGGCGTTAGCCTCGCTGATGATCTTATAATCCGTGCCGGGGCCTTTACGCACATTGACACCGTTGGTGGTAACCGTTACCTTCACGCCGGTAGCATCCTGGGCAGGATCCTTGCCGGAGCTGTCTGTCCAATGGGCGTAGAGTCTGCCGTTCTTCACATCGGCATTTAAGGTAGTTACCTTTTTACCGCCTACGCGCTGGGTATACCATCCGGCAAATTTATAGCCGCTTAAGGTAGGTTTGGGAGTGGGTGTGGCAGTCAATTTTGTGTCATAGCCCTGGATGTTGGGGGAAACTGTACCGCCACAGGGATCGTACATAACATAACCGAAATTATCCGGCGGTGTCTGGGAATAGACGCCGTTTATGTAGATATTGGCTTCTGACAAGCGACGACGCAGCAAAAATGTTTTGATCTCGCCGCCGGCATTGCACCAACGGCTGAACGCATCGATCAGCTTATTGCCGGTTGCGCCGCTGACTACTGCATTGTAAAGGCCACCGTTTGTGTCATAGGACCAGCCGGAACCGCAGTTATAAGAAAAGAGCATCAGCGCATCGAATTGATTTTGGGTCAAAGACACACCGGTCTTGTTCATAAACTTATACAGCTCTGACTCAAATCTGACCAGAAAGTCTTTCAGCAGTTTTTCTGCCTCGGCTTCAGGAATGCCGTTCTGCTTATACTCTTCCAGCTTATCGTCCGGGCATTTTGTGCCGTAACCTACCGTCCACTGGGCATAATCCCAATAAGGTTTCTTACTGAAACCTTCTTCTGCTTTCAATATTTTAAGGGCCTTGTCGCTGATCTTCATCACCTGATCTGCAGAAGCCGCAACAGCCATCATCGATAATATAATCACAACAGCCAAAAGAAGACTGGTTATCCGTTTCTTCACTACTGTTTTCTCCTTTCGCGCACATTTGCCTCTATTATAACAAGCCATATAACGCAATGCAATCATTTTTTTCGCAAAAATTACACTTTGTAACAGATTATTTCGGCAAATTGTTGGATAATTTTCCATATTTTGGGATAACTGTCAAAATATAGAAAGATAAAGTTGCGATGTTTACATAAAATCGTTTTGCAATATGTTCCTTGCAAAACATTTGCTTTTGCGCTGCGAATGTGATAAAATCGAGAAAACGAGAAAGGAGGTAATCTTATGGAAAAAGCGCTGATTGCTATGAGCGGCGGCGTGGACAGCTCTGTTGCCGCTTACCTGATGCAGCGCAGCGGCTATGAATGCGCCGGCGCAACGATGCAGCTTTGGGAAAACACACCAACCGAAGATGCCCAAAAAGTTGCCAAGCAGCTGGGTATGGATTTTTTCATTTTTGATTATACCTCCGACTTTTCCAGAGAGGTTGTGGACAAATTCGTTGCCTGCTATGAAGCCGGTGGTACGCCCAACCCCTGTGTGGATTGCAACCGCTGCCTGAAATTCGGTGCGCTGCTGGATAAGGCGCTGTCTATGGGCTATGACAAGATCGCCACCGGACACTATGCAACCATTCAAAAAGACCCCACCACCGGAAGATTTTTGCTTTTCCGGGCAGAGGACGGCAATAAGGACCAGACTTATTTTTTGGCAAGCCTAACCCAGCAGCAGCTGGCCCATATTGAATTTCCACTGGGCGGACTTAACAAAGAAACGGTTCGTAGAATTGCTGAAGAGCAGGGTTTTCTTAACGCCAATAAGCGGGACAGCCAGGACATCTGCTTTATCCCCGATGGCGATTACCTTTCCTTTATGAAAAAATATACCGGAAAAGAATATCCTGCCGGTGATTACCTGGATTTAAGCGGAAAGGTAGTTGGAAAACACAGTGGCGCTGTGGGCTACACCATTGGTCAGCGGAAGGGCCTGGGTCTTGCAATGGGCGAGCCGGTGTATGTGTGCGCAAAGGATATGGAAAGAAACACCGTAACCGTCGGCAGTAATGATGATCTGTTCCATACAACACTGCGGGCAAACAACTGGAACTTTATCCCCTTCTCTGCTTTAACCGAGCCCATTCGGGTAACTGCCAAAATTCGCTACCGGCACATTGAACAGCCGGCAACGGTCTACCCGGAAGAAAAGGGCTTTGCCCGGGTGGTTTTTGACACGCCCCAGCGGGCCATCACCACCGGACAGGCGGTAGTACTCTACGACGGTAATTTGGTCGTAGGCGGCGGTACAATCACCGAAGTTTTATAAAACAAAAACACAGATGTTTTGAAACATCTGTGTTTTTATTTGATATCCGGAAAATATTCTTTTACAAAATCCACCTGCTCCACCTGGAAGGCCTTTCCGTTCAGATAGTTTAAGCTTCCGGCATCGGTGGTGAATGTGAAGGTAAGCTTGTAGGAATACAGCGCTTGGTAGTTCCGGTCAAAGCGCTTATCCAGCTTGCCGTACTTTCCGTCGCCTAACAGCGGATGCCCTGCGTGGGCAAACTGGGCGCGGATCTGGTGGGTCCTGCCGGTGATCAGTTCGCATTCCACCAAAGAAAGGCCCTTTGCGCTTGCCAAAGTAACATAATTGGTCTGGCAGGTTTTGGCACCGGGTTTTGGCGTGTCAGTAACGAAGACCTTGTTCTTTTTGGCATCTTTGAACAGGTAGCCCTTTAAGCTTCCCTTCCGGGGGCGGGGTGTGCCCTCCACGATTGCCAGATACCGCTTATCCATTTCCCGGTCCTTGATCTTCTGATTCATCACCCGCAGCGCCTCGGCGGTTTTTGCCGCAATGACGATACCGCCGGTGTTCCGGTCGATTCGGTTACACAGTGCCGGGGTAAAGGAGTTTTCGCCCCGTGGCGACCATTCCTTCTTCTGATACAAATATGCCTGAATATGGTCGATCAGCGTTCTTCCATACTCTGCGCCATCGTGAGGATGCACCGCAATTCCCGGCCGTTTGTCCACCAGCAGAATGTGGTCATCTTCATAAACGATGTTTAGCTTGGGTGTTGCCACCGTTAGGTAGGCATTGTCTTCCCGGGGCTTATCGAAAAACTCGTCATTGATATAAAGCTGCAACACATCGCCGGTTTCCAACCGGGTATCCCGCTCCACTCTTGCGCCGTTTCGCTTGATGCGCTTGATGCGGATATACTTTTGCGCCAAAGATGCCGGCAGCAGCGGTACAGCTTTCGCAAGAAAGCGATCCAGCCGCTGACCTGCGTCATTGGCACCGATGGTAAATTCCTTCATATGCGCTCCTATTCGGTAAAGTATGCGTCCATCTGCTGGGTAAATTCCAGTGCCGGGTTGTAACCCATTTTCCGCTGACGGTTGTTCATCGCCGCCACTTCCAAAATCACCGCCAGGTTTCTGCCGGGGGTGATGGGAATGGTGTTTACAGGGATCTGCACGCCCAAGATTTCCATTGTCTGGTCTTCCAGACCCAAACGGTCATACTCTTTCTTTTGATCCCAGGGAACGATGTTGACCACCAGGTTGATCTCGTTTTCCGCCTTGACCGCGCCAATACCGAAAAGCTTGGCCACATTGACAATACCGATCCCCCGAAGCTCCACATAGTTGCGGATCAACACCGGGGCAGTACCAACCAGGCTGTTTCCGGACACCTTCCGGATCTCCACCGCGTCGTCTGCGATCAGCCGGTGGCCGCGCTTAAGTAGCTCCACCGCCGCCTCGCTCTTGCCCATACCGCTTTCACCCAAAAGAAGCAGGCCCTCGCCGTAAACCTCCATCAAAACGCCGTGGCGGGTAATGGAGGGTGCCAGCGCAGATTTTAGGTAAGCAATAATGGCCGAAACAATGGTACTGGTCGCCTCTTTGCTGCGCAGAATGGTGATGTTATGTTTTTTCGCCATTTCCAGGCACTGCTTTTCCGGCTGCATATTCCGGGCGATGAGCAGCGCCGGGAATTTATAGGAAAACAAACGGTCAAAGGTGATGGTCCGCTCTGCTTCCGTCAGCTTTTGCAGATAGCTGATCTCCACATTGCCCATAACCTGCAGACGCATCGGCTCAAAGTGGTCATAGTAGCCTGCCAGCTGCAAGCCGGGTCGCGCCACATCCTCAACGGTCAAACGGACCTTCTCATAGTCCGTAGCGGCGTACACCACCTCCAGATGAAACTCCTCCACCAATGTGGTCAGCGGTACACTGGGAGTATCAAACATACAATTTCACCTCATATTCTCTCATTTTAGGGATATTATACCTGCAAGAGTTCGGAATATCAACAAGGAAATTAAAAAACTAAAATTTTTCCAAAAAAAGACTTGCTTTTTTAGACAATCTTTGGTATCATACATAAGCGCCTGTTTTAGGCGACGATTTTATGTTACTATTTCAGATAGGAGGTGCAGGAAATGGCAAAGTGTGATTTTTGTGATAAGGGCGTAACCTTTGGTATTAAGGTCTCCCACTCCCACAGACGTTCTAACAGAACCTGGAAGCCCAATGTAAAGCGGGTCAAGGCCATTGTGAACGGTACTCCGTGCCACGTGTACGCTTGTACCAGATGCCTCCGTTCTAACAAGGTTGAACGAGCTGTCTGATTTCCGAATACCGCAAACGGCACTGCTTATGCAGTGCCGTTTTTGTTTTATGCAATTTCTTTGCCGGCGATAAACACACGCTTTTGGGTGTAGTCTTCGTTGACGATCAAAAAGTCAGCCTGCTTACCGGTGGCGATGCTACCCACCACATCCTGGGCATTGATGGCGCAGGCCGGGTTATAAGTAACCGCGCGAACGGCAGCTTCCTCCGGGATGCCCATTTTCAGCGCATTGCGCAGGCACTGATAAAGATTTACTGCAGAGCAGGCCACCGTTCCATCCAGAAGACGGCCCACGCCGTCCTGCAGGATCGCATCCTGCCCACCCAAGGTAAATCTCGCCCCCTCCGACAAGCCGCAGCAGCGACCGGAATCGGACACAAAGACGATCCGTTCACTGCCAAAGGCTGCAAAAGCAAGGCGCACCACCGGCGGAAGCACGTGGAAGGCATCGCCGATGATCTCCACCCGGACATTCTCATTTTCTGCCGCGGCAGGAATAACGCCGGGATCCCGGTGGAGGATCGGGGGCATCGCGTTAAACATATGGGTAAGGTGAGTTGCGCCGGCATCAAAGGCCGCCTTCGCCTGTTCATAGTTGGCATCTGTATGGGCAACAGAAACCGTACAGATTTCCTTTGCCTTTTGGACAAAATCTACCGCGCCGGGAAGCTCCGGCGCCACATCCACAATGCGCACCAAGCCGCCACAACCATCGTTAAGAGTCTTCAAGCCCTCAAAATCCGGATTCTTCAGATATTCAATGTTCTGGGCGCCCCGTCTGCTTTCGGCAAAATATGGGCCTTCCATATGGATACCACGAAGCACCGCGCAGTTTTCCGGCTTTTCTTCAGTCAGCTTCTTGGCTGTGGCAAAAGCCTTCTCCAGAACATCATAGGGCAGCGTCATAGAGGCAGGCGCAAAGGAGGTTACGCCACAGCGGGCATAAAAAGCCGCCATACGCTTTAGACCCTCATAATCACCATCGGAAAAGTCTGCGCCCACAGCGCCGTGACTATGCACCTCAACAAGGCCGGGAATTACGGTCCTTCCCTGCAGGTCGATTGCGTCCTCCTGCACATTTTCCGGCAACACAAGGCCAAATTTTCCATCAAGCACCTCAAAAGCGCCCATTCGGAACTGAAAATCATCGCAATAGATTCTGGCATTTTTGTAAAACATACTCTACTCCCTTACTGGTTGTACTTTTTCATAAATTCGTCCACATCCACAACGGTATTGGTGGCTCTGGACTCCTCGGCAGCGAAGACCAACATATGATTCATAATGGAAGTGCGGATGCTGGAAATGGATTTTGTTTGGATATCCTCACCAAAGTAAAGGCAAAGGTCATCCACGATGCCCCGGTCGCCGCCGCCATGACCGCCAACAATGGTCTGGTCAAAGCCGGGCTTGGAGGTTGCGATCTGCATTGTGCGTGGCTTGCCAAAGTATTCAGACTCGGGGTCGTCCTCGCAGAAAAGATTTAATGTGATATTGTTCATATCCTCGGAGCTAAGCTCTCCTTTTGTGCCCATAATGCGGATTCTTCTGGTGCCAAAATTAAAGGCTGCCATTGTGAACACAACCGTTTCTCCGTTGTCAAATTCCATATTCACAGTTTGGTGGTCCACCACATCGTTATCGCTCTGGAACACGCAAACACCGTAATTGGTGGTATTCAGAGCCTGCCGCACCTCTTCATCCGTTGGATCGACCTTTTTGGCAGCGGCAGGTCTGGCGATCTCCGCAAAATGGAACATCTCCTCGGGCAGGTAGATTTTATTCACATGGTAGGGGCAGGTTTTTTCGTGAGGGCAACCGTCCAGGCAGCGCTTTGGCGCGCCTTCCGGGCAGTTTTCTTTCTTGAAATAATGCAAACCGCCAAAGGACTGGATCTTCTTACAGTTGGCGCCAATGAGCCACTGGAGTATATCCAGATCGTGGCAGGATTTTGCCAGCAGCATATTGGAGGATTCCTTGATGTTGTGCCAGTTTCCCCGGACATAGGAGTGGCTGTAATGGACATTGCCCACACCCTCTGTATGAATGATGTTCATAATCTTACCAATTCTGCCGGAGTCGATAATATCCTTAACAGTACGGAAAAACTGGGCATAGCGCAGCACGTGGCAGATCAGCACGCGCACGCCTTTTTCCTCTGCCGCTTTGCATATCTGCATACACTCCTCTGGGGTCGGTGCCGCAGGCTTTTCCAGCAGCAGGTCATAGCCCTGCTCAATTGCCATTAATGCAGGAGCAACGTGCAGCTTGTCCTGGGTGCAGATCATCGCAAAATCCGCGATCTTGCCCAGGGAAAGCAGCTGTTCATAGCTTTCAAAGCACATTTCCTGGGAAACACCATATGTATCCCGGACAAAATTGCGGGTCGCCTCGTTAGGGTCAGCAACCGCCACCACCTGGCAGCCGTGTTCTTCAATGGCTGCCTTTGTGTAAGCGCGGCCACGAATGCCTGCGCCAATCAAAACATATTTTAGCTTTGACTTATTTTCCATTATAACATCCCCTCGGTTTTTTATCAATTATACCATCCAGAATTAATTTTGTATTCCGGCGGGATGTATATTTTTTACGCTGACGCGACATTTAATAATTTTTTGTGCAACATTCCATCTGTACAAACCGGGTTTCCTGTGAGAGAATGTACTGGGGAGGGATGAAAATGCGGCAAATTTTTCACGAAGAAGTGAGTAGTCTAAACCAAAAAATCGGTATGTACTATCGAACAGTTTATATTTATAACGAAAAATCCAAATTACACTGCCACGACTTTTTTGAGGTTTTTCTTACTTTGTCAGACAATATTATCCACAACATCAACGGTCAGAAGGAATCGATGCAGCGAGGAACACTGGTCTTCATTCGCAAGGATGATACCCACTGCTATGAATACACCGCCAGCGAAAGTGCTTCCTTTATTAACCTCTCTTTCCCGGAGTCGGTGATGCAGTCTCTTTTCACCTACCTGGGAGACGGTTTTCCCACCGCTGCTCTGCTGTCCGCTCCCCATCCCCCCAGTGTGGATCTTTTGGAAGAAGATATCAGTTGGTTTCAAAAGCAGTTGGAGCTGTTAAACGCCACTGACTCCCGGGAGGTAGAACTACTGCAGTACCGATGCCGCGTATTGCTGGGTAAGATCTTTACCCGATACTTTTCCAGTCTTTCTGACAGCTGTCCGGAAGATCCCGGTATCCCCAGGTGGCTGTCCCACCTGGATCAGCAGATGCAAAAATTGGAGCACTTTAGTCAATCACCGGAGCATTTGGTGCAGTTAAGTGGCAAGTGCCGGGCCTATCTGGGACGAATGGTAAAGCAGTACTACAACAAAACCATTCCGGAATACATTAACGATATCCGCTTAAACTACTGGGCAAACTCCCTGCTCACCAGCGATCTGCCCATACTGGATCTTTGCTACGATTGCGGCTTTGAAAATGTTGGCTGGGCCTATTCCCTGTTTAAGAAGAAATACGGTGTTTCTCCTCTGAAATACAGAAAAAGTCCTATTGAAGAATGAAAGGCAGCCACCGATTGTTCGGTGGCTGCTTTGCTTATTTTTCGAACTTTCCTTTTTTTCGTTTGGGCTGATAAATGCTGAAATATAACCCAACAAATACGCCAAAGCAGGCAAGGCTGATCTTCCAGCCAAGGGAGAAATACTTGTTGCGGTAAACAAAGGTTACCGAATGCTCTCCTTCTGTCAGCAGCAGGCCCACCATTGCATTGCCGATGGCTACTGTCTCGGCAGGCTCGCCGTCCACGATGGCAAGCCAGTTCCCGTCCTGGGGAATGGAGGTGTAGAGTACGCCGCTGCGGTTACATTGGATCGTGCCTTCTACACGGGTATTTTCAAAATCAGTCAGCTCCAAAGTGGAAGCCGCCAGGGTGTTGTAGCCTTCCCAGAAAACGGTATCATTTAGAATGCCCGCATCCAGATTGATCGTGCCCTTCTCGCCGGCATTACAGGTCAGCTGCACCTCGATCACATCTCCCGGCAGCACTTGACTTACCGCCAAGGTTTGGGGAATGCTATAGGATTCATTATAAAGCTCTATGCCGTTTTTCCAGAAGGAAAAGTGCTTGATACCGTATAAGTCCAGGCTGATACACAGCAGGCCCGCATTATCCGCCACATATTCATAGGAAACAATACCACCATTTTCCTCCGTCGTGGAATAGGCGCAGTAGCCACTGTCGGTTTCGGAATTAACCGTAACATCCGCAGCAGAAATCGTCAAATTTCGTCCGGTGATAAAGGACCACACATCCTCTTCCACTCCGGTTGCAGCGCAGAACAGATCGTTCTGGAAGACCAGAGGATCGTTTCCGGCAGCGGAAAAATCGATATTGAGCAGCTGATTTTCCGCCAAAAATCCAAGGGGCAAATAGGCTTTGTTTTCCAGAAGATGCACACTTCCGTACTTATGCAGATCTTCAAAGTAGTTATTCTCCTCTACCCTGCCCTGCCGCTCCAGCATATACTTGAGGTTTAAAAACAGGTTGGATACAGGAGAGCTTTCTTCAAAGCAGTAGCGGTTATAGGTGTCCTTCGCTCCATAGCCCAGCGCCTTCATAAATCTTGTGGTGCTGACATTGGCCGAGCTTGTAAAGGTAGAGATGCCGTAATAGTCGTTGAGCGCGCCATCGTTAAGAGTTTGGGAATGGGTGGTTTCTGCCCGGTAAAACAAATTGTGCTTTTCCCGTTCCTTCATATACCGGATCATAGAGGCTGTGTATTCCCTTCCCCGGGGGTAGTCAGAAACGATCGTGCCGGTAAAGCTGACGCCAAAATTGACCAAATTCAAGATGATCTCCATCACCATAACGCCGAGCAAAATCGCGCTGCTTAACCTGCGCTGATATTTCCGCTCTTTTACAAAAGTGCGCTTTTCCTTAAAGGACGCATCCTTTTTCGGCAGCTTGGAGATAAAGGGGAAAAGCAGCGTGGCTATATACAGCAGCAAAAACACGCCGTTGTATGCCCAATAAACCGGGTCTGTCAAATCATTGGCGCAAAAAGCAATTCCGATTGCCAACGCGCCCGCCACAAGGATCTGCCATAAGCGGAAACGGTTTCGCAGCACCCACGCCTGATAAGCCATATACAGCAGCACAAAGCTATACAGGAAGGTAAACCGATATGGGATCATATTGGTAAAATGGAAGCCGTGCCAGATATAGTCCAGCTGCCGGATGATAATGCTCAGGTTAAAAAACAGCAAAAGCACCACGCTGCAGATCTTGTCCCGCAGCTTCACCTGCTTGCAGGTCAGAAACAAGAATGCAAACACCGTCGCGGCAACACCGCAATAGAGATTGGGAAGGCCCTCCTTAAAGGACGGCTCCAATCCGCCGTTCATATTGCCTGCCACCTGGCGCATCGCATCCAAAAGGCCCAGCCAGGTATCCTCGTCGGTAATATTCAGCTGGAAGCCCTGGGGGAATTTATTGACGCTGGATTGGGTGGTCTGTAGCGCCGCATACGCCGGCAGCTCCAAAACGGCAGTCATACCGATGGCCAGAACGGAATACAGCGCGATCCGCCCCAGATCCATCACAAACCGCTTTA
The DNA here is from genome assembly GCA_045612985.1 of Faecousia sp. GTDB lineage: Bacteria > Bacillota > Clostridia > Oscillospirales > Oscillospiraceae > Faecousia. Next base: position 19,568 of record JAZLAB010000014.1, read on the forward strand.
TGCCTTGCCAGCGGCAAATTTCATAGCAGAAAAACACCAGCGCCACAAAAATACAAGTAAATAATCCAATATAATAGTTGGAAAATACGGATAAAAACAGAGAAATCGTGTATAAAACGAACTTTCTCTCTTTTAAAAGAGCAATCGTACCCAACGCCACCAGCGGCAGCAGCGCAAAGGTATCCAGCCACATAATGTTCCAGTGGTATCCCAGCGCCCAGGCGCAGAAAGCATAAAAGCAGCCAAAGACCGGGATGGAAAAATCATCCTTGTGGAAGACCTTTTTCAAAAAGATCCCAAAGAACAATCCAGCAAAAGCCAGCTTAATGGGCATCAGCAAGGAAAAGTACCCCAGCAGCATACTTTCCGGCACCAACACACTGAGCAAGTTCAGCGGCGATGCCAAATAGTAAGAAATCAAACCCAGGTAATCCATACCCATTCCCACATTCCAGTTATACAGCAGGCCGTCGCCATTGAGCAGCGCCCGGCGGAATGCGGCAAAGAAGGGATAATACTGGTGGTACATATCCGAATAGAGCATAGAAACCTTGCCGAAGGGAATGAAGCCGCGAATGAGCATCAGTGTAAACATTCCGATCAGCGGCAGTAAAAACGCCAAAAGCGTGTAATTCCATTTTCTTTTCCTAATTTGTGGAAGTTTCATATCGTTCCCCCTGAAAATACTGGGTTTAGTTTATCATATTATTTCCAATGGGTAAAGGTCTTAAGACAAATTTTACAAAATCTCCCTCTCACCGCAAAGGCAGCGAGAGGGTCTTGTTGTCGAAACCGACATAAAATCGGGGCAAGGGACTTGCTCCCTTGCCCCCTTTGTAATTGCTCATTTGCCGGTGGAACACACAGAACCGTCCCCTGTGCTAAAGAACTGTTTCTCGTTCTAGGGGACAACAGAACAACCATGCTGCGATGCCGCACACACGCCCAATGAACCCTTTTTATGCTATACTGTAAGTGCGGGGCAAGACCGAGGGACGGTTTGTCGCATAAGCACGCCAAATAGAACATGGTCTGGCTTTCTTTGAGCACAC
>JAZLAB010000015.1:0-2279 GCA_045612985.1 Faecousia sp.
CTTGTGATAGCCTCACCGGCAAAGCCGTTGCTGAGGATCCGATACTCCCGGGGATCCATGCAAACCACCAACAGTACACCATCGTGATTCTCGCCGTAACCAAAGCCGGATTCATCGTACAAGTACTCCAGGAACTCGTCAATGTCTCCACCATCCATGGAAGACAGTGTAACCACGCGAATCTCGGCTTTGTATTTTTTGCTAATACTTTCCAGCTTGCTGTTCAGTTGCGCTACTTCCGTCTCGTTGAGAAGTTCAGCCTCGTCCCACACCAGCAGATTATCCTCTGCTGGTTCACCATCTTCGCTTCCATCATCCAGGAAGGTCAACTGAAGAGAGGCTTCTGCCAGGTAGGCTTCCACACCTTCTGCATAGGTTTCTGTATTATCATAGGCTTCACGCAATGCATCGGTGTCCAACTGCTCGCCCGTGCCACCGGCAAAGTAGTACCAGCTGTCATCGTTTTCCACCATTACATAGTAATCATCTGTTACTTCCCGAACCAAGCCGTGGACATTGTAGTCCGTCACACTGGCGCTACCATAGACATAGACATAATAAACACCAACGCCGGTATCCTCAAAGATCTCGGCAGCCATATCATTGAGGGAAGTCCGTTCATCGTCGGTCAGCACATCCTGGGAGTCGATTATAAAGTCGACATAGGCAGCAGAGGCGCTGATAGCCAGGCTCATGCACAGCATCACGACGAGAAGAAGAGAAATAATTGTTCTTTTCATTCCATATCCCTCCTTACAGCAGCCAAAGCAGATAGCTTGCCGCAAACGCAACGGCGCCTACGATTGCTGTCAGACCCACGAGCCATTTCCGGTATGCAGCCTTATCCATAGGCAGGTCACCTACCAGCTTACCGGTTTGACCATTCATCGCAAAGGTATACTTTTGTCCGTTCCACTGGGTGGTCAGCATCCACACGGGATACAGCGCATATTTTGCAGTGCCGTTAGCCAGGCTGATGTTGGTCATGGTGGGGGTAACGGTGGTATAGCCCTGTACAGTAGAAGCAAAGGCTTCCTCTGTACTTTTCTTGATGCGCTCATTCGCTCTTTGAATGCTACTTTCAGAATCCACATCGTATTTATCTGCCAGATAGCCTGCCAGGTAAGCGGTTTGGAAATCCACAGCCTCAGCAATGTTGAACGGCTCGATAGATTCCATTAAATCATCGTCCATCTTGGTAGAGCCGTCCACGGGAACATTCTCAAAGCCCAGGCTGCCACCGCGAACCACATTGAAGTAACTGGTTTCCGTGTAATTATAGCGGCTATCGCTCCAGGTGCGTGTGCGAGATGCTTTATACTGCACAAGACCCTGTGCATCTGCGCCAAAGAGCCAAACGGGAACATACAGGCCCTTGACCTCTTTGATGCGATTCTGATCCTTGAAGACCTTGGGTAGCAGCTTTTTGCCACCATAGTGCTTGTTCAGTGCGGCAATTGCAGCCTTTTTATCCAGCTTGAAGGGGATCACCAGATCCGGCTTCAAACTGCCTGCAAACTGACCGGTCATGACCACGGGGTTGCCGCAGAAAGGACATTCGGAAGCGCCGGTATTTTCATCAGCAACGATCTCGCCGCCGCAGCTGTTACAGGTGTAGATGCGCATTCCCTCGGTTTCACCGGGTTGCCACTGGGTTCCTGCTGCAGTATCCCACTGCATATTATCTTCCATCTGCCCGCCTGTTGCTTCTGCATAGGCCTGCAGATCGGCAATCTCAAATTCCGAGCTGCAATAGGGACACTTCATCTTCTGAAGACTGCTGTCAAACTCGATAGCGCCATCACAGCAAGGACATTTAAAGTCTTGTAATACTGCCAATTTTATCACTCCTTTATAGGATTATGGAGACAAACGGATCAGTTAGCCTTCTTGAAGTAGAAAAGTTCGCCATCGCCAAAGTCAAGTACCACTTTGCCGTCCTTCACCTCGTAGGGGATCACTGCGCCTTCTTCTCCGTAGGGATCTATGATGTTTTTCTCATCATATTGCATTTCCACTTCTTCTTCAACTTCTACGGCGTAAATACCGGTTCCGTCGCCATTAAAGGTAATAAAAACGCCTTCGTTCATTCCGGACTCGTTCATAGTTTCCTCGTCCATAACCAATTCGCCGGCAACGATCATACACAGGGTATAAGTGCCGGAAATCAGCTTTGCTTCGGTTGTTTCGGGGGCAGTGTCACCATTGCCGCCGCAGGCGACCAAACCAAATACCAGGCAAATTGCCAAAATCATTGCAAATAACTTTTTCATAATGAA
>JAZLAB010000016.1:0-1612 GCA_045612985.1 Faecousia sp.
GGCTTTGTGAAGGAATAAAACACCGATAGATTACGGGAGAAAGCTTATGGAATGGGTAAAAGTGGAACAGACAGCCGTGGATGGTTTTGTGAAGGTGCTTTACTCGGTTTCAAAGGGTAGCTTGCTGTCTGCGCCGGCAAAGGAAATGTTGGCAAAAGACACAGACGAGGCAACGCTGAAGGGGCGCCCCTGGACAGAGTATACCCTGATCCGTGTGGAGAAAGGCCAAAATGCGGTGCTTCTGGAAGGCGATCGTATCCTTGCGTCCTGCGGAAGACCCGGAGATTATCGCATCGAGGCGGAAGAAGATATTTCCAAAGCAAAGGTTTATTTTGTTCGTACCGAGATGATTTCCAGCAAAGTACATGAAAGCAATACGGGAATCGTATATCCCGCAAGGGAGCCGGAATTAAAGGTGGAGCAGGACATCCGCCTGCGTACCGCTTTGTATTTCAATTACCGCATTAAAAATCCCAAGACCTTTCTGCGCTATATGGCAGAGGAGAAAACCAAGCGGATTTCCCATCAGGGTATCGATGCCCAGTTGTATAGCGTGTTTTCTCTGTGTATGCCGGACGTTTTGGCGCAGCTTTCCGCAGAGGGTGTGGCGTACAACCAGCTGACGATGTGCCGGGAACGGCTGACAGAACTTATGGCGGAAAAGCTGGAATTGGCGTGGCCGAACTCACGTGGCATAGAGTTGAAGACCTTTGCCTTTGTGAAAGCAGAACCTTACAAGGTGGATGAAAAGGCATTTGTTGAAAAATGCAGTCAAGCGCAGGCAGCTGATGATGTGACGAGCGAAGCCTTCAGCGCGGAATTTGAAAAATTGATGAAGGGCCTTGGTCAGGCGGCAGGGGATGCACTGAATGCCTTCCAGGAGGAGCTTTCCTCCATTTTCGGCGGCCTGGCAGATGCTGGAGACAGTGAAGAGGATGATGAGAAATTCGATGACTTGCTGAACAGCATCCTAAACGACAACGGTGTGGATGTGCTTGGTTCCTGGGAATGTCCTGAACTGAAGCAAATAGTCACCTTTGCACTGTTGGATGCTGCCATTGTAACGGATGGCAGAGAGGTTTGGCGGGGCGATTGGCAGGAGACACAGGACGAGGACGGCAATGTGCTGCTGGTCTGTCCTACGGCGGATTCATTAGGCTGCTATGCGTATTTTGAGTATCACACAGATGCGGAAAATGCAGATGAGGAATATCTTGCAGGCGTTTTAGCCGATACCGGTACGGAAAAGCAATACATCCGCTTCGCCAAGATGAAGAAATGAATTTTGTTCGATAATGCATGGGAAGTGGTGGGGGTTCACCACTTCCCTTTGCTATAGAGGTGTGTACTATGAGCAACAAGCCAGATAAAAAGCAAATCAAAAGTAATATTAAGCAAACGCAGCAAATCGACAGTCGGTTGCAGGCTGCCCTGGCTGGAGAACGGGAGGAACTGGCGCAGTTGCGAAGGGCGGCAGATCAGTTCTTAAACGCAAAGATTCAGGCAACGCTGGAAGCTATGGATGTTGAAATGCTCACCCAAGGAAAGCAGAAGATCCGGATATCCTATTTGCGCTCCGCCGGTATCACAAATATGTGGCAGCTTTCCAAAA
>JAZLAB010000017.1:0-11936 GCA_045612985.1 Faecousia sp.
AAAGATAAAAATGGCACGCACTTCTAAGAAAAAGCAGCCCCAGGCTCACAAGATCGACGGTGTGGAGATCTTCGCCGCCCTGCGGGAACTGGAAAAGACACAGGGCATTCCCATGGACTATATGCTGGAGCGCTTAAAGCAGGCTCTGGCCAACGCTTACCGGAAGGACCGGGAGGACCGCCGGGATGTTCCCGCGGAAAATGTTGTGGTGGAGGTCACCGAGGGTGGCATCACCATGTACCAGGTCAAGACCGTGGTGGAAGAGGTGGAGGACACCGCTCTGGAGCTGCACATCGGTGCTGCCCGGAACATCGATCCCGATGCACAGGTGGGTCAGACCGTTTCCATCCCCGTGGATGTGGAAAAGTTTGGCCGCATCGCTGCCCAGACTGCCAAGCAGGTGGTCATTCAGGGCATCCGTGAGGCAGAGCGGGGCGCAATTTACGAAAGCTATTCCTCCAAGGCACAGGAAATGCTTACCGGCACTGTGCTGCGGATCGATCCCACCGGCGACATCTTTGTCCGGGTGGGCCAGGGTAACGAGCAGAGCGATGCTGTGCTGCGCACCGGCGAGCAGATCCCCGGCGAGGAGTTCTATCCCGGCGATATGATCCGGGTTTATGTTTTGGAAGTACACAAGGCAGGTCGCGGTCCTTTGGTACACGTTTCCCGCACCCATCCCAACCTGGTGCGCCGTCTGTTTGAGCTGGAGACCCCGGAGATCGCTGACGGCCAGGTGGAGATCCGCAACATTGCCCGTGAGCCGGGCAGCCGCAGCAAGATCGCTGTCCGGGCCGCTATGGAAGGCGTTGACCCGGTGGGCGCTTGCGTCGGCCCTCGGGGCGGCCGTGTCGGCGCTGTGGTGGAGGAGCTCAGCGGTGAGAAGATCGACATCGTTGTTTGGAGCGAAGACCCCTGTGAGTATGTCCGGGCGGCCCTTTCTCCGGCGGATGTCATTAGCGTTACCCCCGTTGAGGGTCAAAAGGCCTGCACCGTTGTGGTGCCGGACGGTCAGTTGAGCCTTGCCATCGGCAAGGAGGGCCAGAACGCCCGGCTGGCTGCCCGTCTGACCGGCTACAAAATTGACATCAAGCCGGAATCCCAAGCTTAAAAACAAAAGGAGGCGGCTCTTATGCAAAAGAAGATTCCCCAGCGGCAGTGTATGGGCTGCCGGGAGCGCAAAGCGAAAAAGGAACTGATCCGGGTGGTCCGCACCACAGAAGGTAGCGTGATTTTGGATTTCAGCGGCAAGGCAAACGGTCGGGGCGCGTACATTTGCCCCAAAATGGAATGCCTGCAAAAAGCCCGGAAGGCAAAAAGCCTGGAGCGCAGCCTGGAAGTTCCTATCCCCCAGGAGGTCTATGATAGACTGGAAAAGGAAATGGGGGAAAACATTGGTGGATAAAGCCTTAAACTATCTGGCGTTGGCGCGGAAAGCCGGTCGCATCGAGCTTGGTGAAGAGCCGGTGGGCAGCGCAGCCAGAGCCCAGCGCGCAAGACTTGTGGTGGTGGCGCAGGACGCCTCCGACCACACCTGGCGCAGAGCCAAAAGCTTTGTGGCAGGAACGGGTCAGCTTTGTGTGAAAGCGCCCTTTTCCAAGGAGGAAATGGGAATGGCGGTGGGACGGCAGAGCCTTGCCATTGCCTGCTTTACCGATCCTGCGTTGGCCCTTGCCTTTGTCAGTGGGCTGGAAAATGCCGACCAGGAGATCGTGCAGCAGCTGCAGCGCCGCACAGAGCGGGTGCAGCAGCGCCAGGCAGAGGAAAAAGCCCATCAGCGCAACAAAAAGCTGGGTCGCAGCAAGCGTAAGAAGTAACGGAGGTGCGTATATGGAAAAGTATCGTGTAAAAGAGGTCGCGGCGGACTTTGGGATGCAGCCCAAGCAGATCGCCCAGATCATGGAGAAGTTTTTTGAAAAGCCTAAGTCCAACACCCAGGTGCTGACGGACGAGGAGCTGAATGTGATTTTTGACTATATTACCCAGACCAACCAGATCGAGTCCATCGAGGTGGTCTTTGCGGTAGCCCCGGCGCCCAAGAAGGAGCAGCCGAAGGCTGTAGGGGTCGATGCCCACAACGACCCGAAAAAAGAAGAAAAGAAAGAACCGGCAAAGGAAGAGAAGAAGGCGTCTGTTCCTCCGAAGCCGGAGAAGCCTGCAAAGCCTGCCGAGCCGGAAAGAAAGCGGGAGCGCCGGGTGGTGGACACCTCTGCGGTGCAGCTGAACACCCGCCGCTTTGAGGATGTGGACAACCTGGTTTCCGAGCGGGTCCAAAACTTCCAGGGCGGCAAGCAGAAGTTTGGCAAGAAGGGCCAGCAGCAAAACAGAAAAGACAACAAGTTCAAGGGCAACAAGGCCCGCAATGAGGAGCAGGAGAAGCTGCGCCGCCTGCAGATGGAGGTGGCCCGGAAAGCCCCGGTTACCGTTAAGATCCCCGACGAGATCACCGTTGGCGAGCTGGCCAGCCGGATGAAGAAGACCGCCGGTGAGGTTATTAAGTGTTTGATGAAAAACGGCGTCATCGCCGCCATCAACCAGACCATCGACTTTGACACCGCAGAATTCGTGGCGGTGGAGCTGGGCTGCAAGGTGGAAAAGGAGATCACCGTTACCATCGAGGAGCGGATCATTGACGATCACGTGGATACTGCCGAGGAGCTGGTTACCCGCGCCCCCGTTGTGGTGGTGATGGGCCACGTTGACCACGGTAAGACCTCCACACTGGATGCCATCCGTAAGACATCCGTTACTGCCGGTGAGGCGGGCGGTATCACCCAGCACATTGGTGCGTATACGGTGGATGTAAACGGCAATATGATCACCTTCCTGGACACCCCCGGCCACGCGGCATTTACCTCTATGCGCGCCCGTGGCGCCAAGAGCACCGACATCGCCATTCTGGTGGTGGCTGCCGACGACGGCATTATGCCCCAGACGGTGGAGTCTATCAACCACGCCAAGGCGGCGGATGTGCCCATCATCGTTGCCATCAACAAGATGGATAAGCCGGAGGCAAATCCCGACCGGATCAAGGAGCAGCTGACTCACCACGACCTGATCCCCGAGGAGTGGGGCGGCGATACGGTCATCGTTCCTATCTCTGCCAAGACCGGTATGGGTCTGGACGATCTGCTGGAAATGGTCATCCTCACTGCCGAGGTGCAGGAGCTGAAGGCCAACCCCAACCGCCGGGCAAAGGGTACGGTCATCGAGGCCCGTCTGGACAAGACCAGAGGCCCCATCGCAACCCTTTTGGTGCAGAACGGTACGCTCAATCAGGGCGATATCGTCATCGCCGGTACTGCCGTTGGCCGCGTTCGCGTGATGACCAACGACAAGGGCCGCACCGTGAAAACTGCCGGTCCTTCCGTGCCGGTTGAGATCACCGGTCTGGCGGAAGTTCCCGCTCCCGGCGACGAGTTCAACGCCGTTATCGACGAGCGTATGGCCCGGGAGCTGGTGGAGCAGCGCAAGCAGAAGGCAAAGGACGATGCTGCCAACGCAATGCAGAAGGTTACACTGGATAACCTCTTTGCCAAGATGCAGGAGGGCGAAATGAAGGAGCTGCCCCTGATCGTCAAGGCTGACGTCCAGGGCTCTGCAGAAGCAGTCAAGGCATCTTTGGAAAAGCTGTCTAACGAGGAAGTTCGCGTCCGGGTCATTCACACCGGCGCAGGCGCTGTCAACGAAAGCGATATTTTGCTGGCTTCTACCGCCGGCGCGATCATCGTTGGCTTTAACGTCCGCCCCGATGCAGGCGCCCAGGGCAGCCCCCCGCGTACTGCTGTGGATATGCGCTTCTACCGGGTTATTTACGATGCCATCGACGAGATCGAGGCAGCGATGAAGGGTATGCTGGCGCCCAAGTTCCAGGAAGCCATCATCGGCCACGCCGAGGTGCGTATGACCTACAAGGTCTCCGCCATCGGCACCATCGCCGGCTGTATGGTCAAGGACGGCAAGGTTACCCGGGATGCCCAGGTCCGCGTGCTTCGGGATAACATCGTCATCCACGAGGGCGAGGTGGGCTCTTTGCAGCGGTTTAAGGACGCTGCCAAGGAGGTTACCGCCGGCTACGAGTGCGGTATGAGCATCCTAAAGTTTAACGACATTAAGGAAGGCGACGTCTTCGAATGCTTTGTTATGGAAGAAATTAAACAATAACAACCCCTTGCCGCACCGCATAAGCGGCGCGGCAAGGTTCGTTTATGAAAGGAAGGATATTATGGCATCCAATCGTATCGGACGCATCAACGAGGAAATTCAAAAGGCCCTCGCTGACAGCATCCGCAATTTGAAAGACCCCAGAGTGCAGGATACTATGATCTCCATTACCCGGGTGGAAGCCACCCCGGATCTGCGTTATGCAAAGATCTATGTAAGCTTTTTGGAGGAGAGTCGGGCCAAAGACGGTCTGAAGGGCCTGCAGTCTGCCGGCGGCTATCTGCGCCGGGAGCTGGGACAGGCGCTGAAGCTGCGCTATACCCCGGAGCTGGTGTGGGAGCTGGATGATTCCATCACCTACGGCGCGAAAATGCTCAAGCTCATTAACTCCCTGGAGGTAGAAAAAGATGGGGACTCTGAACAGAACTGAAGCCGCTGCTTTTTTGAAACAACAAGATAACTTTGCCATTCTCACCCACCGGCGGCCGGACGGAGATACTTTGGGCTGCGCGGCACTGCTGTGCAGAGGTCTGCGGCAGTTGGGTAAGACCGCCTTTGTGCTGGAAAATCCGGAGATCACCCCCAAGTATGCCGATTTGTTGGAGGGGCTGACCAAAAAGCAGGCCCAGGAGGGCGATACGGTGGTGTGTGTGGATGTGGCGGCGAAAAGTATGCTGCCCCAAGGGTTTGCTGACTTGGCGGACAAAATTGCCCTGCGCATCGACCACCACGAAAATGACCGCTCCTTTACGGAAAAGGAGCTGGTAGAGTCGAAAACCGCCGCCTGCGGCGAGGTGGTCTACGGCGTTTTGCAGGAAATGGGCGTAAGTCTGGACGGGGAAATGGCAAAGGCCCTTTACACTGCGGTGTCTACCGACACCGGGTGCTTCCGCTACGGCAACACCACCCCGGACACCTTCCGGGTGGCGGCGGACTGCGCAGCCGTTTACAAGGACCTGAAAAAGCTTAACCAGATACTCTTTGAGACCACCTCTTTGCCCCGGCTGCGGATCCAGGGCTGGATGGTGGAAAATGCCAAATTTATGGCTGGCGGCAAGATCTGCATTTGCGCGATTCCTTTGGAGGTGGAGCAGCAGCTGGGGGTTACAGAGGATGATATGGAAAACATCTCCGGCTTTCCCCGGACCATTTCCGGTGTGGTGGTGGCGGCAACGCTGCGGCAAGAGCCGGACCGGGTAAAGATCTCTGTACGCACCGACAGTACCGTTGATGCCAGCGCAATTTGCGCCAAATTCGGCGGTGGTGGACATCGGGGCGCGGCAGGGGCAAATCTGGAAATGCCTATGGAGCAGGCAACAGCGGCGGTGATCGCCGCAATGCCGGAATTGTAATATGAATGGAATCGTAATTATCGACAAACCGGCGGACTGGACAAGCCAGGATGTGGTCAGCAAGCTGCGAGGGGTGCTGCGCACCAAGCGCATCGGCCACGGCGGCACATTAGACCCGATGGCCACCGGGGTACTGCCGGTATTTGTGGGCAGAGCCACCCGGGGCGTGGAGTTCTTTGAGCAGGCGGAAAAAACATACGAGGCGGTTTTGCGCTTGGGCATCACCACCGACACTGAGGATATGACCGGTACGGTACTGGAAGAAAGACCGGTGGAGGTCAGTAAAGAGCAGCTGGAAAAGGCTTTGGAGCAGTTTCGGGGGGAAATTCAGCAGATCCCGCCGATGTATTCGGCCCTGAAGGTAAACGGCCAGAAGCTGTGCGATTTGGCAAGAAAAGGCAAGGAAGTAGAGAGAAAACCCCGAAATATAACGATTTTCTCTCTGGAATGTTTGGAATTTGACGGCGTTTGCGCCCGCTTGGTGGTGTGCTGCTCCAAGGGAACTTACATTCGCACCCTTTGCAAGGACATCGGGGCGGCCCTGGGCTGCGGCGGCTGTATGGAAAGCTTGCGAAGAACGGCTGCCGGGGCGTACACCATTGCCGAGGCGATCCCTTTGCAGACTTTGGTACAAAGCGAAGACCCGGAAAAGTATCTAAAGCCGGTGGACAGTATGTTTGCCGCCTACCCGGCAGTTACCCTGACGGACAAGCAGGAACTGCGCTGCCGCAACGGCAATGCCTTTTCTGTAGCGATGGAGGAAGGTACATACCGGGCCTACGGCCAAAACGGTGAGTTTTTGATGCTGGCGAAGGTAGAAGCCGGTGTTATGTCAACCATAAAGAGCTTTTTTGAAGTTTAGGCTTCCCCTTGAGGGGAAGCTGTCAGCGCAGCTGACTGATGAGGTGAAAAGAAATTTGCATAACACCTCATCCGACCTCGCTGCGCTCGGCCACCTTCTCCTCCAGGAGAAGGCGTTAAGAGAAGTGGGAAAGTGATGAAAGAGAAAACAATTTATGCCCTGGGGTTTTTCGACGGGGTACATTTGGGCCATCAGGCGCTGCTGAAAGCCTGCGCAGAGCTGGCAAAGCTCCACGACTGCAACGCCGGCGCGGTTACCTTTGCCACCCATCCGGAAAGTCTGACAAAGGGGCAGATGCCGAATTTAATCAACTCCCTTGCAGACCGGAAACGGTTGCTGAAAGCCTATGGCGCAGAGAAAATTCAAGTCTTGCCCTTTGACGAGACGCTGCGAAAGACCCATTGGTCGGCTTTTTTGGAGCAGCTGGTGGCGCAGGGCGCGGCTGGCTTCGTCTGCGGCAGCGACTTTCGCTTCGGCGCGGCAGGAAGCGGCACAGCCCAAAAGCTGGAAGACTTTTGCAAGGAGCGGAATCTGCCCTATGCCATTGTTCCCCAACAGCTTTTGGACGGCGTAAGGGTGTCTTCCACCTACATCCGGCAGCTGCTGACCCAGGGAAGGATCGAGCAGGCCAACCGTTTTCTGGGCCACAGCCACATCATCAGCGGAAAGGTCGTTGCAGGTAAAAAGCTGGGAACGACCCTGGGAATCCCCACCGCCAATGTGGTGTTGGAGGATGGGGTGATCTGCCCCAAGTATGGCGTGTATGCTGCCAATGCAGTTGTTGACGGACAACGCTACGGCGCGGTTACCAACATCGGCACCCGGCCTACGGTAGAAGGGGAAGGCATTTTGGCAGAGGCCCATTTGCTGGATTTTGCAGGCGACCTTTACGGCAAAACCATCACACTGGAGTTGTTGGAGTTCCTGCGACCGGAGCAGAAATTTGCGTCCTTGGAGCAGCTAAAGGCAGAAATTGAGAAAAATACCCAGCAAACAAGGAAATTGTTGGGAAAAAGGTGAAAGTTTTTCTTTACTTTTGGGAAAACTTGTGGTAAGATAGTCGGGCTGGCTATGGCCAGCGCGTACCTGCGGCTCGGTTTTGGGAAGACACCGACCCTTTACTTGGCTGCAAGGAATAATCTATAGAAAGGTGAAAGTGAACATGATTCAGAAGGAAAAGAAGACGCAGGTCATTCTGGAGAACGCTACCCACGAGGGCGATACCGGTTCTCCCGAGGTACAGATCGCGATCCTGACCGCTCGCATCAACGAGCTGACAGACCATCTGCGTACCCACAAGCACGACAACCATTCCCGTCGTGGCCTGCTGATGATGGTTGGTAAGCGCCGCAACCTGCTGGACTACCTGGCAAAGAAGGACATCAACCGTTATCGTGCTATCATCGCCAAGCTCGGAATTCGTAAGTAATGAACAAAAGGTAAGGCGACGGGGACCCGTCGCCTTACTTTTTCAGCGGATCTTTTCCGCTGGATTCGCCCGATGACAGCTTCGAAATACACAAAGTATGTCTTCAGCTGTCATCGAACGACCCAACGAAAAATCTCACGCTGTCAAATCCGTCATCTTTCGGGAGTAGCTTTAGCAGTTGAAAGAGTTGCCGCGTTTTGGCAATTGTTTCAAGTGCTAAAACCTCCCGATACAAACACAAAAGAAATCAAGGAGGTACTATAAATGGTTACTCGCAAGCAATACCCCAACCATCACGTTTACGAGATGGAAATCGGCGGCCGTCCCTTCACTGTGGAGACCGGTCTGGTTGCCGAGCTGGCAAATGCCGAGTGCATCTGCCGTTACGGTGATACTGTGGTTCTGACCACCTGCACCTGCAACCCCATTCCCAAGGCCGGCATCGACTACTTCCCTCTGACCATCGAGTTCGAGGAGAGAATGTACAGCGTTGGCCGCATCCCCGGCTCTTTCAACCGTCGTGAGGGCAAGCCCTCCGAGCGGGGCATTCTCAACAGCCGTATTATCGACCGTCCTATGCGTCCTCTGTTTGACGAGGAGCTGCGTAACGACACCGTTGTTACCTGCACCGTTCTTGCAAACGACGATGAGAATCCCGTTGAGATCGTGGCTTCTCTGGGCGCATCCATCGCCATCGCTTCTTCCGATGTGCCCTGGAACGGACCCGTTGCCACCACCAATGTTGCCCACCTGGACGGCAAGTATATCGTAAACCCCTCTGCCGAGGAAAGAGATGCTTGCGACTGCTTCGTGTGCATCAGCTCCACCTTCGAGAAGGTTGTTATGATCGAGACCGAGGCCAACGAGGCTCCGGAAGACATCGTTTACGAGTCCATCCGGATTGCCCACGAGACCAATATGGAGATCGTCAAGTTCACCAACGGCATCGTGGCCGAGATCGGCAAGCCCAAGTTCACCTTCGAGAAGGCTGCTGTCAACCACGAGCTGCTGGACGACCTGATGGAGTACGGTCTGGGTCAGATCGAGTACGCGCTGGACACCGACGACAAGAATGTCCGTGAGGAGCGGCTGACTGCTGCCCGTCTGGACTTCCAGGAAAAGTTCGGCGAGAAGTACGAGGACTTTGAGACCCACATCGAGGTCTGCCTGTACAAGATGCAGAAGAAGGTCGTTAAGAAGTGGCTGCTCCAGGGCAAGCGCGTGGACGGCCGCGGTATGGACGACATCCGTCCTCTGGACGCCAAGGTTGGCCTGCTGCCCAGAGTCCACGGCTCCGGCCTGTTCGCTCGCGGTCAGACACAGGTTCTTTCCATCTGCACATTGAACACCCTGTCCGCTGCCCAGAAGCTGGATACCATCTATGCCGAAGAGGGCAAGCGCTATATCCATCACTACAACTTCCCCGCTTTCTCCACCGGTGAGGCAAGAGCTGCCCGCTCCACCTCCCGTCGTGAGATCGGCCACGGCGCACTGGCTGAAAAGGCTCTGCTGCCCGTGATCCCCCCCGTCGAGGAGTTCCCCTACGCCATCCGCGTAGTTTCTGAGGTCTTGAGCTCCAACGGCTCTACCTCCCAGGGCTCTATCTGTGGCTCTACTCTGGCCCTGATGGACGCCGGTGTTCCCATTAAGCGCCCCGTTGCAGGTATTTCCTGCGGCCTGATCTCCGACCAGGAGACTGGCGAGTGGAGAACCTTCACCGACATCCAGGGTGTTGAGGACTTCCACGGCGAAATGGACTTCAAGGTTGCCGGTACTACCGAGGGTATCACCGCCATTCAGATGGACCTGAAGAACAAGGGTCTGACCATGGAGATCATTGCCGACGCTCTGGAGCGCTGCCGCAAGGCGCGTCTGACCATTCTGGAAGAGGTTATGCTGCCCTGCATTCCCGAGCCTCGGGCTGAGGTCAGCGAGTATGCTCCCAAGATGATCAGCCTGACTGTTCCTGTTGACAAGATCCGGGAGATCATCGGCTCCGGCGGCAAGACCATTCAGAAGATCTGCGCAGACACCGGCGCAAAGGTGGACATCGAGGACGATGGCAGCGTGTTCATTTCCGCTGTTGACGCCGAGGCTGCTTACGCTGCCAAGAAGATGATCGACGATATCTGCTTCGTTCCCGAGGTTGGAAAGCTCTATTACGGCAAGGTCGTTCGCATCCTGCCCATCGGCGCTTTCGTGGAGATCGCTCCCGGCCATGACGGTATGGTCCACATTTCCAAGCTGGAAAACCGCCGTGTGGAAAAGGTGGAAGATGTTCTGAATCTGGGCGATATGACCTGGGTCAAGTTTATGGGCTTCGACGAGAAGGGCCGCGCAAACTTCAGCCGCAAGGACGCCCTGAAGGAAATGGAAGAAAACCAGTAAAATCACAAAAGACCACCCAATTGGGTGGTCTTTTTGATTTTACAATTGATAATTGACAATTTACAATTGATAATTGACAATTGACAATTGCGGTGTCGGCAAAGCCGACGGTTTGGGAACTTATTTGGATTTTATGGTGGTAAGAGACGAAACCAACATTCTGCGAATAGCACCACAGTTGTTTTGAAAGGTTTTGTAGGAATCTTCAGTCATACAATTGGTTTCAAAAAGAAGTTCCAACCAATATTCTGTTTCATAGCATTCCTTTTGCGCAATTTCCAGTTTGGAAACAAAGTCGTTTGTGCTTTGGGCATATTGTGCTTCGTGTAAATTTGCACCGATAGAAGTAGCGCTGCGCAGCAGTTGGTTAATCAATACCGCTTCTTTGCGGTTTTCCTTCATATTACGGCAAAGGAAAACCACATCCTTTGCGAAAATCTTTGCCTTGTCTCTTAAAATGCTATTCGACATACTATCACCTCTGAAATTATTATATACAAAGAGGAATGTTTTTCAAGTGATATTCCGACGCTGTCGGAGTGATATTATTGCCTTTCGGCAATAGTGATATTGAAACCTTGCGGTTTCAGTGGTATTTTATTCGCCACAACTGCCAAAGGCAATATCACTTGTCGACAGACAAATATAACTGCAAAGCAATATAACTCGCCGAAAGGCGAATAAAACTACCCGAGTGTCCGTAGGGACACTCGGGTAATATAATTAGTACATTCCGCCCTGGGCAGCGGCAGCCATTGCGGCGGCGTCTGCTTCGGGAGCGGGCTTGTCGGCAACCAGAGATTCGGTGGTCAGCACGCAGGATGCCACAGATGCGGCATTTTCCAAAGAGGAGCGGGTAACCTTGGTGGGGTCCACGATGCCGGCAGAGATCATATCTACGAACTGTTCGGTGTAGGCGTTGTAGCCATAGCCGATCTTCTTGGAGGAGCGGATCTTCTCATAGACCACGCTGCCGTCTACGCCGGCGTTCTCCGCGATCTGGCGGATGGGTGCCTGCAGCGCGGTGGCGATGATCTTGGCGCCGGTCTTCTCGTCGCCGGAAAGCTTTGCAACCAGCTTTTCCACAGCTGCGATGGCGTTGACCTGGGCAGTACCGCCGCCGGCCACGATGCCTTCTTCCACAGCGGCCCGGGTGGCGTTCAAAGCGTCCTCAACCCGCAGCTTCTGCTCCTTCATAGCAACCTCGGTCTGGGCGCCCACCTTGATGACGGCAACGCCGCCGGAAAGCTTTGCCAAACGCTCCTGGAGCTTTTCCCGATCGTAATCGGAGGTGGGGGTGGCGATGGCGCTGCGGATCTGGTGAGCCCGGGCCTGGATGGCTTCGGCAGAGCCTGCGCCGTCGACGATGGTGGTGGTGTCCTTGGTAACGACCACCTGACGGGCGCGGCCCAAGTCGGTCATCTGGGCGTCGGTCAGCTCCATATTCAGCTGGCTGGAGATCACAGTACCGCCGGTGAGCACAGCGATATCCTGAAGCATTTCCTTGCGGCGGTCGCCGAAGCCGGGGGCCTTGACGCAGACACAGTTGAAGTTGCCGCGGAGGCGGTTGACAAGCAGAGTAGCCAACGCATCGCCCTCTACATCCTCGGCAATGATCATCATCTTCTTGCCGGCCTTGACAACAGGCTCCAGAATGGGCAGGATCTCCTGGATGGAGGCGATCTTCTTGTCGGTGATCAGAATATAAGCATCGTCCAGGACGGCTTCCATCTTATCGGTA
>JAZLAB010000018.1:0-3504 GCA_045612985.1 Faecousia sp.
GATGGTTGCCAAGGTCAAGAGCCATAAGGCGGGCTTTGTGGTTTCCGCCTCCAACCTGACCCCCGACGCAACGCTGGCAGATGTGCTGGCGCTGAAGGAAGAAAACGGCTTCTCCACCGTTGCCATCACCGAGGACGGCACTGCCAACGGCAAGCTTTTGGGCATCGTTACCAGCCGGGATTACAGAATTTCCCGTATGGATGTCAGCGAAAAGGTCTCCACCTTTATGACCCCCCGGGAAAAGCTGGTTACCGCTCCTGCGGACACCACTTTGAAGGGCGCAAACGATATTATCTGGGAAAACAAGCTCAACTCCCTGCCCATTGTGGATGAAAAGGACCATTTGATGTACTTCGTGTTCCGCAAGGACTATGCCTCCCATAAGGCAAATCCCCAGGAGCTGCTGGACGAAAAGAAGCGCTATCTGGTAGGCGCGGGCATCAACACCCGGGACTATGCCGACCGGATCCCCGCTCTGCTGGCAGCAGGCGCGGACGTGCTGTGTATCGACTCCTCCGAGGGCTACACCTGCTGGCAGGCCAACACCATCGCCTGGGTCCGGGAGCGCTACGGCGACAGCGTCAAGATCGGCGCTGGCAATGTGGTGGACAGAGATGGCTTTATGTTCCTGGCAAAGGCCGGCGCAGACTTTATTAAGGTCGGCATCGGCGGCGGCAGTATCTGCATCACCCGTGAGACCAAGGGCATTGGTCGCGGCCAGGCCACCGCGCTGATCGAGGTGGCGGCTGCCCGGGATGAATACTTTAAGGAAACCGGCATTTATGTGCCTATCTGCTCCGACGGCGGTATCGTTCACGATTACCATATGACCCTGGCCCTGGCAATGGGCGCAGACTTTATGATGCTGGGCCGGTACTTTGCCCGGTTTGACGAGTCTCCCACACCCAAGGTGCTGGTAAACGGCGCCTATATGAAGGAGTACTGGGGCGAAGGCTCTAACCGCGCCCGGAACTGGCAGCGCTATGACCTGGGTGGCAAGACAAAGCTTTCCTTTGAGGAAGGCGTGGACTCCTATGTTACCTACGCAGGCTCCCTGCACGACAATGTGGAGGCCAGCCTTTACAAGGTCAAGTCTACTATGTGCAATGTGGGTGTTACCAACATCCCCGACCTGCAGCGTGATGCCAAGCTGACGCTGGTGTCCTCCGTTTCCATTGTGGAAGGCGGCGCCCACGATGTTACGCTCCGCTCCACCAACGGTCATAAATAAAGAATACCGGCCTTGTGCAAGACGCACAAGGCCGGTTTTTTAAAACAGTTCGGTGATGGGGGCAAAGCGATAGCCTTCGGCTTTCCATTTTGTCAGCAGTTCGTCCAGGATCTGGGCGTTGGTTTGGGAGGTGGAGTGAAGCAAAACCACCGCGCCGTTGTGGGTCCGGGGCAGTAGTTTAGAAAAGGCATACTCCGCCGTTGGCTGGCTGTCGTTGTTCCAATCCACATAGGCAAGACTCCAGAAGACTGTCTTGTAGCCCAGCTGCTGGGCAAGCTTCAAGTTCTCCTCGCTGTAAAGGCCCTGGGGCGGGCGGTAGAACTTGGGAAGCTCCCTGCCGGTAACAGAGTGAAACAAAGCTTCCAAATCCTCCAGTTCTTTGGAAAAGCTTTCTTTGTCGGATAGCTTGCGCATATCCGGGTGGTGCATGGTGTGATTGCCTACAATGTGGCCCTCGCTTACCATTCGGCGGACCAGGTCCGCGTTTTTCTCCATATAGTTGCCCACCAAAAAGAAGGCGGCAGGAACCTGGTGTTTTTGCAAGGTGTCCAGGATCTTTTCAGTGCAGCCGTTTTCGTAGCCTGCATCAAAGGTTAAATATAAGACCTTTTCGTTAGTATCGCCTAAGTAGGCAGCATCATAGGTTTTTAGCACATCTTTACCTGCCGGGCCGACCGGAGGCTGTCCCTCCTGGGAAAAGCTTAAGCCCCAAGCCCCGGCAGAGATGGCGCTATGGGCAAACTGGGTCAGCGCCAGCAGCAGCGCGGCAACCATTGCCCCAAATAAGATCCATAAATCCTTTTTTGGCATTTGATCCCCTCCGGGAAAAGCCTATGAAAAGAAAACGCAACATATTCGTGGTTTACATAACAACGAAAGAGAGGGGAGCAGAGGGGAGAATCAGGTGTGGGAGGATGGCCGCGGAAGGACGGAGGCGGAAGGACGGAGGCGGAAGGATGGCGGCGGAAGGATGGCGGCGGAAGAATGGTCGCGGACCTCTGTGTGGCAGATTTACATAACAACACATAAGAGGGAAGAAAACAGCCGCAGAGGGTGTGTCTGCGGCTGTTTGGTGAATATTGTCGCGCGGCTTTGCGTTCCCAAAATTCAAACCTTTTCCCAATTTAGCGGAACGCATAGATGAAAGACGCATCTTTAAACATCACGGATTAATTAGTTGTGCGAATCTTCCTAAATTTAAAAGAAGTGCCCAGATGACATAATTTGTCCACGCTGCATGATGGTCCTTGTTTTTTAGTAATAAAAAGGTCAAATATGCAAACACTTGTGCAAGCAATTGAGAAACGCAAAGCTCTATTAGATAGCCTAACAACCCCAAAGGGAACGAAAAATTTGACATATTCTCAAGCGCTAAAACAAAGGCAGAGACCAAAAACAACATTAGCATAGGGCGTTTAATAATGGGGAAATTCTTTTTCATAAAAACCTCACTAACAAGAAATTGGGCGGTCTACATAACAACAAAGCGTTGAGCTGGGGCAGGGGGATTACTTGTTCAGATAGGCGTCGATGGCGGCAGCACCCTTCTTACCTGCGCCCATTGCCAAAATAACAGTGGCAGCGCCGGTAACCGCATCACCGCCGGCGAACACGCCGTCCCGGGTGGTCATCTCGTCTTCGTTGACAATCAGACAGCCCTTGCGGTTGGTTTCCAGGCCGGGGGTGGTGGAGCGGATCAGGGGGTTGGGGCTGGTGCCCAGGGACATAATGACGGTGTCCACATCCAGCACGAACTCACTGCCGGGGATCTCGATGGGGCGGCGGCGACCGGAGGCGTCCGGCTCACCCAGCTCCATACGGATGCACTTGATGCCGCAGGCGCGGCCATCTTCGTCACCCAGGATCTCCACAGGATTGCACAGGGTCTTGAACTCGATGCCCTCTTCCTTGGCGTGATGCTTTTCTTCCAGACGGGCGGGCATTTCTGCTTCGCCGCGACGGTAAACAACATACACATGCTCCGCGCCCAGACGCATTGCGCAGCGGGCGGCATCCATTGCCACGTTACCGCCGCCTACAACAGCAACGGCCTTACTCTTGACGATGGGGGTGTCGTAATTCTCGTCATAAGCCTTCATCAGGTTGGTACGGGTCAGGTACTCATTGGCGGACATAACGCCCTTGAGGGCTTCGCCGGGAATGTTCATAAACATAGGAAGACCTGCGCCGGAGCCTACGAAGACCGCCTGGTAGCCCATTTCAAACAGCTCGTCGATGGTCAGCACTCTGCCGATGACCATATTGGTCATCAC
>JAZLAB010000019.1:0-34295 GCA_045612985.1 Faecousia sp.
AGCCAGAACGAACTGACCGTCAGCACGCTTTACGCCCAGACGCTTAGCCTCGGAATCACGACCGTTCTTGGTAGAACCGCCGCCCTTATGGTGAGCGAAAAACTGAATACCAATCTTCAGCATGGTATTACACCTCCAAAATTTCAATATAATC
Source organism: Faecousia sp. (assembly GCA_045612985.1). Lineage (GTDB taxonomy): Bacteria > Bacillota > Clostridia > Oscillospirales > Oscillospiraceae > Faecousia. The sequence goes on from JAZLAB010000019.1 coordinate 155, forward strand.
GGGGTAATCTTCCTTCAGAGAGATGAGCGCCAGCATCAAGCCGGAAAGCACTGCCTGAACAGACTCTTCTTCATCGCAGGAAGCGGGGAGGGTGAGAGTAACGCGGGCGTCCTCTTCCTTCACCCGGACTTTGGCCTTTGCGCCGCACACATCATTGATGGTGGCTTCGGCCATAGTAACAACGGCGGAAATGGCTGCGCAGACAATGTCGCTGCCGGCTTCACTGTAGCCGCTGTGTCCGGAAACGGAGAATCCTGTGATTCTGTCCTCTTCCGTGAAAAACTCGCATCTAGTCATAATTACAGTGCGATTGCGGTGATTTCCACCTTGGTGTAAGGCTGACGATGGCCCTGCTTCTTCTTCTCGTTCTTCTTGGCCTTGTAGCGGAAGACGGTAATCTTCTTTGCTTTGCCGTTCTTGATGACCTTAGCCTCGACAGATGCGCCCTCTACCAGGGGAGCGCCGATCTTGGTGTTTTCGCCATCCAGCACGGCCAGAACCTGGTCGAACTTGACAGTAGCTTCAGCCTCAGCCTCCAGCTTTTCGATGTACAGAACATCACCCTCGGAGACGGTGTACTGCTTGCCACCGGTAACGATAACTGCTTTCATTTGTTTTCACCTACTTCATTTTTGTAGACTCGCTTTTAAGGCGTGGCGGCCAATTTTGGGCGCACCAACTTAAGCCTATTCAATGCGGCTGGACTATTTTAGCAAACCAAAGGGGAAAAGTCAAGGGTTTTTCTTCTAAAAATACGCTTATTTTCCTATGTTTTTCCCTTTTCGGCTGCAAAATATCAAGATTATTGGGCGGCGACGATCTCATCCAGGTCCTTCAGCCATTGATTCCACCGGGCAACGATCTCGCCCTTGTGATCAAACAGCGCTTCCTGGGTGCGGTTTTCCAGATGGTAAAGGCACAGATTCACGAAATCCTTGGCATTGTAGCAAAGCAGGGTGGCTTTGCCGCACCAGGTAACCCGGACCTTGCCCTGCTCCAAAAGCCGGTCGAAGATCCACACATTGTAGATCCGGGGCCAGGCGGCATAGTCGTCGGTCATAGATGCCAGCCGGGACTGCATTTGCTCCCGCTTTGCCGGGTCGTTGATCTTCTGCAGACAGCTTTCTACATAGACATACTCTGCAAAGTGCCGGAAGGTGGTGAAGTGGGGCTTTACGCCCAGCATCAAAATCTTGGCATTGTTTTCATACATCTTTGCAAAGGGGGAGTCTGCAGAAAAGGGCGTGTCGCCCATATTGCCGTAGCGCTTGTGGGTGTGGCCGTGGGTCTCGGTGAGATACTTTGCTTTTGCGCCACAGGCGGCGACGGAGTGGGTGGCCTGATCGCTGCGGAGACTACCCGGCCGGGTGCGGAAGTACTCCGTTAAATAACCGGTGTCAGAGGGCTTATTGATATGCCAGGTCTCATAGCTGCTTCCAAAATCCTTCTGACAGAAGGTGGGAAATACTAAAGTGCCTTCCGGACCCAGCGCGTCCAGCGCACCGGAAATCACTGCTTCCGCGCCACCTTCCACAGGCCCTAAACTCTTGAAAGAGGAGTGGATCATCAAAATATCGCCTTTTTTCACGCCGGCATTTTCAATGGCGGTCTGAATGCCTTTTTGTGTAGGCATAAGGGTTTCCTCCTGGTACGATAAGTATAAGTGCATTATACTGCCATAAAAGAAAAAAGCAAGATAGATGCAGGAAATACTTTCCCGTGCGAAGCTATTTCTTCTTTCTAAAATACCGATCCCGATACACAATGCCCTCTGCGATCAAGCACACCGGAATTGCCGCGAAGAAATCCACCGCCGAATGCTGCTTGATAAACATTGTGGACAGGCAGATCATAATCACCGCAAAGACCACAAATCCCCGCCAGACCGGATGGGCGGTTTTTTCCTTTGTCCACACTGAGGCAATGCCCAGAGAATATGCCACGTGCAGCGAAGGACATACGCCGGTGTTTGTGTCAAAGGCGTACAGGAAGCTGACACAGCGGGTCAGGAAATTGTCATTTACAAATTCCGTTGGGCGCAGATCCTGCCGCGTAGGATAGGCAATATAACAGATCATCGCAAGAATTTGGGTGATGATAATGTAGGTCTGCAGCCGTTTGAAGCTGTCCACATTGTATAGCAGAAAATATCCCAGAGAGATCACGATCAGAACATACCAGAATACATAGGGGATCAAAAACCACTCACAGAAGGGGATCACATCGTCCAGCCACATATGTACCGGATGGCAGCTTTCCACCGGGATCAAATTCTCGGTAAGAAAATATAAAATGAAATACCCCACCCAGCCCAGCAGCAGCTTTAAATGGGAGAATTGGGGGCTATTTAGCTTGCTTAAGCGAAAGCTACGGTAATCAACCACCGGTGTTTTCATAGGCGTTCTCCTTGTGGATGTTTGTCGGATAATCTTTCTTGGGAATGTTCCGGTAGGGGACAACGGTGTGCTCCGGAAGCGCCTGGGCAATGGCGGTAATTTCATCCATCAGGTATGTACAGATCCGGACGCGTTCACTATCCATCGGCGCGGCGGGATCGAAGGATACAGCCTTGCCAAAATAGACTGTTTTCAGCTTTGGCGCGATGTACATTGGCACGAACTGAAGCTGTTTTCCGGTTTTTCTATAATACAGCTTTGCAATGTCAATAAACTTGTCCTGGAATTCATAGACGATAGGATTGTGCTTTACATCGTGCTCCGGAAAGATCACCACACTTTTTCCTGCCTGGAGCATCTTGATCGTGTTTTTGAAGGTGGAAATGATGCGGCTGTCGTGGTAAACGGCGATGGTCCGGGCATTGTTAAACACGCAGACCGAAAACGGCGCGATGATGTAGGAAAGCAGCTTGTAAAAAGGCTGTGTCCACTTGGGCTTTTGACTCCAAAAATCCCGGAAGGCATACCCCGGCACATCCTTCAGATGCATCATCTCTCCGGCGCACCAAATATAAGGCTCACCGGGCATATATATTTCGCCTACGATCGGGCCGTTCATCTGGCAGTGGTTGCCTGCGATGATCACCGGCTCCCCCGGCAAATTTTCAATGCCTACAACTTTGGGCTTGGGGTAAAACACCTTTACACACCATTTTATGAATTTGAATAATCCGGATGCTTTTTTCACGGGTAGAAACACTTCCTCACTGATTTACAGAGAAAAGCATACACCCAAAAAGTAAACAAGCTGTAAACTTTTTATTTCTTTTTTCGAAACAAATCAATAATGGTTGGTGTGTGGTGGACGATATAGGACAGCGACTCGCGCTGCTCGCTGCATAAGTGCCACCAACCAATCGGGCTGCGTTTTACTTGCCCTCTTGGGGTGTTACTTATCGATATGCATTTTGCTCCCAAAGGAGCAAAATTAATGTAGCCACCAGTGTTTGCACTGGTGGCAGCAACAGTCCACCGGACTGTTGCATTTAGATGGGTTCGAGCCGTGCGTAGAATGAAGTGGACGATATAGGACTCGACTTGCATTTTTGCCCAGAGGGCAAAAATTAATGTAGCCACCAGTGTTTGCACTGGTGTCAGCAACAGTCCACCGGACTGTTGCATTTAGATGGGTTCGAGCCTATATCGCCACCAAATAAAAAAGAAAAACCACACCGAATGGTGTGGTTTCTTTTTTATGGTGGACGATATAGGACTCGAACCTATGACCTTCCGCACGTCAAGCGGATGCTCTAGCCAGCTGAGCTAATCGTCCAAACGCAAGGGTGATTATACTGTAAGGTTTTGGTTTTGTCAAGGGGTTACACGAAAAAAGTATGCACGGCGGTTGCCGTGCATACTTTTGTAGGTTTTATTCTTCAGAGGGCAGCTGCTGTACAGGGGCAGGTGCTGCGGTGAAGTATTTCCGGATCAAAAGACCGGCAAGGATGCAGGCGGCTGCGTCTGCGCCGCTGCTGATCGCACCGTTAAACTGACCGCCAAACAGAGCGCTCAAGCAGTTGATCGCGGAGAAACCGCCAAAGACAAACAGCCAGATTTTTGCGGTGTCCACATATTTTAAGTTCAGCGCGCCGGCTTCGATGCTCTTGTAGATGGACTGGGCAAAACGGTGAATGTAGCGCAAAGAGAAGATGTTCATCACCACAATGATGGCTGCGACGATCACGAACACCGTGAGGATCACAGCGCTGGGAATAACGGCAAACATCTGCGTAAGCGCAGCAACGTCAACATCTGTCACATCTGCCAGTATACCTTCAATGAGGCTGGGATTGTCGGCAATCAGACCGAAGGCAGCCGTGAAAATGACGCCCAGAAGCAGGATCAAACCGGCTGCCACATAGGTGATCACATAATTGGCATACACCGCGCCACTAATGCAGCGCAGATGCTTTGCGTCTGCAGTGCCCTTTTGGCTTTGGGCATAGGTCAGCCACAGAAAGACCGCAATCAAGATGTTGGGAACGGATAGACTGTCATTGGCCAAAGCCATTACAACGGAAACGCTGAAAAGAATGCAGATGACCAAAAACAGAGAGTCTTTCAGCGCCTTTAGAATGCTTTGGGCGGCAGGATTCGACTGGATCTGGGCCTGACACTGGGGACAGACAGGATAGTCCAGCTCACTTTCAAAACCACATTGATGACATTTCATATGGTAACCCTCCTTATATAATAGGTTGCTTATATTTTATCACGCAGAAATTAAGAGTGCAAGAAGTATTTGGCAATAGGGATCTCATTTATATATGCGCGTTGGGGCAGCTGCTATCTTTGCAAATAAGGCACTCTGCGTGATCATGTTTTTTTAAACAACACAGCATATAGTCGCATTCGTCGCAGCAGCAGGGAAAAGGAGGACGCATACCGTTTCCAAGGCAATCTGCTCCGCAATTTCCCGGAGTCGGTTCCGTTCCTGTAATGTCGATAATCATAATTAAACCTCAAAAATATAAAATAGACTATTACATTATATAACGCAATAGTCTATATGTAAAGGGGAACACTAGGATATTATCTCATTAAAACATAACTTATGGGAGGATATCTTATGATAAAACTCAATGCGTTGGAATTGCTGGAGAAACAGGGAAAGACGAAATACTGGCTGTACAAGCAGCTAGGTATGAGTTATCAAAATTTCAATAAAATGGTTAATAATGAAACGAAGTCTATCCAATATGAGAATATTGAAGCAATGTGTTTGCTGTTAAATTGTACACCGAACGATTTGCTTCGTATTACAGATTAAGGAGCTGTTGGCGGATTTGATTATATTTAGATGATTCAAATCTGCCGTAGCGAGAAAAACAAAAGACCACCCGATTGGGTGGTCTTTTGTTTTTTGGAGCTGCTAGCCAGATTTGAACTGGCGACCTCATCCTTACCAAGGATGCGCTCTACCGACTGAGCTATAGCAGCATTTTCAGACAGCTTTGCCATTATACTCTACGGGGTGAAAATTGTCAAGGCATTTTTTGAAAAATATCGAAATTAAGGCGGTTACTACATTTGTATGATTCGGGGCGGCTGCTTCCGGCAGCCGCCCGTACATTATATATTATACTTCTTTGCTCTTTCTGGCAATTTCAATCAGGCACTTTGCGATGAATTCGTCGGGGGTCATTGCGCCCAGATCGTCGCCCTTGCGGGTACGGACGGAAACGGTGCCGTTTTCCATATCCCGGTCGCCGACCACCAGCATATAGGGGATCTTCTGCAGCTGCGCTTCCCGGATCTTGTAGCCCAGCTTTTCGCTGCGGTAATCGCCTTCGGCGTGGATGCCGCAGTTTTCCAGCTGGCAGACCAGGTCCTTGCAGTATTCGTGGGCCCGGTCGGTGATAGGCATCACCTTGACCTGGGTGGGCATCATCCACAACGGCAGCGCGCCGGCGTAACGCTCGATCAAATAAGCAAGGGTACGCTCGTAGCAGCCCAAAGAGGTGCGGTGGATGATATAGGGGATCTTCTTCTGGCCGTCGGCATCGGTGTATTCCATACCGAACTTCTGGGCCAGCAGCATATCGATCTGAATGGTAACGATGGTGTCTTCCTTGCCAAACACATTCTTATACTGAATGTCCAGCTTCGGACCATAGAAAGCGGCCTCGTCGATACCAATTTCGTACTCCACGCCCAGATTGTCCAGAATGTCGCCCATAACACGCTGTGCTTCTTCCCACTGCTCGGCAGTGCCTTCATATTTGATGCCGGCTCTTGCCGGATCCCACTGGCTGAAACGGAAGGAGCAGTTTTCCAGCATACCCACAGTGTCCAGGCAGTACTTTGCCAGCTCCAGACAGCCTCGGAATTCTTCCTCCAGCTGATCGGGACGCAGCACCAGGTGGCCTTCGGAAATGGTGAACTGGCGGACGCGGATCAGACCGTGCATTTCGCCGGAGTCTTCGTTGCGGAACAGGGTAGAGGTCTCGCCCAAACGCATAGGCAGATCCCGGTAAGACCGGGCGCGGTTCAAATATACCTGATACTGGAAGGGGCAGGTCATAGGCCGGAGGGCAAAGCATTCTTTTTCCTCGTCATAGGGATCGCCCAGAATGAACATACCGTCCAGGTAGTGATCCCAGTGGCCGGAGATCTTGTAAAGATCCCGCTTTGCCATCAGAGGCGTCTTGGTCAGCAGGTAGCCGCGCTTTTGTTCCTCGTCTTCCACCCAGCGCTGCAGGGTCTGGATGACTCTTGCGCCCTTGGGCAGCAGAATGGGCAGGCCCTGGCCGATCTCTTCCACAGTAGTAAAGAATTCCAGCTCCCGGCCCAGCTTGTTGTGGTCGCGCTTTAAGGCCTCTTCCTGCTTTTGCAGGTACTCGTCCAGCTCTTCCTTGCTGGGAAAGCCAATGCCGTAAATGCGCTGCAGCATCTTGCGGTTAGAGTCGCCGCGCCAGTAAGCGCCGCAGGACTTGGTCAGCTTGAAGCCGTTATGCTTGATCCGGCCGGTGTGGTCCACATGAGGACCGGCGCACAGGTCAGTAAACTCGCCCTGGGTGTAGAAGGAGATCACCGCATCCTCCGGCAGATCTTCAATCAGCTCTACCTTGTAAGGCTCGTTCATTTGGCGCATATAGGCGATGGCCTCTGCCCGGGGCTTTTCGCTGCGCTCCAGGCGGATGCGCTCCTTGCAGATCTTCTTCATTTCCGCCTCGATCTTTTCCAGATGCTCCGGGGTAAAGGAGAAGGAAGCATCAAAATCGTAGTACCAGCCTTCTTCAATGGCAGGACCGATGGCAAGCTGCACCTCCGGCCACAGCCGCTTGACAGCCTGGGCCATAATGTGGGAGCTGGTGTGCCAGTAGGTCTTCCGGTACTCGGGATTTTCAAAAGTGTACAGATTTTCTTCGGACATAAAATACCCTCCTTAGTAATATGGGGCAAAATAAAAATATCCCACCCCTGACATAATCAGGGGTGGGATACATATGATTATAGTATTCCACGGTTCCACCCTGGTTGCGGACAAGCCGCCACTCTGGGGCAAATGCCAATCAAATTATCTGCGGCAATCACTGCCCCTTTTGCCACAACTCAGTGTTTTGTAAACCTTGAAATACATATCCAGTATTCCTGCGGTTTTCAAAACTTGATTTGCGACAAAAAACATCAGCGCTTGCTCTTGCTAATTTGTTTGTCCTTTGCCATGCACTTGATAACGGATGCTTCCGGGCAGGCATTTCCGCCTGCCGGCTCAGAAGTGGTATCGTTCCGGCAGGGTTACAGAGCCTTTGCACCAACTGGCTCCTCTCTGGGTAGCTTTCCGGAAACGCGTGTCTTCATCACGGCCTTTTACAAGCAGAATATAACACAAAAAGTGGCTACTGTCAATGGAAAAACGACGTTTTTCCGGGAAAAACAGGGGGCAAAATGGTTACCATAATTTGGAAGTGGCTTTTTCGGCAGAAAGTTACAAAATTCCCGGAGTTATGTCAACAAATGTTACCAAATACACTAGATGTTGTGGTTTTATGGAAAAATTTACCTATATCTAGCACCTCGGGGTTTACATAAAATTTTAACAAAAATATGGTAAAAAGTTGTCGTTTTGTGGCGTTTTGCCGGAAAGACTTGACTTTTTTGAAATATTTGTTATAATGTAGCCGCAATCTTATAAATATTGCAATCTTGTAACCAATTGATACCGTTTTTGAAAACGGCGAACTGTCCTACTTTTGACGAAAGGAGGCTTTTTTATGGAGAAGATTATTGCGCAAGTAACCAAGAGAAAGAATCTCTTCTTTTATGTGGCGGCTGTGGTGATCCCTGTGGCGCTGCTGCTGGCAATGCTGGCACCGACGGCGCAGGCGCAGACAACCTATGTGATCACTGATGGCGATGCAGTAAAGGTGTATACCACCTATGCCACAGATCCGGCGTATATATTGGACCAGGCAGGTGTTGATCTTGCAGCGGACGATACATACACAACCGAGGCCGGCGACGGCATTTCTGAAATCACTGTGCAGCGTAACCAGACGATCACCATCAACTATTGTGGCGATTCCATTACTGTCAGCAGCTACGGTGAGACCCTGGAGCAGCTTTTGACCCGTAACGGACTTCAGTCCAAGGGCGATTATGTTGTCTCCTCTCCGCTGGATACCGAAACCTATGACGGTATGGAGGTAAAGGTGGACTGCATCGTGCAGATGGAGCAGACCTACACAGTGGACATTCCCTTTGAAACAAAGTATTGTGAGGATCCCACTCTTCCCAAGGGCCAGGAGGTCGTATTGGTGGAGGGCCGCGTTGGTCAGGAACAGAAAACTGCTAATGTGATCTACACAAATTCCCAGGAAACCAACCGTACACTTATCAAGGAAAAGGTGATGCAGCAGCCGGTCAACCGGATCGTTGCAGTTGGCACCGGCACAAAGACGGATGCCAAATCTAACGCACCTGCTATTGGCGATGGCGTGATCGTTACCGCCGAGGGTGAGGTGCTGACCTACAGCAAAAAGGCAAAGTTTAACGCAACGGCCTACACCAAGACCGATGCCGGTTGTGATGACTACACAGCCACCGGCACAAAGGTGCGTATCGGCACAGTTGCTGTGGACCCCAGCGTGATCCCCTATGGCACCCGGATGTTCATTATGAGTAACGATGGCAAGTACATTTACGGCATCGCAACAGCAGAGGACTGCGGCGGCGCCATTAAGGAAAACCGCATCGACTTGTATTTTGACACCACTGCCGAGTGCTTCCAGTTCGGTCGCAGAAGCTGCACCGTGTATTTCCTGAACTAATTATATTGAAAAAACGTCTCCTTCCTGCTATAATAGCGAAAAAGCGGGAAGGAGGCATTTTTATGGTCAATGTTTGCGATATCCACGTGATGAAGCCGCTCTTGGCGGAAAACGGATTCCATTTTTCCAAGGCAAAGGGACAGAATTTTCTCATTGCCGGATGGGTGCCGGAGCAAATCGCCATAGATGCCGGTGTGGACGAAACGGCAGGCGTTCTGGAAGTGGGACCCGGAATCGGACCGCTGACCCAGCAGCTGGCGCTGCGGGCAAAAAAGGTCTGCGCGGTGGAGCTGGACGAGCGGCTCAAACCCATTTTGCAGCAGACCGTCGGAGAGTTTGACAATTTGGAAATTCTCTGGGGCGATGTGCTGAAGCAGGATATTCCCTCGCTGGTCAAGGAAAAATTCGCCGGTCTGCGGCCTATGGCCTGCGCCAATTTGCCTTATTACATTACCTCACCGATCCTCACCGCCCTTTTGGAGGCAGAGTGCTTTGAATCGGTAACGGTGATGGTGCAAAAGGAAGTGGCCCAGCGGATCGCAGCCAAGCCGGGAACGGCAGACTACAGCGCCTTTTCCGTATTCTGCCAATATTATTCTGAGCCGGAAATGCTGTTTGATGTGCCTGCCGGATGCTTTTTGCCCCAACCGAAGGTAACCTCTGCGGTGATCACCCTGCGCACCCGGAAAGAGCTGCCTTGGCAGATCGATAGCAAGGACATCTTCTTCCGCACTGTACGGGCCAGCTTTGCCATGCGCAGAAAGACACTGCAAAACGGCCTCGCAGCCGGGTTCCCGGAGCTGGGCAAGCAGGGGGCAGGGGAAGTGATCGCTGCCTGTGGTCTTGCGCCCAATGTCCGGGGCGAGACACTGGGCATTCCGGAGTTTGCAAAAATTGCTAACGAGGTTTATCGTAACCGCTGATGAAATCGTCTGCGGTTATCAGCGGACCTTTTGCCCCAACTTTTCAGTTCATAAAACTCGAAATACACAAAGTATTCCTTCGTTTTCTGAACTTTAATTTGTGTCAAAATTTCTCGCTGCTAATTCTTGCCGATTTCATCATCGGTTACTTTAGGAGAAAGAACAATGTATAAATATTTGCTGATCGATCTGGATGATACCATTCTGGATTTTCATATGGCAGAAAATGTGGCGCTGAAAAAGACCTTGCAGGCCTTTGGCATTGAGCCGACGGAGGCGGTCTGCGCCCGGTACAGCGCCATCAACAAAATGTACTGGGAGCGGCTGGAACGGAAAGAGATCACCCGACCCCAGGTGCTCACCGGCCGTTTTGCCACCCTTTTTGAAGAATTGGGCGTGGAGGGAGATCCCAAAGCCTGCTGTGAAACCTATATGGACAATTTGAGCATCGGCCATTATTTTCTCCCCGGTGCGCTGGAGGCGCTGGAAGCGCTTTCCAAAAAGTACATCCTTTATATGGCCAGCAACGGCAATTCCAGAGTCCAGGCCGGGCGGCTGAAAAGCGCCAATATCAGCCACTTTTTTGCGGATATGTTCGTGTCAGAGAATATGGGCGCAGACAAGCCATCCAAAGCATATTTTGAAAAGTGTTTCGCCAGAATGGGCGATTTTGACCCCGCCGAAACGATGATGGTAGGCGACAGCCTGACCTCCGATATCCGTGGCGGCAAGAACGCGGGCATCGCCACCTGCTGGGTCAATCCCAAAGGCAAGCCTTGTCCGGAAGACCTGCAGCCGGATTATGAAATCGAGAGCCTTGCCCAGCTACCGGCACTGCTGGAAAGCTTATAAAAAGAAAACCACCTTGCGATTGAAGGTGGTTTTTATAATCGGACTTCAACCGGGTTGTTTATGGTCATTGTGTCGGGGGTTACAAGGCAATCCATTGCCAGGATCTCCACGCCGGCAGCGGCGGCATCCCGCAGCGCTTGGCCAAAAGCCGGGTCGGTTACATCGTTGGGGTGCAGATATTGCACATTTTCCATTTGGATCACGAACAGCACATACGCGCCGTAGCCGTCTTTGGCTGCCTCGGCAAGACCGGAAAGATGCTTTGCGCCACGGGTGGTGGGGGCATCGGGGAAGGCGCAGACACCGTCCGTTTCCAAAGTAACGCCCTTGACCTCCAAAAGGCAGGGCCTGCCGTTTTTTGTAAAGGAAAAGTCAAAGCGGGAATCTCCGTGAAAGGACTCCGGCTTCAGGTCTTGGATTTCCCCAAGACCGCCATTTAAGAGCCAGGTTTTTGCGGCTGCATTGGGGGCCTGGGAGTCCATATTGATCAGCCGGTCTCCTTTTTGCACAGCGATCAGGTCATAGGCGGTTTTGCGGTTGGGATTTAAGGACTTTTCGCAGAAAACCTGCGCCCCGGGCGTCAAAAGCTCTTTGCACCGGCCGGTGTTTTTCACATGGCAGACCGTTTCCTGCCCGTCGATATCGATGTGAGCGATAAACCGGTTGGGCCTTGACAGAAATTTGCCGGAAACCATATTTTGATAGCGCATACCCAAAACCTCCTTTTATTTGTATTGTATTATCATAGCAGATTTTTCCGGCTGTGCCAAGAGAAAGGACTTGACTTTTTTCATAGGTATGTTATAATTCAATCTGCTTATGGAGGCTTAGCTCAGCTGGTTAGAGCGCATGCTTCACACGCATGAGGTCGATGGTTCGAGTCCATTAGTCTCCACCAAAAAGAACACCCATCCAAAAGGATGGGTGTTCTTTTTGGTTTGGAGACCGGGACTCGAACTCATTGGCAACAGTTCGGTGAACTGTTGCCAATGGGTAATTTTTGCAGACAAAATGCGCTTAAAATCGCAGTTTTTCCAAGATTAAACAGGCAGTTTTCTGCCTTTTTCGCATTGACATACCCTCACCGTTATGATACTATTATCAAGATAGTTTATATTATTGGGAAGCTATGTGATTTTAGGATTTTCCGGTTAATACAGTAAGGAGTACAGGAAATGGAAGAAACATTTGAATTAGATCTAAAAGAGCTGTTTAAGGAGCTGTGGAAGCGGGTGTGGATCATTGTGCTGTGTGCAGTGCTGGTTGCGTCTGCAATGCTGGTTTACACGGCTGCTTTTGTAACGCCGCAATATGAAGCATCAACGATGATTTATGTAAATAACAACTCCAACAATGCCAATAATGCGCTGTCTTCTGCAGACCTTGCGGTTGCTTTGCGGTTGGTTGGTACATATGTGAACATCCTCAAGAGCGATGCGGTTTTGACAGAGGTAATTGCCAAATCCGGTGTAAATCTGGAAACGGAAGAAGTTCGGGAGATGCTGGATTCGGAAGTTGTGGAAGAAACAGAAATCTTCCGGGTAAGCATTACCAGCCCTGACCCGCAAATGTCTGCAGACATTGCCAATGCCATTGCGGATGTAGCGCCGGACAAGATCTCGGCAATTTTGGAGGGAAGCTCTGCAAAGGTAATTGACTATGCAAAGGTCCCGGAAGAACCCTCATCCCCCAATTATGTCATTAACACGTTGGTCGGTGGCGCAGTTGGTGTAGTCTTGTCCGTGCTGGCCATTGCAATCCATATGATGCTGGATAAGCGGATCAAGGGTGAAGAGGATCTGATGAAACTGTATCCGATTCCGGTTTTGGGCAAGATCCCGGATATGAATCTGTATAGAGAGCAAAAGAGCAAGAAGGAAAGACGGTGAAGAGCATGAGCGCAACATTTTCAAAAAATGCAAAAGTGAATACAGATGCTGCAAGCCGTCGGCAGGTCTTGTCGCCCAGCAGCAGCTTCGTGGAAATTGAAGCTTATAAAACACTGCGTACAAACATCCAGTTTTCTCTGCGTGGAGAGCAGTGTAAGAAAATTGGCATAACCAGTAGCGCATCCGGAGAAGGCAAGAGCATTACCATTTTGAATCTGGCGATCTCCTTTGCGGAGGTGGGCAAGAAGGTGCTGCTGATCGATGCAGACCTGCGCCGTCCGGCAATTGCAAGACTGCTCAGAGAGCCGGCTGCCGTTGGCCTTGCCAATGTTCTGGCAGAACTGGTAACGCCCAAAGAGGCAATTCATAAGGATGTATATCCCAACCTGGACATCCTGTTCTCCGGCGAGATTCCTCCCAATCCCTTGGAGCTGCTCAACGGTGAGCCTATGGAAAAGCTGATCGAAGAAATGTCTGAAGTATATGACTACATCCTGGTGGACACCCCGCCTGCAGCAGTGGTGTCCGATGCTTGTGTGGTAGCAAACCTGCTGGACGGCGTGCTGTTTTTGGTGCGCTGCGGACGCAGCAATAAGGATGATGTCAAACAGGCTCTTGGCAGTCTGCAACTGATTGGCGCCAAGCTTTTGGGATTTGTTCTTAACGGTGTGGTTGTTGATCCCACAAAGAAGTATTATAAATACTACGATAAAAAGTAAGTTAGGGGATTTATATGAAGCAAAATTCTGCTTTTTTGCTCCGGGAAGTAGCGGATACACTGGTGATCGTCCCTGTGGGAAAGGCGGCGGCTGCCTTCTCCGGTATGATTACGGCAAATGCCACCAGCGCCTATCTTTGGAAGCTGCTGGAAACGGAGCAGACTGTGCAAACGCTGACCCAGGCGCTGGTCGACCGTTATGAGGTAGAGGAAGCCAGAGCCCAGGCTGATGTGGAAGCGTTTGTGCAAAAACTGAAAATGGTTGGCGCGGTTATCGAAGACAATCAGTAATCAACCTACAAGAAAAGAAACGGGAAACAGAGGTTCTTCCTATGAAACGGTATGTAATTGCGGGACTGAAAGTGGATATGGATGTTTCCGGGCGGACGCTGCGTCAGGCAGAGCCTTATGCATCTGACGCGGAAGGCCCTGCAGACATTACCCTCACCTGCGATCTTAACAGGATCAAAGAGCTGAATCCTCAATTACCTGACGAAGAAACAACAGAGTATATGGGAATGGGCGCCGCTTTTGCCCGTGAGCTTTTGGCCTTTAATGGCTCCTATCTCCACGCATCAGCGGTGGTTTTGGACGGAAAGGCATACCTGTTTTCTGCCCCCAGCGGCACCGGAAAGTCTACGCACACAGAAAAGTGGTGTCGGCTTTTTGGCGCTACATACTTAAATGACGACAAACCTGCCTTGCGCCTGGTAGAAAATGTTTGGATGGCCTATGGCACACCCTGGTCCGGAAAACACGATTTATCTGATCCGAGAGGTGTGCCGTTGGGGAGCATCGCCTTTTTGCGGCGCGGGCAGGAGAATTCTATCAGGAGACTGCCGGCCAAAGAGGCGCTTCCAAAGTTTATGAGCCAATCCCTTTGGCGCATTTCCCAACATTCCCAGATGGAAAAGCAGCTTATTCTGGCAGATAGTATTCTGCGCCAAATCCCCATTTGGGAGCTTACCTGTCGCAACGATGACGAGGCAGCAATGGTGGCGCGGCAGGCAATGACCGGTGCGCTTTGAGGGGTAAGTTATGGATAAACGAGAGATCCCTATGCAGTCGCTGATGCAGCTGCTACAGCTACAGCTGGAGGAGGGCGGCAGAGCCAACCTCACCGTAACCGGCTTTAGTATGCACCCGCTGCTGCGCAGTCGCAGAGACAGCGTTGTGCTGGTGCCTGCCGGCAAGCAGAAAAAAGGGGACATCATTTTGTATCGCAGAGAAAGCGGCCAGTTTGTGCTGCACCGGATTATCCGGATAGAAAAAGATACATATATCTGCAGTGGCGATAATCAAGCAATGCGTGAGCCGGTAACGCAGGAGCAAATACTGGCTGTAGTAGACGGTTTTACCCGCAAGGGAAAAGTGTATGACATTGGCCATCCGGGATACCGTGTGTATACCTGGGCGTGGGTGGAACTGTTTTGTTTGCGAAAGTACTATCTTTTTACGCGTAGATTATTTGCGCGATGGATCCGAAAATATATTAGGAGGACAAAAGAATGGAACTGAAAGACGGAAGAAAAAAACTCTATCTGATTGCCGTTGGCGTGGTAGCGCTTGTGCTGATCTGCGTGCTTTTGGCAGGCATTTTGGACGGACACTGGCCATGGGACAATGACCGGGATATGGGTGGCGGTTACAACGGTGGAACTACCACGCAAACCACCGCAGAAACTACCAGCGGCGCGTTGGATATGGATGTGGATGACAATGAGAGCGGCGACTATGGCGTGATCGACTTCGACGATCTTCTGGAAGGCGACGGCGGAAAGGCTGACAGCAACAAGGACGACGATAAAGACGACGACAAAGACGACGACAAAGACGACGATAAAGACGACGACAAAGACGACGACAAGGACGACGATAAGGACGACGACAAGGGCGACGATAAGGACGACAACAAGGACGACGATAAAGACGACGACAAGGACGACGATAAGGACGACGACAAGGACGACGATAAGGACGACAACAAGGACGACGATAAAGCGCCTGTTGGCGGAACACCAGAGGAAGATAGGGATATCGCCCTTGATTTTTGATTAAAAAGAAAAGGTTTTGTTTATGAAAACAAGTGCTTCTGCTCCGGGACATCTGGTACATACCATTTGCAGGCCTTACCGCTGGCAGATCATACTGCTCAGTGTAATGACAGTTTTGCAGTCAGTATGTCAGGTGGCACTGGCGATCCTGATGCGCTTTGTGGTGGACAGCGCAGTGGCCGGAGATGGGAAACTGACATTCTGGGGTGTTCTCCTGGCTGTGGATATTGCACTGCTGATTGGCTTTTATTGCGGCATATCCTGGCTCCGGGGCAGTGCAACAGACCGGTTTACCGGCGCATTGCGGCAGGACATTCTGCGCAGCGCTGTGTTTTGCAAGGAACGTTTGCTCCGGCAGGAGCATAGTGGCGTGTTGCTCAGCCGCGCAATGGAAGATGTGCAAACAGTATGCGACGGCGCGATCAATGCGCTGCCTTCCCTGATTGGACAGGTAGCCCGGCTGGTTACTGCTGTTGCTGCGGTGGTGCTGCTGTATCCGCCGTTGGCGGTGGTACTACTGGCCGCAGTTGTGGCGGTTGGCCTGGCAGCTGCCTGGCTGCGCCCGGTACTGCGTAAGTACCACCGGCGCGTGCGTCAGACAGACGAAAAGGTGATGGCTGCGATGCAGGAGGATTTCCAGCAGCTGGAGCTGATCCAAAGCCTGCAGATTCAAGAAACGGTTTTGAAGCGTTTTGACCAAAAAGTCAAAGACAATCTGGCAGAAAAGTTTGTGCGGCGCTTCTGGTCTGTTGGCAGCAACGGTGTGCTCCACGCCTTGATGCAGGCAGGCGCAGGCTTGCTTTTGCTGTGGGGAGCAGCCCAACTGTCTACAAATGCGCTTAGCTACGGAACGCTGTTTTCTATGCTTCAGTTGGCAGCGATTTTCCGGGGTCCTGCATTGGGAATTTCTGCGCTGTGGACGCGCTTTGCTGCCATTGATGTGGCTGCTGAGCGGCTGCAAGCGCTGCTGAAACCTGCGGAGGAAAACTTGGAAAAGGTGCAGGAGATTGCAGTTTACGCGGTTGTTTTTGAGAATGTAACCTTTACCTATTCCGGTGAAGATACGCCGGTATTGGAGAATTTTAGTGTGCGCTTACCGCTGGAGCGCTGGTCCTGCCTGACCGGCTTTTCCGGCAGAGGCAAAAGCACCATGTTCAAGCTGATTTTGGGCCTTTATGCGCCCCAAAAAGGCAGGGTGTATTTGCAGACCAATGCGGGAGATATCCCCTGCACAGAAGCTACCAGAAGCCTGTTTGCTTATGTGCCCCAGGACTACGCGCTGTTTTCCGGCACAGTACTGGAAAACCTCCAGTTGGTTGCCCCCGATGCAGAGCAAGCAACTTATGAGCAAGCTTTGAAGGTTGTACAAGCAGAATTTGTGCTTGAAATGCCTGATGGCTTGCAGACACCTTTGGGGGAGAACAACACCGGTCTTTCTATGGGTCAGCTGCAGCGAATTGCCATTGCCCGAGCAGTTTTGATGGACAGACCCATCTTCCTGCTGGACGAATGCACCTCCGCGCTGGATGCCCGGACGGAGAAAGCGGTGCTGGAAGCCCTGCACCACACCGGGCGGCAGGCAATTGCAGTAACCCACCGACCGGAAACTTTGGAAACAATGGAAGGCATTTTTAATGTGTCCATAGAAAAGTAATTAATCGGCTGCTTCAAAAGAAGCAGCCGATCTTTTATTTCTTTTGGGGCAGTTCGCTATACAGGGCGCTGCCTAAAATCAAAACCGTACCAATGATGCCGGATACTGTCATTTTCTCTCCCAAAAGGAAGGCGGAAAGTAAAATGGCCAACACCGGGTCCAGATAGCTAAACAGGGCGATGGTTTCTGTGGGCAGGTGCTTCATAGAGCCAAAATACAGCCAATAAGCGAAACCGGTATGTACTACGCCCACGATCAGCAGCAGACCCCATTGGATGCCGTTTAAGGAGGGAAGGGCAACGCCTTGTGTCAGCAGCAAATAGAAAAACAGAACAACAGCCGCTGCGCCCAACTGAAAAATGGTTTTATCATAAGCTCCGATAGGGGAGAGCTTTTTGTTTAAGAACATCACGCTGGCATACAAAACAGCAGCGCCCACACCAAATAGAATTCCTTGCAGCTCCTGAAACGAGGGCATTGGGCCATCGGTAATGCCGGAAACAAAGACCATACCCACCAGCGCGGCGCTGATGCAGGTGATCTTTTTGACAGTCAGCCTTTCACCCAGCAGGGGAGAAGCCAGCAACAAAAACAGCGGCGCCAGATAATAGCAGACGGTGGCGGTGGCAACAGAGGTGTGCTTGTAGCTTTCAAACAGCAAGATCCAGTTAAAGCCGATGGCAGCGCCGGAAATGCACAAAAGCGGCAAATTCTTCTTGACTGCCTTCAGGTCCGGTTTTTGCTTTGTCAGCAGCATTACCAATATTAGAAAGACAACGCCCAGAAGTCCCCGGACAAAGGCGATCATCGCCGAAGACAGAGGAATGTATCTTACGAAAATGCCAATGGTGCCGAAAATGCCCATAGCGCCTAAAAGATGAATTTTTGCCTTTTGCATATGCATCCCTCCAAACTATAGAAAAATAGTAGCAAATCCCGGGAAAATTGTCAATGAGGCAAAGGCTTGACAGATGGGACATATCGTGGTAGTATAGTGAAAAATTGAATCGCTCTTGATAGAGGCGCGGGATTCATCAGTACCCACCGCAAGGCCAGGCAGCCGCGATTGGGGAAAGGGGAGACCGCCGAAGTGGGTAAAATGCCTGAATTTTGCCTGCTGGGTCGTTGGAGAATATCCAACGGACTGTCACAAACTTTGTGAAGCGCTATCGAAGCAGTGTGGCAAACTATATGTGCTATTACTGTCGAATCGCTTGACGAAGCGATTCGATTTTTCATTTTATAAGGAAAAAGGAGAAACAAAAATGAAGAAGATTTTAGCAGTTGTACTGGCAGCCATGATGCTGCTGAGCCTGGCCGCCTGCGGTGGCGGCGAAGCCGCAAAGAAAGACCTCTCTGCAGCAAAGAGCCTTGCCGACCTGGAGGGCGCAAAGATCGCCGCCCAGAGTGGTACATTCCATGCAGACGCTATGGAGCAGATCAAGAATGTTCAGCGCTCTACACTCCCTGAATTTGCCGACCTGCTCACCGCGCTGAAGTCCGGTACCATCGATGGCTATGTTGCAGAAGAGCCCACCGCCATTGAGGTCTGTCTGGGCGACGAAACCCTGGACTACTTGCACCTGGTCAACAACGAAACCGGTTTTGCTGCTACCGATGCGGATGTAGGTATTGCAGTTGGTTTGGCAACCGGCAGCCAGCTGCGGGAGCAGATCAACCAGATCCTGGCGGAGATCCCCCAGGAAACCCGTGCAGAACTGATGAATCAGATGGTCCGCATTTCCGCCGGCCAGGAAGTTACCCAGTTGGCGCTGACCAGTGAAGCGCCTGCCAATCCCACCGGCACTTTGAAGGTCGGTATGGAGTGCGCATACGCCCCCTTTAACTGGACGGATATGGACAAGCCTTCTCTGGGCGCTGCGCCCATCAGCAGCGAAGGCAGTGAGGGTATGTATGCCAACGGCTACGATGTGCAGATCGCCCAATATATTGCCAACAAGCTGGGTATGAAGCTGGAGATCTATGCCATTACCTGGGACGGCCTGCTGCCTGCAGTCCAGTCCGGTACGGTAGATGCCATTATCGCCGGTATGAGCCCCACCGCAGAGCGTGAGGAAGAAATTGACTTTACCGATGTCTACTACTCCTCCAACCTGGTGGTCATTTACAAGAAAAAGTAAGAGAAGAATATTATGATTGGGTTTTTTCAAGATGTAGTTAATATCTTAACGGAGCACTATCCCTTCCTGCTTCGGGGCGTGGGCTATACGATGCTCATTGCGATGGTCGGCACAATTGCCGGTTTGGTGATTGGTCTTGCCACCGGCGTGGTGCGCACCTGCCCGCTTTCCAAGAACCCTGTGGTGCGGTTTATCCAGCGGCTGGTTAACGGCATTATTGCAGTGTATGTCGAGGTATTTCGCGGCACGCCTATGATGGTGCAGGCTATGGTTATTTACTGGGGCTATGCCTTCGCCACCGGTGGTCAGCAGCTGCCGTTGGTACCCTCCGGCATTTTGATCGTATCCATCAACACCGGCGCCTATATGGCCGAGATTGTTCGTGGCGGCATTATCTCCGTGGACAAAGGCCAGTTTGAAGGCGCAGCGGCTGTGGGTATGACCCACTGGCAGACGATGCTTTACATCGTACTGCCCCAGGTTATGCGAAACATCCTGCCCTCCGTTGCCAACGAGTTTGTGATCAATATTAAGGACACCTCTGTGCTCAATGTCATCGGTGTTACGGAGCTTTACTACTTTGCAGGTATTATCAAGCGCCAGAATTTCCAGACCTTCCAGACCTATTTTGTGGTCTGCGTGATCTACTTTATTCTGACCTTCAGCGTTACCCGGATCCTGCGGTGGATCGAGCAGAAGATGGACGGCAGCAAGAGCTTTGTCATCTGCGGCTCCCAATCTGACCCCAAGGCGGAGATCCGCGTTACGAAGCAGTAGGAGGTGCGCTATGGCAGAAAAGAATACAGTTTTTGAGATCAAGGGCCTGAAAAAGAGCTTCGGCGCTGTGGACGTCCTCAAGGGCGTGGATATGCAGGTGCAGGCCGGCGAGGTGGTGGCCATTATCGGCTCTTCCGGCTCCGGCAAGTCCACCTTCCTGCGGTGCATCAACTTGTTGGAAACACCCACAGGGGGAGAAATTCTTTATCACGGAAAAAACATTATGACCGAACTGGATTCCTTGTCTAAATACAGGGCGTCTGTGGGTATGGTGTTCCAGCAGTTTAACCTTTATAACAATCTGACGGTGCTGCAAAATTGCACCTTGCCCCAAATCAAGGTGCTGGGCAGAAAGAAGGAAGAGGCGGAGCAGATCGCCTGCAAGTATCTGGAGCGAGTAGGTATGCTGCCCTATCAGAATGCAAAGCCTGCCCAAATTTCCGGCGGTCAGAAGCAGAGAGTGGCCATCGCCCGGGCGTTGGCAATGAACCCGGAGGTACTGCTGTTCGACGAGCCTACCTCTGCCCTTGACCCGGAAATGGTGGGCGAGGTGCTGGCCGTTATGCAAGACCTTGCCCAGGAGGGTATGACCATGCTGGTGGTTACCCACGAGATGGCCTTTGCCCGGGATGTCAGTAACCGGGTGGTCTATATGAACGACGGTGTCATCTGCGAGCAGGGAACACCGGAAGAGATTTTCGGCAATCCCCAAAAGCAGGAGACCAAAGATTTCCTGGCAAGATTTCGTAATAATTAATATAAAAAGTGTGTTGCAAGAGCCTCCTTGCAACACACTTTTTATACTTAATGGGTCTGGATATATTCGTCCAGAAGCGTCGCTGCCACCATTACCATACGGGTACAGGGACGATTTTTGTAAAATCCCTCTGTCCGGGGTGTGGGCTTGGGATCGGAGGGGGGATTTTTCAGGATCTCCCGGCAGATGATGGAGCCGTTCTGCTGCCGAAACTTTTCTGCCAGCTCCTGTACAGCGGTGTAAAGGGCCTTTTGCGCTTCGGGGTTGGGGTTTTCGTAGCCGTAAAGGGCGCTGAGGACGAAGAACATACCGCTGACCGCGCCGCAAACCTCCCGCATTCTACCCATACCGCCACCAAAGGCGGAGATGAGTTTTGCGGACATTTCCGGTGTCAGGCCGGTTACATCACTAAAGGAAGCGGCGACGGCTTGCGCGCAGTTGTAGCCGCTGTTAAAAAGCTCTGCTGCGTGATAACTGTGGTCCATAGATTTTCTCCTTTTTCTTAATAAAAGCATTCTAACATACCCAAAAGTGATTTGCAACAAGGGCGTATATCTGCTATACTAAAGATGATCATTTGTCAGGAGGGGAAGTTATGCAGTACCGTTTGGATAAATACGGCAACGAACTGTCCATTTTGGGCTTTGGCTGTATGCGTTTTCAGCGCAAGCAGGGAAAGATCGATATGACCCTTGCGGAAGAGCAGATTATGCAGGCCTTCAACGGTGGCGTCAACTACTATGACACCGCCTACATATACCCCGGCAGTGAAGCGGCCATCGGTGAGATCTTTGAAAAAAACGGTATCCGGGAAAAGGTGCGTATCGCCACAAAGCTTCCTCACTATCTGATCAAAAACAAAGAGGGTCTGGATAAGCTGTTTAACGAGGAGCGAAAGCGCCTGCGTACCGACTATGTGGATTACTATCTGATGCATATGCTCACGGATACTGCCACCTGGAATCGGCTGAAGAAAATGGGCATTGAGCAGTGGCTGGAAGAAAAGAAAGCCGCCGGCGCCATCCGGCAGGTGGGCTTTTCCTATCACGGCAACACAGAGACTTTTTGCAATCTGGTGGATGCCTATGATTGGGATTTCTGCCAGATCCAGTATAACTATATGGATGAGCATACCCAGGCGGGAAGAAGAGGCCTCAAGTATGCCAATGAAAAGGGTTTGCCGGTAATTATTATGGAGCCGCTGCGGGGCGGTCGGCTGGTCAATCAGCTGCCGGAGGAGGCAAAGAAGATATTCAAAAACAGCGGAAATACCCCCGCCCAGTGGGCATTCCGGTGGCTTTGGGATCAGCCGGAGGTTACGGTGGTGCTGTCCGGAATGAATACAGAAGAAATGGTCCGGGAAAATCTGGACACCGCGGATGCGGCTTTTGTGGGAATGCTGGGCGATGAACAGCAGCAGCTTTTGGCAGATGTGGTCAAAGCCTTTAACGCTACCGTGAAGGTGGGCTGTACCGGCTGCGGCTACTGTATGCCCTGCCCCAAAGGGGTGGATATTCCCGGCACTTTTAACGCTTATAATATGTATTACCGGGAGGGCTGGTTCCAGGGCCTGCGGGAGTACTTTATGTGTACCACCTTCCGGAAAAATGTGGCGGCGGCCTCCCAGTGCATCGGCTGCGGCAAGTGTGAAAAGCATTGCCCCCAGTCTCTTCCTATTCGTAAGCATCTGCAAGATGCCCAAAAGGTGCTGGAAGACCCGGTTTACAAGATCGTCAGCAAAAGCGCAAAATGGTTTATTAAGTTCTGAAAAACAAGAATGTCCCTTGGCTTACAACCAAGGGACATTTATTATATAACAAAAGCAAAAAGAAATAGCCCTTGATTGAAGTACTTTCATAACTTACAATCAAGGGCTATTTCTCTTCACTCTTAGTATCTAACATCATTGGTTAACCTCGCTTTCTACAGATTGACGACTTTCTTCACCGCTACAATTTCTTCTTTCAACACATCTTCTTCCAACTTCTCGTCCCTTACGCGGGATGCTCGTCTGTTATGAAATTTTGTGAAGTGTCGTCTGTCGGTTCCGCCCAGTTTACTAAGCTTTTTGCTGCAGTCATTGGTTAATATATATGATAATGAACTTTTTGCTGCAGTTCTTCATTCAGATAAAATTTGGAGATTATTTCGTCTTTTCTTCTTCTTCTTTGAATGACTGCTGCTTTTGACTTAGCTAGGAACCGTTAGGGGTGAAGCTTGTTAGTACATTGGTATCACCTCTTTGTGTCTATAGAATATCACATATTTTCAGTAATTGCAATATGTAAAGTTGTACAAAATACACAAAGCGACTTTGTGCAAAATGAAGAAAATGTACACAATGACCAAAAAGTAATTGACAAGAAAAAGAAACTTGTGTTATAGTAAATGTGTTGGGCGGCCTCAAAGAGGCCGCCCTTTTTATGCCCAATCGGGCAGATATTCAAATTTATGCTCTTTTTCCCCGTAGGGGAAGGTGATGCAGCAGGAAAACAGCATAGGATTCGTTTCTTCGTCCTTTGCGCCGTATTTGTGATCGCCTACCAAAGGATACCCCCGGGAGGCAAACTGCACCCGGATCTGGTGGCTTCTGCCGGTGTGCAGACGAATGCGGACAAGGTTATCCTTCAGTTTCACAAACTCCAGCCGTGCCGCTTTGACACCGGAGCGCTGCCGCTTGACCACAAAGACCTTGTTTTTCCGGCTGTCTTTAAAAAGAAGATCTTCCCAATCGCCTTTTTCCGGGGGCGCGCCGTGAACCAGGGCCACATACTCCTTGACCATATCTCCTCGCTGGATCAGCTTGGAAAGATATGCGGCAGTTTCTTTATTGCGGGCATAGACCATCACGCCGCCTACATTCTTGTCCAGTCGGTGGACTGGATAAATGTCGCCACCCAGCTGTGCGATCAAGGCTTGCGGCACATCGTGCTCTGCGTCCAGCCCCACCGGCTTGACGCACACGGCAATATTGACATCTGAAAACAGAATTTTCATATAACCACTCCTTAGCCAAAGCTATCATAGCACATAAACCCGGAAACCGCTACTGTGGTTTGAAAAAGAAAGGAAAATTTCTTGTGAGAAAGACTTGCTATTTTGGAAAAAGTGGTGTATACTACTTTCGGTGTTTGCCGGTGTGATGGAATTGGTAGACGTAGTGGACTCAAAATCCACCGATGGCGACATCGTGCCGGTTCGAGTCCGGCCACCGGCACCAAACAAAAATGAGAGGCTTCTGCCTCTCTTTTTTGTTTTTGTCAGAGGGGACGGACTCGAACCCACTAAGATGCAATACGGCTGGACTGTTAATCCACCACATTATACTAAAATCTTATTGACAATTATGGTGGTATGCCACATAATGAAATTGTGTAGGTAACACATAATTGGTAAGGAGGGTACTTATGAAAAAGAGATTCTTTGCAATGCTGTTTTGTCTTGTGATGCTTGCCACATTTCTGCCTGCAACGGTCTATGCTGCCGGCGAAACTGTGTATATCGATGCCATTACGATTACCGGCTTGGAGCAGCCCTACGGGGGAGACCCTATGGACGAAACCTATACCGTCAAAGAAACCGAATATATGGAAGGAACCGGTGTTATTTGGTTTGACATCAATAAAAACAAGTATGTGTATGAAGACTACATTACCGGTCATCAGTATTATGACAGGGTTTGGGTGAATCTGAAGGCGGGTTATGCTTTTTCTTCCAATGCCAGAGCTAAGGTGAACGGACAGTGGGTAACTCCGCTGAACAACTATGGTAACGGAATGGAAGTCAAAATCACATTTGACCCCTGTGTAGAGAAACCCCATACACACACCCCCTCAAAATGGAAAACGGATGAGGATTCCCACTATAAGGTCTGCACCGGCTGTGGTGAGGAGCTGGAGCGGGCCGATCACAAGGGTGGAAAGGCTACCTGCGCCAAGAAGGGTAAATGCTCTGTCTGTGGCTATGCGTATATTGCAAAAACCAAAGAACATACCCCCGGTCCTGCTGCGACAGAGAAAAATCCGCAAAAATGCACTGTCTGCGGCGACATCCTTGCCCCGGCGCTTACGCCCGGCCATACTCACAGTCTGACTCTGGTGGAAAAGGTTGCACCTACCTGCACCCAGCCGGGTAAAGAGGCTTACTACACCTGCGGCGGCTGCGACCAGATCTTCAGCGACGATGCCGGCAAAAAGGCGATTTCAAAGGACAAGGATCTGACCATTGCGCCGCTGGGACATAAGGTGTCTGAAAACTGGGAGTTTGACGAGAACTCCCATTGGCAAACCTGCTCCGTCTGCAACAGCAAGCTGGAGGAAACCGGCGCGGAGCATAATCTGCAGGCCGAAAAATGCGCTGTGTGCGATTATGATAACACCGCGCCGACAGAGACCACTGCAGTGCCGACTACGCCCGAACCCCAACCGCAAAAATCAGAAAAGGGCGGCCTGCCCTGGTGGGGATTTTTGCTCATTGGTGTAGGTGTTGCCGGTGCTGGAGTCGGCGGTTTTTTGGTACTGAAGAAACGCAAATAAATAGAACGAATTTTATATCAGGCAGATTTAAAACAGGACACCTCACGAAAGGTGTCCTGTTTTTTGCAAAGAAAGACCGATGGGGCAGACAAAATGACCGATGGGAAAAAATGCAACATTTTTCAGTTTTGATGTGATACAATGCAAGCATAGGAGGGAAGAGCAATGAAATTTCGTCTGATTATCGACAAAGAAAAGGAAGAGGAGGTGGTGGTTACCGCCCACAGCCGGTCAAGCTTGACAAAAAAGATCGAGACACTGGTTCTGGAAGATACTGGGGCAGATCGCGTTGCGGCTTATACCGAAGATGAAGTGAAGCTGCTTGCATTTTCAGATATCGAATGCATCACCGTTTTGGACGGAAAGACCTATGCTATCGACAATCAAAATCAGCAGTACCGGCTGAAAATGCGGCTGTATGAGCTGGAAAAAATGCTCCCCGGTTACTTTGTCCGTATCAACAAAAGCAGTCTAGCCAACGAAATGCGGCTGGACCGGTTTCAGGCAACCTACAGCGGCGCTGTGGATGCGGTGTTTCGCTGTGGCTATCGGGAATATGTTTCCCGGCGCTGTTTTTCACAAATCAAAAGGAGGTTTTTATCAAAATGAAAAAATTTGCAAAGGAATTTTTATTCAGAGGTCTGATCGCCGCTGCCGGCGGCCCCATCGTGCTGGCAATCATTTACGGCATTTTAGGCGCGACCGGAACGGTCAGCAGCTTTTCTCCCAAAGAGGTCTGTCTGGGCATTCTGACCATTACACTGCTGGCCTTCATTGTTGCCGGTATGACCGCCATTTATCAGCTGGAGCAGCTGCCGCTGATCAGCGCAATACTCATTCACGGAGCAGGACTTTATGCAGCGTACATTCTGATCTATCTGCTCAACGGCTGGCTAAAACAGCAGCTGACGCCCATTTTGATCTTCACAGTAGCCTTTGTGTTGGGCTATGCCCTGATCTGGTGTCTGATTTATTTCTTCACCAAAAGCAAAACCCAACAGCTAAACCAAAAACTGCAGGAAAACAGATAACGAACACCCCGGAGTTTTATCGCTCCGGGGCGCTTTTTACATAATTTCCTTTTGTAGGCGGGGGGCTTGTTTTTTTATGTTGCGTTTTTGTGTTAATTTGTGTAAAATGTTTTAAAGATAATGAAAAGGAGTGTAAAATATGCAATATCCCTTTTTACGATTCCCCGACTTTAAGTATAAGGCCGTTACACTGAGCTATGATGACGGCACGGTTTTTGACAAGCGCCTTGTGGAAATTATGGACAAGTACGGTCTGAAGGGTACATTTAACCTCAATTCCGGTATGTTTGGCAATACAGAGAAACGCCGATTGTCCCGGGAGGAGATTTTGGCGCTGTTTAAGGACTCTGTCCACGAGATCGCGATCCACGGAAAGAATCACCGTTCCTTGGGGGAAGCTCCTATGGCTATGGCAACGGAGGATGTTGTTTCTGACCGGGTGGCGTTGGAGGAGATGTTTGACCGGATCGTTACCGGTATGGCTTATTCCTTCGGCACTTACAACGACGAGGTGGTGCAGATGCTGCAAGCGTGCGGTGTGGAATATGCCCGCACCATCCAGTCCACAGAGAAATTTGATATTCCCACCGATTGGCTGCGTATGCCGGCTACCTGCCATCACAAAAACCCCCGACTGATGGAGCTGGCCCGGGAATTTGTAGCCCTGACACCCACCAGCCATCCCTGGAACCAATGCGCAAGACTTTTCTATGTGTGGGGCCACAGCTATGAGTTTAATGACGCAGATAATTGGCATATTATTGAGGAATTTGCAGAGTTTATCGGCGGCCGCGAGGACATCTGGTATGCTACCAATATGGAGATCTGCAAGTATGTAAAAGCCTACGATCAGCTGCAGTTTTCCGCCTTGGGCGACCGGGTGTACAACCCCACTGATACGGATGTTTATATGCGCTATTTTGGCAAGGACGTGCTGGTCAAGGCCGGGCAGACGGTAAAGCTGTAATAAAAAAGCAGGAAATCTTCTGATTTCCTGCTTTTGCTGTTAAAAGATGTAATAGGCCCAGACACCGAAGATCTCCCGGAGGAAATAATTCAGGTGCAAATGCCACCAGCTGGTTTTTGCCGGGATGCAAACCGGCTCTATGCCGGCCTCTTTGGCGTACAGACTTGCCCGGTACAAATGATAGTCGCTGGAGACGATACCGGCGCAGGTGGGGCGCGTGCCGGTTTTGGCTTCGATCACATCCAGAGAGTAAAGGATGTTTTTCCAGGTGCTGTCGGCTTTGTCTTCCAGCCAGATCCGCGCTTCCGGGATGCCCATTTTGGTCAGTTCGCTGAACATACATTGGGCTTCGGTGATATCCTCGCCGCTGCCCTGACCGCCGGAAACAATGCAGACGGTGTCCGGGTGGGCAGCAAGGTAGGTATAGGCGGCGTTGATCCGCTCCTGCAAGGACAGGGAAGGGGTCGTGCCGTTGACGCCTGCGCCCAAAACGATCAAATAATCGCAAGTGGCGTTTTGCGTACCTTTTTCCGCCTTGCCGATGAAAATGCCGGTGATCAGCGCGGCCACAAAGCCAATCAGCAGTATCGCAGACAATATCCAAAGCATAATCTTACCTGCCGGTTTTTTGATTTTGAAAAGGCAATAGTAGCAAGCCAAAAGGGCATCTGCGCCGAAGATCAGCAGGCCCAGAAAGCGGCAGCCGTGTAGGCCGAAATAGACCAGAAGTCCCACCAGAAAAATGCCGGCGATGACCGGGATGATCGGCGGGATTTTTATGGCCTTTTTATTCGTCCAGCGCATAGATCAGATCTTTAAGAGCGGTTTCGAATTTCGCGCCGTACCAATGGCTGGCATCACCCTGGGTGTTATAGATGCACTTGACGGTGTAGTCTGCAGCGATCTTGGCAGCATCAAACGCAGGCTTACCCCGCATCAGCGCGCCTACAAAGGCAGAGGCGTAAATATCGCCGGTGCCGTGGCAGGAATTGGGAAGCATTTCATGCTCATAATAGCTATATTGCCCCTTTTCCAAAACAACCACGCCGGTCTTGCCGGGGGCATAGGATACGCCGGTGAGGATCACATTTTTGCAGCCCAACGCAGTCAGCGCGGAAAGCAGAGAATCGATATAAGCCCGGTCATATTCGGTCTTATATTCGATGCCGGTCAAAAAACAGCTTTCGGTGATGTTGGGAACAACGAAATCTGCCTGGGCGCAGAGGGTCTTCATAGCCTCCACATATTCTGCATCAAAGGCAGGATAAAGCTTTCCGTTGTCTGCCATCGCCGGGTCTACGATCTTTAAGCCGTCAGCGCACAGGTTTTGGAAGATGTTAGACACCATCGCGATCTGCCGGGTGCTGCCCAGATAGCCGGTGTAAACGGCGGAAAAGGCAATGTTTTCCTTGCCCCAGTGGGCGGCAATGCCGGGGATGTCTTCCGTCAAGTCCCGGCAGGTAAAACCAGTGAAGCCGGCAGTGTGGGTGCTTAAGACCGCAGAGGGCAAAACCGCGCACTCAATGCCACAGGCGGAAATGATCGGCAGCGCCACAGTCAGAGAGCACTGACCGACACAGGAAATGTCCTGAATCGTTAGAATTTTTTTATAAGACATAAGCTTGATTCTCCTTTATCCGTATAGGTTTCTATACAACAGCATAGAATTTTTTCCATTATAACACAACGAATGCAAAAATAAAGTAGTTGTATGTAAATTAATTGTGAATACAGGCACAAAAACAAACATTTTGCAAGTTGTGGTTTACACAGCAGGTCAGTTTATGATATGATAAGCGCAGGAAATAAGAACCGAGGTTTCGCAAATGGACTATATTGTTTTGGATATGGAATGGAATCAGCCCTGGCCCGGCTCGCCTTCCGCAAGAAAGGTGCTTCCGGTGCAGATCCGGGGCGAGATCATTCAGATCGGCGCAGTGCGCGTTACCGAGGATCAGCAGGTGAAGGACGAGTTTCAGGTGCTGATCAAGCCGAAATACTACCGGCGGTTAAACCGTAGGGTCAGTAAGCTTACCGGCATCAAGGAGGCGCGACTGCAGGAGGAAGGCGTACCGATGACCACCGCCATTGATCGCTTTCGCAGCTGGTGTGGTGAGGATGTCATCTTCCTGACCTGGGGGTTTGACGATATCACCATTCTGCGGGAAAACCTGCAGCTGTTTGGCATCGAGGAAAACTGGGTCAG
Organism: Faecousia sp.; assembly: GCA_045612985.1. GTDB lineage: Bacteria > Bacillota > Clostridia > Oscillospirales > Oscillospiraceae > Faecousia. The sequence goes on from JAZLAB010000019.1 coordinate 29,888, forward strand.
CAAGTGGTACAACGCCCAAATGATCTTCAACGCCCAGACCGACGGCTCCAACTCCCAAAAGGCTCTGAAGACCGCTATGGAGATCTTTGGCATCGAGGCTACTCGGCCTGCCCACGACGCGTTGGGCGATGCCTACCATACGGCGCTGATCTGCGCCCGGCTGGACTTGAAGAGGGGAATGGAGGAATACGGCAAGGCGCTGAAGGAGCACGTTAACGGCTTTCACGGCGCAGAGCTGCCCGGCTGCATCAGCCGCAAAGTGTTTTATGATTACACGGACAAGCGCGCCGCGCTGTCGGCAATGTCCGGCAAGGAAAACAAATGCCCCGTTTGTGAGCGGCAGATGCTTGGCTCCCGGTGGTTTGCACAGCCGGGCCGCCGGTATATGGATCTGGCTACCTGCCCGGAACACGGCCAGTTTTTGATCCGGGTGCGCCTTTCCCAGCAACCGGAGGGAACATTCCGGGTCAGCCGGCTGACTTATGAAGCCAGCTCTGAGGCTGCCCAGGCCTATGCCCGCCGGGCAGAGAAGGCAGAGGGGGAGGAAAAACGCCCTGCCCAGCGCCGGAGAAAAAGCCGTTTACCGGAGAAAAAGGAACTGTAAAAAAGCCGTCCAAAAGGACGGCTTTTCTACTTGACATCCCCAGTGGGCAGTGGTATAATAGCACACGCGACGGTGCGTAAGTGCCTGCAATTTACGGGCCCTTAGCTCAGTTGGTTAGAGCCTCCGGCTCATAACCGGATAGTCCCGGGTTCGAATCCCTGAGGGCCCACCACATAATATAAGGCCCACGCCTTTTTGAATAGATATAGGGGTATAGCTCAATTGGTAGAGCGGCGGTCTCCAAAACCGTAGGCTCAGGGTTCAAGTCCTTGTGCCCCTGCCAGAAAGGCCACTATCGAAAGTTAAACGATAGTGGCCTTTTTATGCTTTTTATATGCTTTTTGTGCTTAAAAAGTTTGCTTTCTATTTTTGCGCGGAAAAGTTTTCCCTTTAGTTTTCCCTTATGGAGTTAAAAAACTGCTGCATACGGTTGGCGCTATCAGTCTGCATCTTCTGTGTAATATGACCGTACACATCCAGGGTAAATGCAGCGGTGGCGTGTCCAAGATTAGCCTGGACTGTTTTTACATCGTCTCCAATCATTAGGGAATTGACCGCGAAGCTGTGGCGGAGATCGTGAAACCGGGCAACTATCCCGGCCTTTTCTGTGATAGCCTTAAAATGCTTGACCACCGTTCTGCGGACCAAGTGCTTGCCAATGGGATCTGTGAAAACAAAGTTGTAGGGGTTGTCCCATAATTGTCCTACGGTCTGCCGGGCGGCTTCCTGCTTTGCTTGTTCTTTCTGTAATGCGTCCATAACCACCTGCGCTGGGAGAATTGTACGCGGTTTTCCGCTTTTTGGCGTCTGCAGGAAATAAGTTCCCTCCTTGCATTGCAGCTGATGTTTTACTGTGATAATGCCGGAATTAAAATCAACATTGTCCCAAGTCAGGCCTAGCAGCTCTCCCTGCCGCATTCCGGTGAATACCGCCACAGTAAACAGGTTTGCATAGGTGTCTGTGCTTGCTCGATCTAGAAAGGCGGCTATTTGATGCGGCTCTAGTGGCTTTATCTCGTACTTTTCCACCTTTGGTAGCTTGGTGGCACTTGTGGGGTTAACAGGTAGCAGACCGTTGAGGACAGCTTGCTGTAGAGCACTATGCAGGATGCCGTGAATGTTCTTTATACTCTTTGGAGATAAAGACAGGGAATTATAAAATTTTTGGATTATGTGGGGCGTGAGGGCGTCCAGTTTGGTTGCACCGAGTGAAGGTCTGATATGCTTGGTGATTTGTTGGGTATAAGCTTGCAGAGTTAACGGCTTTACACCGCCCAGGTATTCCGCTGTCCAAGTATCCAGCCATTGGCCCAATGTTATTTTATTAGGGGCGGTATATGTTCCCTCGTCGATGGCGGAGGTGGCGGCTTTCAGCTTTTGGGAAACCTCCTTCTGCGTTTTACCGGTTATGCTGCGTTGGATCTGCTTGCCGGAGCCGGGATTATAGCCGGCAGTATAGCGGGCCTCCCAGTATGAATATGTCTTGCCGCCACGCGTTACGGTTTTCTTTCTGATCGTGCCGGTGCCAGCTGCTGCTTTTCGTGCCATTTTTATCCTTGCCTTTCCGGGGCGAATCTGCTACTATAAAAGGGCAGAATGTCCCTATCGTGATGGGTGGGTTTTTTTCTGCATTGCCGCCGTTGTGGTTACCGCCACAACGGTGGTTTTTCTTTGCTCTATGTTGTTTAGCCTAAGCTGTCAAGATAGGCTTTCATATCTGCGAGTGATTTTTTAAGATCTTCTTTTATGTTGTAATCGCTTGCAACCTTTTTCAATGATCTCAATGCTGTCTTAACTTTGGTTTTGCTAGGTGTGGAAGCATTTATTACATTGAATTTCAAAGGTTCAACAATAGATATAAGGAGTTTTGCAGCGGTTCGCTTTTTCTGTGCATCCAAATCATTGCTAAACATTACGCGGTTTTGCATATCGTTTGTAATGCTCATAATTTGATTTACAATTTCACTTAATTTCATAATATATATCTCGCAAAATGGCGTATTTTATTTATCCGGCCTCGCGCTCGTTGATCCAGACCGGGTCGCTGTTGTAAAGGTGATCCAGGTTAATATGCTGCAGTTCGTGGCGCAGTGCTTTCTCCTGCAGCGCCTCCGGCAGTGCTGCATTGATGTAAATGTCAAATGTACCGTCATCATTAGGCAGCACAACAGCAGGAACAGTATCCGGAAGGGGAATTATGCGAACAAATATATAACTCCCCACCTAAAACAACTCCCTTTTTACTTATTCCGTAGCGCCTCGATGATCCTGACGGCAGCCTCCACATCTTCCTTTGTGGCGTTCTTTGTCAGTTGGAACAGCATACGGCACTCCGGCCTGTTCTTTAACATTTCAAGATAGTCAGTCAGCTCCTGGTCTCCATTGACCAGGGGCGTTTCTTTATGCTCGTTACCCAGCAAATAGTCCACAGACACGCCAAAATAGGTGGATATTTTAGAAAGCGTGTCCGCTGATAGGCTCTGTTTGCGCCCAACTTTCAGATCAGACAGAGAAGCACGGCTAGTGCCGGATTCTTTGCACATAGTTGTTATAGATACACCGCGATTTGCGCACAAAGTGTCAATACGATTGTACAATTCAGACATATTTGACATCCCTTTCTTGTACACTTCGCCAAAGTTACGCGAAAGCATAACTTTCCTATTGACAATTACACGAAAGCATAATAAAATACAGCCAACAGGTCGCGAAAGCGTAAATATTGTTGAGTGGTATCTACAATATATTACACATTTGCGTAAATGTCAACAAAAAGAAAGGTGGTGAATATATGGAAAACATTGTAAATACTCCGTTTGGCAAGGAGATAAAAAAGCGGTTGGTAGATTTAGGGCGTAAGCAAACCTGGCTTATTGAACAGATAAAAGACAAAACCGGCTTGTATTTTGATCGTTCCTATCTACACAAGGTTATGACAGGCCAGTTAAACACACCGAAGGTGGTCCAAGCAATCCGTGAGGTCCTGGATATCCCCGCCACGCCCACAGAATAACAGACATTCTGTACGATTTAACGGTCTGAAAGGAGGGAGACCATTGGAACAAACAAAGATCAATAATACCAGGAAGGTGTACACCGTTCCGGAGGCAGCGGCAGTTCTGGGTGTAAGCACGACGAAGATGTATCAAGTAATCCGGACAAAAGGTTTTCCGGTGATCGTACTGGGAAAGCGGCGAATTATCCCGGTGCGGGAGCTTGACCGCTGGATGGAAGAACAAGCCGCCATTGGGTGGCAATAAAAGGAGGAATAACTATGGATCGATTAGAAAAACAAATGTTTGATATTGTAAATCGCAACCACGATTGCAAAGCTTTGGCGGACAAGCTCAATGCTATCTCCGCCTGCAGGAGAAGAAAGAGAGCGACAAAGAAATGAGAGAAGAAACCAAGCAGAAGATACAGGAAATTCTAGAAAGAGCCACAGACCGGGATTTAGATCTGATATATACATTCAGCAATGCGCTGACAAGGGAGGTCTGACGGTGGGACGAAAAACAAACCGCCCGTCGTGGTTCAAAATGTTCCTGCATCAAAAGGCGCTTATTGATTCTGTTCCGGACGAAACAGCCGGCAAGGCTCTGAAGGCGGTGTTTCAGTATTTTGATACCGGAGAGATCACAGACCTCGATCGGCTGACATTTGCGGTATTTTCGACAATCAAGCCGTACATAGACGAGTCTTTTGCGGACTATAGGCAGTCTGTTGAAACCGGACGAATTGGCGGAAATACTAGATGGAGACGGAAGGAGCAGCGGGAGGATACCCCCCCTATAGGCCCCCTAT
>JAZLAB010000020.1:0-1799 GCA_045612985.1 Faecousia sp.
CCCAGCAGGCCAATACCTACCATAGCGGTTACTACATCCACCATCAGCGCGCCACGGAAGCTGCCCCATGTGAGAATACTGCCTGCAATGGCCGGTGCAGCGAACTGAACTACCGATTGAACAGTTGCATTGATACCGTTAAACTTCATCAAATAGTCTTCTGCAACAAGCTGGGGCACCGTTGCATTGACTGCAGGTGTGTGGACGCCTGTGCCAAGGGAGCGGATGGCAGAAATCACTACCAGTGCGATGTAGACCGTTTCGTTTTGGGAGATTTGTGGAAGCAAAAGCACAAGTGCCAGCGTTGCTATTGCAATCGCTCCATCTGCAGCGATGATCAGGCGCTTACGGGGATAGCGGTCCGCCCATACTCCCGCAAAAAATGAAATCAGAAACTGGGGGATGTAAGCTGCCGCCGAGAGCAGGGCAACCCATCCGCCGGAGGAGGTTTCCAGTGTTACATACCAGATGATGGCAAACTGTACGATAGAAGATCCCAGCAAAGTAACCGCTTGACTGGCAAGAAACAGCGCCGCTTTTGAATATCCTTTTTTCATTTCTGCGCCCCCCGTTCCTTGTGTACTGCTCTCATTTCAATATAGCCTCTTTCGCCTCTGGGCTCCAGCTGAATGCGGGGATTTAAGTCATCCCAGCAGTAACCGATTACAGCAGGTTCGTAGCGATCCATAGCGGTCTGAACAGCAAAAATGGCATCGCAATAATCTTCCTCGTCAAACGGTTCCCCCTGGAACATCAGATAGTCAGCCTCGTCCAGAGTGATTACATCGAATCCTTCCGGGATCACACCCTCGTAATCTTCTGCTACCTCAACACCCTGCACATAGGTAGAGGTTTCGGGAAGTTTATACTGCTCCGGGAGCCACAGGCACACAGGTTCACCGCACAGGCTGTCCATGCTGAGAAGCGTTCCCCACACATCACAGCCAACCTCGCCGCAGTAGTCAAAGTAGTTGTCAGCTTTGATTCCCCGCTTAATGATAACCTTTCGGCGGGGTTTGTGAATCACTTGAATGAACACATTTTTGGGTTCAGACATAATCGAAAATTCCTTTCTCAATTCTTTGAATTTGACACCGTAGGCAACGAACAGTTTGATCGGAACAGGACTTTTTGCGTATTCGCCTGGGTTTATGCCAAACTCTTTACGAAAAGCCCGGGTGTAGCCATCAACGCTGGCAAAGCCAAGGTCATAGGCCACATCGATGATCTTGGTATGTGACCTTTTTAAACGCAGAGCGGACTTTGCCAACCGCATTCGCCGGATATACTCTGCGGGAGCGTAGCCGGTATGCTCCCGAAACAGCCGGTGGGCATACCAAGGGGAAAAACTGCAAATGTCTGCCAAAGCAGCCAGCGTGATCTCCTCTGTCAGATGGGCTTCGATATAATCCTGCATCTTCTGTACCGCAAGAATCTGCTCCGTCATATTCGTCACCTCCTTGTCATCATTCTATTTTATAGGAATTAAGAAAAATCTCTCGACTGTTTTTGTCATCTTTTTGCTTGATGTCCAGAGTTTATCGCATATAAAAATGAAAAACTTTGCCGCTGAGGGATTTTGTCCCTCAGCGGCGGTTTTACGTCTATCGGACTACGGAAGAATGACTATAGATGTAGAACTCTTCCTGGCTCGGCATCCATTTCTTTTCCTTGGGTGGGAATGTAGCGCCGAAGGCTTCCACAGCGGCGGTGTCCTCGCAGCAATCAGCGGCGGTACTGGGAATGTACATCCACTTTCTACCGTCCAGGGCACCGGGGACAAGCTCGCAGACAAGAAG
>JAZLAB010000021.1:0-14382 GCA_045612985.1 Faecousia sp.
AGCGCAAGCTTGCCCATACGGAAGACAACCTGCTGCGTATTGGCGACAAGGTTTCCGAACTGGAGCTGCAGCTGGGGCCTTTAAAGCAGCAGTCTGAAAAAGCAAAGCGCTATCTGGAGCTGAAGGACGAGCTGCAGGGCGTAGAGGTTGCGGTGTGGCTGGACACATTGGAAAAATTGTCCGCAGCGGCAAAGAAGGCGGAAGAGGACTATGTTTCTGCGTCCTTTGTGCTGGAGCAGGCCCACAGCGATCTGGACAAGCTCTATGCCCAATCGGAGCAGCTGGGTGAAAGCCTGCGGCAAAAGGACGCGCAGCTGGAAGATGTCCGCGTGCAGGTAAGTGTCCTGGAGGCAAACCATCAGCAGCTGGAAGGCCAGATGGCGGTCCTGCAGAGTAATATCACCAATAACGAATCCAATATTCAGCGGATCGAGGAAGAGCTTCAGGGCCAGGAAGACCGCAGCGGCGGCATTACTGCCCAGCTGGAGCAGACACAGCAAAGAATTACCGAGATTTCTGCAGAGCTTGCCCAAAAGGGCCAGGCGATCCAGGCATTGCAGCAAGAACTATCTGCGATGACCGCCAATGCCGAGGGCATTACAAAGCAGTTTTTGCAGCTGCGCGCAACGGAAAGCACCTTGATGGCAGATATTGCCGGACGGGAAGCAGACCTGCAGGGTCTGGACGGCAGCCTGCAGGAAACAAATGAGCGGCTGCAGCAGATCAACAGCGATCTGCAGGCCGGCACAGCCCGGGAGACCGAGGCGAAAGCTGCCTTGGAAGAATGCATTAAGCAGCTGCGCGCTGCCCAGGACGAGGTTACCGGCGCAAACAACACCATTTCCGGCTATGCGCTGCGTCAGCAGACCCGCATCCAAAAGCGGGATGCCTTGGCAGAACAGTGCCGCCAAACCCAGACAAAGCTGGACGGCGTGCAGGCCAAGGTCCGGGTTTTCCAGGCAATGGAGCGGGACTTTGAAAGCTATCAGAAGTCTGTTCGGTTGGTGATGCAGGAATCCGGACGGGGCGGTCTGCGCAACATTCACGGACCGGTGTCCCGGCTCATTCGCACGGACGACGAATATACCGTTGCCATCGAGATCGCTTTGGGCGGCGCGATGCAGCAGATCGTTGTGGACACCGAGCAGGACAGCAAGGCAGCCATCAACTATCTGAAACGCACTAACAGCGGCCGGGCAACCTTCCTGCCCATCTCTGTGATCCGGAGCAAGGAGCTGAAGGAATCCGGCTTGGAAAATTGCCGTGGCTTTGTAGGCATTGCCTCCCAGCTGGTCAGATGCGATTCCTGCTATCAGGGAATTGTGGATAATCTTCTGGGCAGAATCGTCATTTCCCAGAACATCGATACCGCGATGGCAATGGCCAAGCAGTATCAAAATCGGTTTAAGATCGTAACACTGGACGGCCAGGTAATGAACCCCGGCGGCTCTATGACCGGTGGCTCTGTCAATAAAGAAGCGGGCATCTTAAGCCGCGCCAACGAACTGGAGAAGTTGGTCAGCCAGGAAAAGAAACTGGAAACCGAGCTGCACGATTGTGAGCTGCAGCTGCAGGAAGCCCAGCGCTCCTTGGACCAGGTGGAATTTCAGGTCAGCGCCGCAAAGGATCAGCTGCGTGAAGCCGAGGATCAGGTCCTGCGTCTGCAGGGTGAGGAAAAGCAGCACCAGATTATGGTCCAAGCCATTACCGATGCGCTGACCTCTGCCCGGAGAGAAAAGGACACCTTGGACGCAAGAGAAAAGGCAGACCGGGAGCGGTATGCTGCCCAGCAGGCAAAGCTGCAGGTGTTTAACACCCAGCTTGCCCAAACCAAGGAGCAGATCGTTGCATTGGAGTGCAGCCAGCAGGATGCCTCCCAGGCTATGGGCCAGATCACCGAGCGGATGACTGCGCTAAAGACGGAAGAAGCAGCTCTGGAAGCAGAGAAGAACACTGCCCAGAACCACATTGACGATTTGCAGGCGCTGCGTAGTGGTATGGAAGGCGACCGGGAAAAGAAGGTCGCGCTGATCGCTGCCATTGAAGATGATATCGCCCGCATTCGCCAGGATATCCGGCAGCTGGAAGAAAAGCAGACTTTAAACGATGCTGAAACGGAGCGTATGCGCCAGAATATGGCCTCTGCCCTGCAGCAGCGGGCCCAGACCGAGGCGGACAAGACCCGCGGCGAGCGGGAGGCCCAGGAGAAGAATAAGGACATTCTCACAATGGAGCGGGCCTGCGCGCTTCTGGAGCAGAAAAAGGTTACCACCACGATGGAAGAGCAGCAGATCGTTGACAAGCTGTGGGATTCCTATGAGCTGACACCCAGCACCGCAACGGAAAAGCGGGGCCAGATCGAGTCCGTAGCTGCCGGCAACCGCCGTATCAGTGAGCTGAAGCGAAAGATCTCTGCCCTGGGCACACCCAATTTGGGCGCCATCGAGGAATATGCCCGGGTCAACGAGCGGTATTCCTACCTGAGCAGTCAGCGGGATGATGTGCTCACCTCCAAGCGGGAGCTGGAGAGCATTATCCGGGAGATCACCCAGGAGATGACCACGATCTTCGTTTCTGAATTCCAGAAGATAAACTATCATTTCGGTGTTGTCTTTGAGGAGATGTTTGGCGGCGGTAAGGGTCAGTTGATTCTGGAAGATCCGGAGGAGCCCCTTACCTGCGGCATTGAGATCCGCGTGCAGCCTCCCGGAAAGCAGGTCAAGACCATCACACTTCTTTCCGGTGGCGAAAAGGCTTTTGTGGCAACGGCGCTGTATTTCTCCATTTTGAAAGTACGGCCGACACCGTTCTGCTTGCTGGACGAGATCGATGCGGCACTGGATGACAGAAATGTGGAGCGCTTTGCATCTTATCTGCATAATTTGAGCAAGAATACCCAGTTTATTGTGATCACCCACCGTCGCGGCACGATGGAAGCATCGGACGTGCTTTACGGTGTTACCATGCAGGAGCAGGGTGTCAGTAAGCTGCTGCGTCTGGATCTAAATCAGATGGAAGAGCAACTGGGCATTATGGAATAAAGGAGCCAATATGGGTTTTTTTGATAAAATCAAATCGGGTTTAAGCAAAACAAGAGATGCTTTGGAGTCGACTTTGGGCAGTGTGTTTTCCGGTTTTTCTGAAATTGATGAGGATTTTTACGAGGAACTGGAAGAATGCCTTATTTTGGCGGATTTAGGCGTGGAAACGGCGGTGAAGGCTACGGACCTGCTTCGCAAAGCTGTCCGTCAGCAGCACCTGAAAACAGCGGAAGAAGCCAAGCAGGCCTTGCGGGATATTCTTGTGGATATGCTGCAGGTTGGGCAGAACGCCGAGCCCACCGGAAAGCCGGAAGTGATTTTAGTGATCGGTGTTAACGGCGTGGGTAAGACCACTACCATCGGTAAGCTGGCCGCCCAGTTTGTAAATCAAGGCAAGCAGGTGCTTTTAGTAGCAGGAGATACCTTCCGGGCAGCTGCTGCTGACCAGTTGGAGATCTGGGCAAATCGCTCCGGCGCTGCCCTTGTGCGGCAGCACGAGGGAGCTGACCCGGCATCGGTAGTATTTGATGGACTGCAATCTGCTAAAGCAAAAAACACCGATGTGATCATTATTGATACTGCCGGCCGTCTGCACAATAAGCAAAACCTGATGAACGAACTGGGGAAGATCAGTCGCATCGTGGAGCGGGAAATGCCCAATGCAGCCAAGGAAGTGCTTTTGGTATTGGACGGCACTACCGGTCAAAACGGATTGATGCAGGCAAAGCAGTTCAAGGAAATTGCCGGCGTAACCGCTGTGGCAGTTACCAAGCTGGACGGCACAGCCAAGGGCGGTATCGTCATTGCGGTGGCAGATGCGTTGCAGCTGCCGGTGAAATATGTGGGCGTTGGCGAACAGATCGACGATTTGATGCCCTTTGAGCCAAAGGCATTTGTGGAGGCGCTTTTGTAATGAAGGTTGTATTGGCAAGTAAAAATAAGCATAAGTTAGTGGAAATCAGCAAAATTACCGAAAAGTTCGGTATTGAACTGGTTTTGCAGTCGGAGCTGGGCGTGGACATCGATGTGGAAGAAACCGGCAGCACCTTTGAGGAGAACTCTTTTCAGAAGGCGGAAGCGGTGATGAAGGCCACAGGACTGCCTGCGCTGGCGGACGATTCCGGTATTGCGGTGGATGCGTTAAACGGTGAGCCGGGTATTTATTCCGCCCGGTACGGCTTTGACGAAAGTCTGGACGATTGGGGAAGAGTGTTGCTGCTGCTGAAAAACGCGGAGCATATCCCCGATGAACAGCGTCAGGCACAGTTTGTTTGCGTGATCACTCTGGTAACTCCGGAAGGTCAGACCATTCAGGCCAGGGGAGAGGTCCACGGCTTTTTGACCCGTGAGCCTGCCGGCGAGGGTGGCTTCGGTTATGACCCGATCTTCTATTATCCCCCTTACGGAAAAACTTTGGCAGAGGTTTCCCCGGAAAAGAAGAACGCAGTTTCTCACCGGGCAAACGCCTTAAAGCTGTTTTATGAGAAAATGAAGGAGGCCGGCTATGCTGACCAGTAAAGAAAGAGCGGAGCTTCGCGCCCGGGCAAACACCTTGGAAACCACCTTGATGGTGGGCAAAGAAGGAATCTCCGATACATTGATCGCCGAGGCGGACAATCAGCTGACCACCCGGGAGCTGGTAAAAGGCAAGGTGCTGGAAACGGCAATGCTGACGCCCCGGGAAGCCTGCGATGTTATTTGCGAGGAAACCGGCGCTGACGGTGTTGCGGTGATCGGCACAAAATTTGTGATCTACCGCTTCAGCGAAAAGCTGCAGCAGCAGCGAAACGAATCCGGCCGCGCAAAAAGAAAAGCAACTCCCGTTTCCAAGGCAAATCCGGTGCGCAAGGGCGCAAAGGCCCGCCGGGATGCTGCTCGAAAGGTCCGGGAGCAGAGAAACGAGTATTTTCGTCAGCAGGCCATTGACAAGGCCATTGAACGGGATCGGGAGCGGCAACTGAAAAACCAGCAGTAAGTTTCCTGTAGTATTCAGAAGGGAGTGTGCTTATGGAAAGAATCGGCATTTACGGCGGAACATTCAACCCGCCCCATTTGGGCCACGTGCGGGCGGCGCAGTATGCGCTGAAGACGCTGGCGCTTGATAAAATGCTGATAATTCCTACGTACATTTCTCCCCATAAGCAAATGCCGGAGGATTCTCCCACGCCCCAACAGCGCCTTGCAATGCTGCAAATGTGCTTTGGTGAGGAGGCAAAGGTAACGGTATCTTCTTTGGAACTGGACCGGGGCGGCACAAGCTACACCTACGAGACCATCGCCCAGATCCAGAAAGAAAATCCCTCCGCAGAGCTTGTCTTGTTTATGGGAACAGATATGTTCCTGTCCTTTCTTACCTGGAAAAAACCAGAAGAGATTTTGAAAAATGCATCCCTGGCAGTTTTCTACCGGGGCCAGAAGGGCGAAAAAGACGAGATTGGAAAGCAGAAAGCAACCCTGGAAAATATGGGCGCAAAGGTTTACCTTGTGGAAAATCCGGTTACGGAAATTTCTTCCACAGACCTGCGAAGAATGCTGGTCTTTGGCTGCGCAGATGCGCTGCTGCCCCCGGGACAGAGCCGCTATATCACGGACAATAAGCTGTACGGCACAGCAAAGAATTATAAAGACCTTTCCATAGAGGATTTGGAAACGGCTGCGATCAGCCTTTTAAAACCCAACCGGGTCAAGCACGTGCTTGGCTGCCGGGATGCTGCGGTGGCGCTGGCAAAGCGCTGGGGCGCAGACGAAACCGACGCAGCCAGAGCAGCGCTGCTGCACGACATTACAAAAGCCTTGGATGGACCGCAGCAGATCACCCTTTGCGAAAGCTACGGCGTAGCGCTAAGTGATTTTGCCCGGGAAAATCCCAAAACCATTCACGCGCTCACCGGCAGCCTGGTTGCCCAGCGGATCTTCGGGGAAAATCCTGCTGTGGTCAGCGCGATCCGCAGCCATACCACCGGCAAGGGAAATATGAATCTGCTTGAAAAGATCATTTATGTGGCAGACTATATGGAGCCGAACCGGGATTTTCCCGGTGTGGAGCAGCTGCGACAGCTTGCAGATACAAATTTGGACGAGGCGTTAAAGTGTGGTCTTACAATGACGGTAAATATGCTCCGGGAGCAGGGAAGAGAGATCTCCAAGGAATCTCTGGATGCCCTCCGGTGGCTGGAAAATATATAAAAGCGTTCCTGAAAGGATGAGTCTATGTTAACAGCAAAAGAAGTAGCCTATGAAGTAACCAAGGCATTGGACAGCAAGAAAGGTATGGATATCAAGCTGCTGAAGATGGAGGAGGTCTCCAGCCTGGCAGATTATTTTATTATTTGGACCGGCACATCCAACACCCATGTAAAGACCCTCTGCGAGCACGCGGAATATGTCTTCGAGCAGCTGGGTGAGCCTATGCTCGGTCGTGAGCGACACCGGGGCAACACCTGGGAGCTGCTGGATTTCGGAAGTGTGGTTGTCCACGTGTTTACGGAAGAAGCCAGAGAGTTTTATTCTTTGGAGCGCCTGTGGGCAGATGCGCAGGAAATTGACATCAGCGACATAATTTTACCAAACTAAGGAGAAGATACCGTGCAGTACGAACATGGAAAAGTAGAAGCCAAATGGCAAAAATACTGGCAGGAGAACAACACCTTCCAGACGGATGTTTGGGATTTTTCAAAGCCGAAATACTATGTGCTGGATATGTTCCCATATCCCTCCGGCGTAGGTCTGCACGCAGGCCATCCCGAGGGCTATACCGCTACGGACATTATGTCCCGTATGAAGCGGATGCAGGGCTACAATGTTCTGCACCCGATGGGCTATGACTCCTTCGGTCTGCCTGCAGAGCAGTATGCAGTCAGCACCGGCAACCACCCTGACGGCTTTACCCAGGAGAATATCAAGACCTTTTCCAAGCAGCTCAAAGAGCTGGGCTTTGACTATGACTGGTCCAAGATGGTGGCCACATCCGATCCGGATTTTTATAAGTGGACACAGTGGATCTTCAAAAAGCTTTACGAGGCTGGCTATGCCAAGCGGATCGAGATGCCCGTCAACTGGTGCGAAGAGCTGGGCACGGTTCTTGCCAATGACGAGGTCATCGACGGCAAATCCGAGCGTGGCGGCTTCCCGGTCGTGAAGAAGAATATGATGCAGTGGGTCATTGACCAGCCTGCTTTTGCAGAAAAACTGCTGGAGGGCCTGGAGGAAATCGATTGGCCCGAATCCACCAAGGAGATCCAGCGCAACTGGATCGGCAAATCTACCGGTGTTGAGGTGGACTTCAAGCTGGTCGGCGGCGGCGATTTCTCCATTTATACCACCTGTATCGAAACCATCTACGGCATCACCTTTATGGTCCTTGCCCCCGACGGGAAGATCGTCCAGGGTCTTATGGCCCGGGTGGAAAACCGGGAAGAGGTGGAAGCTTATATTGCCGAAGCTGCAAAGAAGAGCGATATCGACCGTACCGATGCCACCAAGACCAAGACCGGCTGTCCCTTGAAGGGCGTGTATGCCATTAACCCGGTTAACGGTAAGCAAGTGCCTGTGTTTATCGGCGACTTTGTTTTGGGTAATTACGGTACCGGCGCAGTTATGGCTGTTCCCAGCCACGACCAGAGAGACTTTGAGTACGCAGTTGCCCACAATATTCCTATGATCCAGGGCATTGAAGGCCGGGATGTGTCCCAGTGCGCTTTTGAAAAGCAGGATTATCTGGGCAAAAACTGCAAGCTGATGAATTCTGAAGAGTTTACCGGTTTGACCGTGGAGGAGGCCAAGGAGGCCATCACCGAAAAGCTGGAAAAAGCCGGCGTTGCCAGAAGAAAGGTCAACTACCATTTCCGCGAGTGGATCTTTGCCCGTCAGCGCTACTGGGGCGAGCCTGTTCCCTGTGTTTACACCGAGGACGGTAAGACGGTGTTCCTGCCGGATGAGGAGCTGCCTTTGGTTCTGCCCAAGCTGGAAGACTACAAGGGCCGCAATGGTCAGGCACCTTTGGAAAATGCCACCGAGTGGAAACAGTACGACGCCAACGGCATCAAGGGTGTCCGGGAGACCTCCACAATGCCCGGCAGTGCCGGTTCTTCCTGGTACTATCTGCGCTACATTGACCCCAAGAATGAAAATGCCTTCTGCGATCCGGAGCTGGCAAAGCACTGGATGCCTGTGGATCTGTACATCGGCGGTCCGGAGCATGCCGTGGGCCATCTGATCTATTCCCGTATCTGGAATCGCTTCCTGTACGATAACGGTCTGTCTCCCGTCAAAGAGCCCTTTAAGAAGCTGGTACACCAGGGTATGATCCTGGGTGAAAACGGCATCAAGATGGGCAAGCGCTTCCCGGAATTCGTGGTCAACCCCAGTGATGTTGTCCGGGAACACGGCGCTGATACCCTGCGTCTTTACGAGATGTTTATGGGCCCGCTGGAGGTCTCCAAGCCCTGGAACACCACCGCCGTGGCCGGCGCCCGGAAGTTTATCAACCGGGTTTGGAACTTCTTTACGGAAGAAAAGAACATTACCGACACTGACGACGGCAAGCTGACCAAGGTCTACCACCAGACCGTCAAGAAGGTAACAAATGACTATGAGGCACTGGGCTTTAACACTGCCATCGCCCAGATGATGGTCTTTGTCAACGAGGTCTATAAGAACGGTACTTGCCCCAGAGAGTATGCCGAAGGCTTTATTAAGATGATCTCCTGCATTATCCCTCACGTGGGTGAAGAGATCTGGCAGGCAATGGGTCATAATGACACCATTGCCTATGAAAGCTGGCCTACCTACGACGAGGAAAAGTGCAAGGACTCTGAAATCACTTTCGCGGTGCAGGTCAACGGCAAAATGCGCGGCACTGTGGTAATGGCAGCAGACCTGCCGGATGAGGAAGTTATTAAAAATGTGGTGGCAGATGCCAAGATCGCCAACTTCCTGGAAAAGCAGGGTGGCAATATTATCAAGACCATCGTTGTGAAAAACAAGTTGGTTAATTTGATCGTAAAGTAAGCATTTTTCCATAATCGGATAAAATTCCCGGAATTCTATCTTGACATTTGTCTGAAAAAAGCTTATAATACTCAAGCCTGCAAAGTCAGGCCCTGAAAGCATCCTGGAAATAGCCGGATGCCATCGGAGGGAGGGAAAACCATGTCTGAAATTCGCGTTAAGGAAAATGAATCTTTGGAAAGCGCCCTGCGTCGTTTTAAGCGGAGCTGCGCCAAGGAAGGTGTCATTGCTGAAGTTAAGAAGCGCGAGCATTATGTCAGCCCCAGCCTGAAGCGTAAGCAGAAGTCTGAAGCTGCCCGTAAGAATAAGAGAAAGTTCTATTAATTTCCCTTCGTCTTTTTATGCTCAAATTCCGCCGCAGGTTATTTCCTGCGGCGGTTACTTTTTTTCACAAGTTTCCGGGGAACGCATTTTCGTGCGTTCCTCTATTTTGTATTCAAAAGATAAAAAAACATCGAAAAATCTTAAAATCGTTGGAAAACGTGTTAAGATATCTTGAAAACGGTTGTTGTGTTTTTGACCTTTGTACGTTATAATTGATGTAGAAACCTACAAAGAGGAGGATGTTTATGAAGCGTATTTTGTCTTTTTTGCTTACAGTTTCTCTGTTGCTGGGACTGGTGATTCTGCCGGTAGCAGCAGAGCCCGGCAATGTAACGGGGGAGTTATGCCCTCATTGCAATGCGCCGGTGGATAGCATTTTATGGGAGGTTTTTGAACCCTTTGGTTCGGATAACCCTGCTTACAGCGGACATTTTTACCTGGAAGCAGATACAGACATCACAGCTATGTGCGGTCTGGGTGCAGAGGACGGTCAGGGCGAAGAGTACGCTGTGGACGTCTGCCTTGACCTGCGTGGCTTTGATCTTGTGCGTACTACCAGTAACGCACGTGCCATCTATATCTATGACTACAGTAGCTTTTCTCTGATCGATACTGTAGGTGGCGGTAAGCTGTCTGCAAACAGCACGGTAGTAGGCGGCGTTGTGTACATCGCAGGCAACGCACAGTTCCATCTCTACAGCGGTACGGTTGTCAATACCACCACTGCCACCAACAGAACCAACAACGGCGGTGTTATTTACGGCACCACAAATTCCTACATTTACATTCACGGCGGTGTTATTGACGCCTCTTCTGTCAAGGGCACTTCCTCTACCAATTCGCCCCGTGGCGGTGCCATCTATATGGCAGGTCAGGGCGAGATCACCGGCGGTCTTATTTTAGGTGGTCAAATTTATCAGGGCGGTGCCATTGCGGTCAGCAGTGCGGGCACACTGCGTATGAGCGGCGGCACCATCTATGGCGGTAAAGCCATATCTCATGGCGGCAATATCCATAATTTCGGTGATGTCTATATTTCCGGCGGTGAGATCCTTGGCGGTGTCTCCGACACCTATGGCGGCAATATTTATTCCAGCTATTCTTCCGGCAGCAATGTTTCAGACCTGCATATTTCCGGCGGTTACATTGCTGATGGTCTGGCAACTACCTCCGGCAATAACATAGCGGTTTCCGGCGGTAACGGCTCTGTTACCGGCGGTCATGTCAAGGGTGATATGTATGCAAAGGCACCCATTGTGCTCTCCGGCAGCCCTGTGATCGAGAATCACGGCTATGAGGGACTGTATGTTGCCACCGGTACCAAAATCGTCATCAAAGACCTGACAAGCGATGCCAAAGTCCTGATCCGCAGCAGCGGCACCATCACAGATGCCGCAAAATCCCCGGACGTGGCTCAGTATCTTGCAAACGGTCAGGTGGCGGCAGCCAGCCGTTATGCCCTGAAGGCAGAGGGTGGTGTGCTGGTAGGCTCGCAGGACGATGAGGGTTATTGCCCCCACTGTGAACAGAATGTCAAGTGGGTGGCGTATACCGCATCCACCAATACCTCCGGTCACTATTACATCCCCAGTGGCGGCATTGCACCCACTGCTGAAGCACTTACCATCGCTGCTGGTACGGATATTGTGCTCAATGTGTCCAATGGCGGTATTACCACCACAGCCAGCTACATGGTTGAGGGCACCTTATCTCTGCTTTCTACGGCTTCTGCTAAGTTTACCATTACCAATTCCCAGTCCGTCACCACCACCGGCGGTGTCTTCCGTGTTACCGGTACTCTGAATCTGTATGATAGCTATATTAAGGGTACCACCAGTACCGTCAGCGGTGCGGCTATGTATATCAATGGCGGTAAACTGAATATGTACGGCGGCTTTATTGAAGGCGGCAACGGTAAGAACGGCGCCAATATCTACTGCGACGGAAAGGCTGTCGCCACTATGGAGGGCGGTGTGATCCGTGGAGGTGTTGCCTCCAACAGTGGCGGTAACATCTATTTGGATACTGCAACACTGAACTTTAATGGCGGTGTGATCGCAGGCGGCACTGCAAAGTCCAACGGCGGTAATGTGCAGCCGGGAACAAGTGCTACGCTGAACATGAGAGGCGGTATGCTGCTGCGAGGCACTGCCACCAGCTACGGCGGAAACGTATACACCGCTTCCACCAGCTCCAAGCTGAATGTTTATGACGGTCTTATCTACGGCGGCAACGCAAAAAGCGGCGGTAATATCTATGCCAACAACGGCGTTGTAAAGATTACCGGCGGCAGCATTTGTGCAGGTACGGCAACCTCCAACGGCGGTAATATCTATACCGCTGCAGGTAAGTACTACATTACCAATAACGGTGATCTGAGCAAAAACTATCTGAACATTGGCGATGCAAATACCTCCGATTCCATTCCTGCACCGGTTGTGTCCGGCGGCCGTGCCCAGTACGGCGGCAATATCTTTTTTGGCGGCATTGCTACCATTGGCAATGTGACTGTCTTTGGCGGCAGAGCGGACAGTGGTCAGGCAATGTATCTGGGCGAGTATGGCCGTCTGACTGTGGAGCCTGCCTTTGAAGGCACCCACAAAATTGCGCTGCACAGCACGCGTCTGACAGAGCTTCGTGAGCAGAGCATTCTTTCCTACTGTAAGAGCAGCACTTTGAATGCAAAGCTTTATGTAGAAAACTACGATATGGCAATGCTGGTAAGCACGGACGGCAACTTGGGCATGGCAGGAGCATCCCTTGTGAGTCTGGCGGACGGCAGCCAAAGATGGTTTGAAACCGCACAGGCTGCGGTGGACAGCTGCACAGAAGGGGAGTATATCCGCCTTTGCAGCAAGGGCAACACCATTGAACTCAACGGCGACGCGGTGATCGATGTTAACGGCTCTGATGCCGTCATCGAAGGCACCGGTAAGATCTTTGGCTTTGACAGCCGTAACGATACTTACGAATCCTTTGCTAATGTCACACTCTCTGGTGTTACTGCGGAGTCTTACTTTACAGCACCCAACGGCAACGAGTATATTGCCGTTACCGATGAGGAGGGTACATCCTTCCACCGGGTGTCCATGGTGATTACAGATGTGGTGCTTCGTCCCTCTGTGGCAGGACTTTATTACAAAGCAAAGTTCCTTTGCGACAGCAAGCTGGCAGCTTACGTGGATTCCTTCGGTGTTGCAGTCAGCACCGTAGACAGACCTGAGGCTGACTTTGAAAATGACAGTGATACGCTGGTAGCCGGCTTTGCGGGCAACACCCTCGGCAGTGCCGATTATAACAGCGTGCTGATCTCCAATATCCTGAAAGCGGACATCACACCTGCAGAATCCAAGGCAAGAGGCGAGAAGTTTGTGTTTGCCAATGCTTATATGAAGATCACCGTTGGCGACGAAACTGTCACCCTTCTTTCTGAGGAACAGTCCCCCTGGTCTTTGGAGACGGTTATGCAGCACCTGAATACCTATTGGCCCACGCTGCCTGAGGCAGATAAGACAGCGGTGATGGACAACATCTATACACCGTATATCTCTGCATTTGATGAGGATTGGGGTTTGTTCTATATGCGCTATACCAACAGAGATATGACACCGGAGGAAGAGGCGATCCTGCAGGAGCGTCGGCAGATCGTTCTTGATTATATGCGCTCCAGTGTGTCGCTTCTGTGGACACCCACCGAAACATTGACCTATGGTCTTGCTGCCCGTGACAATGGCACTACCCTGAAACTCTATGCAGGCCGTATCTATCAGGGTCTTCCTTATTCTTATGCAGTGGGCACAGAAAAGTCCTTCCTGGAGTACTCTGTTGGTCAGGATGCCAACGGCATTCACACCATCTCTAATCTGGAGGCCACAGCGGTCAATTTTGAGTCTTACGGCGGACGTGTGGGTAACGACTGCTCCGGTGCTCTAACCAATGCCTGGAGTCAGATCGGCACCTCCTTTACCACCTCCCGTTCCAGCAATATGACAAAGCAGTGGGGTGCAATTCCCGTTGGTGACTATGATTTCTGTCCCGAACTGAAGGAAAGCGGTCTTATTAACTACACGGGTAATGTGACCAAAGCAAATGGTGAGCAGAGAATTTATGAGGCTTATGCCGATCTGATGCCTGCGGATGCTGTGTTCTATGTGGCAACCAGTGGTTCCAACCATGTTCGTTTGGTCAGTGAGGTTCATGTAGTTCGCAATGCCGACGGCACCATTGATGGCGCCAACAGCTACATTATTGTTTTGGAGCAGACAAGAAGCAATCAGAATACAGTAAAGACAAAGAATGTGGAAGGTATTGGCACGGTATACGTCATCGGCGGTGTGGATGTAAAGTATACCTTTGAAAAGCTCTTCTCCGGCAACTACATTCCTTGCACCATTCAGGAGCTTCGGGATCCCACCCCTGTGGAGGAAACCTGGATCACCGATACGCAGGTGGTGCATACTGCAGAGAATATCTTTGAGGGAGATGTGATCTCCAACCGCTTCATCGACTGTGTCACTGTTTCCATTACAGACCTGGAGGGCAACGTGATCCAGTCTGTGACCGGTCGTGCCAAGAGAGGCGCCAATAAAAACTATCAGCTTTCCCGTTTCCTTACAGAAAAGGCTGGTTCAATGATCGGCAGTGTGGATGTTTCCCTTCTGGAAAGCGGACAGTACCGCTGCAAGATCACCGCAAGACTTACCATTGGCGAAGAATACGTTGTAAGAGATTTTGATTTCACAAAATAACAAACAGGAGTCGGCAGTTTGCTGCCGGCTCCTTTTTCTGCAATTGACTTTATATGTTTGTTTTTATATAATGAAATTATCCATAATCCTGCGAAAGGCGGCGTATTTATGATGAAAAAAGTTTTGAGTAGTCTTTTGGTACTGGCGATGCTGTTGGGCATGCTTGTCCTGCCTGCATCTGCTCAGGCGGCGGTGGGGGAGACTGTTACCGCCAAAGAAACTGTCTGTACTTGCGGTTGTGAGCAGCCCTTTGGTCAGGT
>JAZLAB010000022.1:0-14090 GCA_045612985.1 Faecousia sp.
CTGGGCGTCGCCGCCGCAGAACTCGTAGGAATAGCCGGGTGCCATCTGGCTGCCCTTATGGTAGTGGGCAGGCTGGATGACGAACTTGTCGCCTACCTTATACCTATGCTTCCAGTTTTCACCAACCTCGATAATGTCGCCACAAAACTCGTGGCCCAGGATGGTGGGGGTCAGGTCGCAGCGGTCGGGGATGCGCTTATGGTCGCCGCCCTCGATGGCTGCCTTATAGCTGGACATACACAGACTGTCGCAGGCGATGCGGATGCGCACGCCGTCAGCGCCGATCTCCGGCAATTCCACCGTGTCCAGGCGCAGGTCCTTTTTACCGTGAATGCGTACTGCTTTTGTGTTCATAGTCATACTCCTTTTTCATGTTCGATCAGCTTCCAGGTTGCATCGATCAGGTTCTGGAACATAGGATTCTCCATTGCCCGGATGATGAAGCTCTGGCGGGGGGTGTTGATGTCCTCGCCGGAGATCTGGAACATACCGTAGCTGTCGCACAGGCCGCGCAGACGCTCTAGCTGTGCTTCGGTGTTACGGGTGGGCATATAGGTAACTGCCTTGACGCCCTCCTCCTTCAGACACTCAAACACATCTTCCAGATAGTCGTCTTCAAACTTCTGTGCCTTCTTGTCGCCGGTAACGCTGTCGCCAACGTCGCCCAGGTAAGCATAGCACAGGTAAGCATCCACTTCCTTGCAGATAGCAACCATATCCTTCAGCTTGGGACACTCGTCGGTGGCGTCAATAAAGATCTTGGGAACAAAAGTGCCTTTCAGCATACCCAAAACATCGTACTCATAGAAGGGATATTCCGTATCCAGCAGCAGAGCTTTCTGCTTTTCAGACAGGTTCATACCCAGAGCGGTCAGCTTATCGATCATACCTTGGCCCTTGCCCACCTGCTTGACCACCTCGATGGCCAATGCGTACATCAGATGCCGCTCGGTTACACCGCCGTTGTCCTTTGCCTCGGAAAGGGGCAGCACATCCCGGTCATAATCCAGGGATACACCCACCAGCGCATTAATCTTCTCGATCATCTGGCGATTACGGGCATGACGGGCAGCCTGATAGGGCTTGAAGAACTCGGTCAGGCGGTCGATCTTATCGTGGGGTACGGACTGGATGGTCATATAGCTGACGCCCACCTGGTCCGGGTTGTTGGTACGGCGGCCTTCCAAGCGCGTGCCGTCCATAGACACTCTGGCCTCCATACCGATGGTTACGGGGATGCCAATGATCTGGGCAGCTTCCAAAAACTCCTCCGCGCCGGAAATGGAATCGTGGTCGATGATACCGGCGGTGCAAAGGCCTTCCATCCGGGCGGCATATACCGCCGCGGTGGGAGAATAGGGAGAGAAGGAGTAGGTAGTATGGATATGGTTGTTGATGTACTGGGGCACCATTTCCGGGAAAGTAGTATCCTTCAGCACCTCACGAAGGTTTGCAATACGCTCCTGCCGGTTGGGGGCGTTGAGCTTGTTGAGAATTGCAATATCGATCATCTTTTACCTCAGTTCAGCATAACCTGGCCGCCGGTAACAGGGATGGCCTGGCCGGTCTCGTACTTCTGCTCTACGCAGTACATCACAGCCCGTGCCACATCGATGGGCAGGCAGCCACGATTCATAGGCACCTTGGACTCGTAGAAGCGGCGGACATCCTCAACGGTCTTTGCGCCGGGGACTTTGCCGGCCTGCAGATACTGCACAAACAGACCACGCTCGGGATCAGACCACAGAGGACCGTCCAGATAGTTACCGGGGCAGATGGCATTGACTTTAATGTTGTAGGCGCACAGCTCCAGCGCCCAGGACTGGACCAGACCGATGGCGCCGAACTTGGAGCCTGCATAGGCAAAGTTCTTGTTGGAGCCTTCCAGACCGGACTTGGAGGACATAGCGATAATATCGTAAGTGCCTTCCGGATCAGCCTCGTGCTGGGCCTCCATAATAATGGCGGGATACTTGCAGCTGAGGAACAGACCGGTGTAGTTAATAGCGGTAACGAACTCAAAGTCCTTCTTTTCAAATTCTGCGATAGGACCACTGCGGACAACACCCGCATTGGCGACCATAATGTCCAGACCGCCGAACTTTTCCACAACCTGGCCGACCATATTAGCGCAGCTTTCCTCATCGGAAACATTGACGCCGATGGCCCAGGCGCGCTCGCCCATTTCCTTTGCCACAGTCTCTGCCAGCGGCAGGTTCATATCGGCAATGATGATGGTTGCGCCTTCCTTGTACAGCTCTTCTGCGATGCCCTTGCCGAAGCCCTGGGCAGCGCCGGTAACGATGGTGATCTTGCCGGCCAGACGGCCCTCACCTGCGGGACGGTTGTGAACATTGGCCTTTGCCAACTGCGTCCATTTGCTCATATCTACGCTCATAATATATTCTCCTTTACTTTAAATAAGTTAAAAGTTTTTCATATGCCTGCTCCCACTGGGAGGTGTGGTTGGGCTTCCAGGTCTCCACGGTCTCGGAATTGCGCACCACCTGGCGAAGCTCGTCCAGGTCCTTGATGTCGCCCAGGGCCATTGCCTGGGTCAGCAGGTTACCGATGGCCGCGCCCTCTACCGGGCCGGTTACCACCGTTCTGTCCAGAGAATCGGCGATCAGCTGATTGAGGAAACGGTTGTTGATGGGGCCGCCGACGATGTTCAGCGAGTCGATTCGCTGACCCTTCATCTTTTCCAGGCCTTCCAACGCGTGGCGGTATTTCAGCGCCAGAGATTCGTAGACGCAGCGGGCAACCTGTCCCAAGGTTTCGGGCACTGGCTGATTGGTTCTGCGGCAGAAATCCTGGATTTTCTTCTCCATATTGCCGCCGGCGTAGAACTCCGGCGCATCCGGGTCGATAATGGAGCGCAGTGGCTCTGCCTTCTTGGCCTGCTCTACCACGCCGTCCCAGGAAACGTTGATGCCGTTCTTGATCCAATCTCTGCGGCACTCCTGAATGATCCACATGCCGATGATGGTCCGCAGGGGGCGATATGTACCCTGGATCGTACCTTCATTGGAGAAGCCTGCCGCTTGCGCTTCGGGGGACAGGTCCGGCTTTTCCATTTCTGCGCCAAACAAGCTCCAGGTACCGCTGGAGCAGAAGGCAAAGCTGCCGGTGCCGGGGATGGCCGCCACCGCAGAAGCGGTGTCGTGGCTGCCAACAGCCACAAAGGCCGCCGGATTCAAACCGATCTCCTCGCACAGCTCCTTACGCAGATAACCCCGCACCGTGCCGGTGGGGTCGATCTTGGTGAAGATCTTCCGAGGCAGCTGCAGCTGATCGATGGTCTGCCAATCCCAGTCCTTGGCGGCGGGATTATACATCTGTGTAGTGGTGGCGATGGTGTACTCTGTACCCTTGGCGCCGGTGAGGAAATAACCCAGAAGGTCCGGGGTCAGCAGCATCGTTTCGGCAATATCCAACGCCGGGTCCTGTTCCCGCTTTCTGCGGTAAAGCTGATACAGGGTATTAAAGGTCAGCTTGGTGTCGATACCGCTGCGGCTGTAAAGCTCCTGGGCAGGGATCTTCTCCAAAACTGCATCGATATCGTCCTGATTGCCCAAACGGTAGCTCCGGGGAACGCCCGCCAGCTGGCCGTTTTTGTCCAGCAGACCGAAGTCAACGCCCCAGGTATCGATGCCGAAGGCATCCAGATCGCCGTAATCGCCCCGCTTAAAGGCGATAAGGCCTTGCTTGAGCTGATTGTACAGATAGGGTGTATCCCAATAGTACACACCGTTCATTTCTATGTAGTTATTCTCGAAGCGATGCAGCTCGGTCATGGTGATCTTTTCGCCGTCAAAGCGGCCCAAAATCGCCCGGCCGTTGCTTGCACCCAGGTCAAATGCCAGAAAATTACGAATTTTTCCCATAAGCACACCTCACTTATATTATAAGGTTCAAAGACCTATTTCCACAAATATACTATACCTAAAAACCGGCAAAAAAGCAAGCCGTAGGCGCAAGAAAATATCCTCTTTTCCCAAGGATCAAATTTTTGTGTACACGCCGGTTTTGATCCCCTCCAAATGGTCATCCAAACTGGCCGCAACCAGCTGCCATTTGCCCCGGTCGTAACGCAGCACCGTTACGGATGCGTTGGTGGGCCAGGGGATATTTTCCATCTGCTCCAAAGTGCCGGTCTGCAGCAGGCTCTGCATTGCCCGGATGGGCGTTGCGTGAGTGGCAACTGCCACGGTTTTACCATCATTTTCCTCTGCAATTTTTGTAAAAACAGCCATCGCCCGGTCTGCCAGCTGCCGGACGCTTTCGCCCCCGTCGCAAGCGGCAAAGCCAATGTGGGTCCGCCATAAGATATAGGACTCTTTATACTCTGCCAACAGGTCCTCAAATTTTCTGCCGTCCCACTTTCCTGCGTTGATCTCCCGCAGGTTTTTGTCGGGAATAATGTCCATATCCAGCAGATCTGCCAAAGCCTTTGCGGTCTTAAAGGCGCGTTTTAAGTCGCTGGCGTAAATTTTGTCAACTTTATAGTTTTCTGCAATAAATTTGGCAGTTTCTTTGGCTTGGAGCAGACCATTTTCGTGCAGATCTGCATCAAAGTGCCCGGCAAAAAAACGCTCGTGGTTTGCGATGCTTTCCCCGTGCCGAATTAAAAGCAGTGTTGTCATATTGACCCTTCTTCCCGGTTATGATTATTTATTATACCATAAAAAGTTGCCACTTTCAACGAGTTGAGGAGGTTCGTTTCCCTCTCCTTACAGAACAAAGAACACCACCCATTTGGGTGGTGTTCTTTGTTGGAGCGGGATACGGGAGTCGAACCCGCCTCTTAGCCTTGGGAAGGCCGCATAATACCGATATACCAATCCCGCGAAGTAAGAGCATTATACCAAATCCATATGTTGAATTCAAGACCTTTTTGTAACCCGGTGTTTACCAACGGAATTGTAAACTTTTTTCTGTGGATATTGTAAACGGCAGCCAGCTGTGTTAAAATGTTATTTAAATATGTATTTCTTTCATTTTGGGGAAAGAAGGAGGAAGAAGAATGCTCAAGACCCTTGCAAAAAGCATTCGTCAGTACATCGGCGCGGCGCTGCTCAGCCCTATATGTATGATCGGCGAAGTGTATATGGAAGTGCGGATCCCGGGCATCATTGCCACCATCGTGGACGCCGGCATCACCCCGGGCAATATGACCGTGGTGTGGCAGCAGGGTATCCTTTTGGTGCTGACCGCCATCTGCAGCTTGATTTTCGGCATTGCGTCGGCCTTTTTTGCATCTTATGCCGCCACCGGTTTTTCCCGGAATTTGCGCCACGATATGTACTATAAGGTCCAGACCTTTGACTTTGCCAACATTGACAAGTTCTCCACAGCGTCCATCATCACCCGCCTGACCAGCGATGTGGCCCACATTCAGATGTTCTTCCAGATGATGATCCGGATGGCGGTGCGCTGCCCGATGATGGTGATTTTGGCAAGCATCCGGGTGTTCCGGCTCAGCCCCAAGCTGTGTATGGTGTATTTGATCGCGCTGCCGCTGCTGGCGGTTGGCCTTTATGTGCTGATTCGGCTGGTGCATCCCATTTTTGAGCGGGTGTTCAAAACCTACGACAAGCTAAACAATGTAGTGCAGGAAAATCTGCACGGTATGCGGGTCGTCAAGTCCTTTGTCCGGGAAGAAAAGGAAAAAGAGAAGTTTTCCTCCATTTCCGGCGCAGTTTACAAGGACTTTATCAAAGCCGAGCGGATCATGGCAGGCAACAATCCTTTGATGCAGCTGGCAGTTTACTCCTGCATCATCGTCATTTCCTACCTGGGCGCTACCATGATCGTTACCTCCGGCAACACCACCTTCACCACCGGCAATCTGACCTCTATGTTTACTTACACCACCCAGATTCTTTCCGGTCTGATGATGCTTTCTATGGTGTTTGTGATGCTGACTATGAGCCGGGCGCCGATGGAGCGGTGCTGTGAGATCCTACAGGAAAACCCGGAGCTGCGCAACCCGGAAAACCCGGTTATGCAGGTGAAAGACGGTTCTTTGGACTTTGATAACGTCTGCTTCCGGTACTCCAAGACCGCCGGCAAAAACGCTCTGGAAGCCATTGATCTTCATATCGATTCCGGTATGACGGTGGGCATTTTGGGCGGCACCGGCTCCAGCAAATCCACGCTGGTGCAGCTGATCCCCCGGCTTTATGATGTTACCGAAGGCCGCATCCGCGTTGGCGGTGTGGATGTCCGGGACTACGATATTGAAACACTGCGTAACAGCGTGGCAATGGTGTTGCAGAAGAACACCCTGTTCTCCGGAACGATCAAAGACAATTTGCGCTGGGGCAATCCCGACGCCACCGACGAGGAAATGGAGCACGCCTGCCGTTTGGCCTGCGCCCACGATTTTATTACCGCTTTCCCCGACGGCTATGACACCCACATTGAGCAGGGCGGCAAAAATGTCTCCGGCGGTCAGAAGCAGCGGCTGTGCATTGCCCGGGCGCTGCTGAAAAAGCCGAAGGTGCTGATTCTGGACGATTCTACCTCCGCGGTGGACACCCACACCGACGCGATGATCCGCAAGGCTTTTGCCCAGGAAATTCCCGGCACCACCAAGCTGATCATTGCCCAGCGGGTGGCCTCTGTCCAGGATGCGGACCTGATTCTGGTGCTGGACGGTGGTAGGATCGCCGCCCAGGGCACCCACGAAACACTGCTGCAAACCTCCCAGATCTATCGCGAGGTTTATGAATCTCAAGTAAAGGGAGGTGAGGAGTAATGCCTCCTGTACGCATGCGCGGCGATGGCCGCAAGGCAAAAGACCCGAAAAAGACCCTGGGGCGGTTGCTTGGCTATATGAAGCCCTATCTTCCCCGGCTGATCGGTATGGTGGTGTGCATTATCCTTGCCACCTGCGCTTCCGTTGCCAGCAACGGTTCTTTAAGCACCTTGATCGACGACTATATTAAGCCGATGCTGGCGCAGGAAAACCCCAGCTTTGGACCGCTGGTCAGCTTTTTGGGCGTAATGGCCTGCATTTATCTTGCGGGTATGATCGCCTCCTTCCTGCAGCAATGGCTGATGGTGCCGGTGGGTCAGGGCATTCAGAAGACCATCCGGGACACCCTGTTTACCCATATGCAAAAGCTTCCCATCCGGTACTTTGACACCCACCCGGTAGGCGATGTAATGAGCCGCTACACCAGCGACATCGACACCCTCCGGCAGATGATCTCCCAAGCCATTCCCCAGTGCATTTCCTCGCTGATCACCATTGTGGTGGTGTTCTTTGCGATGCTGTTTACCTCCCCCATCCTCACCGGTATTGTGATCGTAACCTTAATCGGCATTTTGTTTATCACAAAGGTGGTAGCCGGCAACTCCGCCAAGTTCTTCATCGGCCAGCAAAAGGCGCTGGGCGCAGTCAACGGCTATGTGGAGGAAATGGTCAATGGCCAGAGAGTGGTCAAGGTGTTCACCCACGAAAATACCTGCAAGGAAGAATTTGACGCCCTCAACGACACCCTTCGGATCAACGCTGTGAAGGCCGGCGCCCTTTCCAATATGATGGGTCCGGTGAACAACAACTTAAGCTATATCCAGTATTCCATTTTGGCAATCGTAGGTGGTCTTATCGTCATCGCATCAGAAGGCAGCCTGCTGACCACCGGCGCGCTGGTGTCCTTCCTGCTGTTCTCCCGTACCTTTAATCAGCCCATCGGCCACATCAGCAACCAGATTAACGCCATTGTTATGGCCCTGGCAGGCGCGGAGCGAATTTTCGAGCTGATGGATGAAGAGCCGGAGCAGGACGAAGGCTATGTAACCCTGGTCAATGCCAACATTGACGAAAACGGCAACATCACAGAAACTGCGGAGCGTACCGGCCACTGGGCGTGGAAGCATCCTCACCAGGACGGCTCACTGACTTATACCCAGCTCAAAGGCGACATCACAATGTTTAGTGTGGACTTCGGCTATGTGCCGGAAAAGACGGTGCTGCACGATGTAACCCTGTACGCCCACCCGGGTCAGAAGATCGCCTTTGTAGGCGCAACCGGCGCAGGCAAGACCACGATCACCAATCTGATCAATCGCTTCTACGATATTGCCGACGGCAAGATCCGTTACGACGGCATCAACATCAACAAGATCAAAAAGCCGGATCTGCGCCGCTCTCTGGGGGTAGTTTTGCAGGACACCAACCTGTTTACCGGCACAGTGATGGAAAACATCCGCTACGGACGGCTGGACGCTACCGACGAAGAATGCATCCGGGCCGCACAGCTTGCCAACGCCCACGACTTTATCACCCGCCTGCCGGAGGGCTATGACACAGAGCTGACCGGCAACGGCGCCCGTCTTTCCCAGGGTCAGCGGCAGCTGATCGCCATTGCCCGGGCGGCGGTGGCGGATCCTCCGGTAATGATTTTG
This sequence comes from Faecousia sp., assembly GCA_045612985.1. GTDB lineage: Bacteria > Bacillota > Clostridia > Oscillospirales > Oscillospiraceae > Faecousia. The sequence goes on from JAZLAB010000022.1 coordinate 8,419, forward strand.
GACGAGGCCACCTCCTCCATCGACACCCGCACGGAGGCGCTGGTGCAAAAAGGTATGGACGCGCTGATGAAGGGCAGGACCACCTTTGTCATTGCCCATCGTCTTTCCACTGTGCGCAACTCCGACTGCATTATGGTGCTGGACCAGGGCAGAATTATCGAGCGGGGCACGCACGAAGACCTGATCGCCGAAAAGGGCACTTATTACAAGCTCTACACCGGCGCATTCGAACTGGAATAAAAACAAATTAACAAGCCGGCAAACCATTGCCGGCTTGTTTCTAAGCTGAGGAGCATTATGTTTCTTTCAACACTTTCCCAACCGGATACCCGCGCCCAGCTTCGCCGGGTGTGGCAGCTGAGTATTCCGGCAGTTTTGACACAGATCACCACCATCGCAATGCAGTATATCGACTCTGCAATGGTGGGCAATTTAGGGGCAAACGCCTCTGCATCCATTGGTCTGGTCTCCACCACCACCTGGCTGATAAATGGCATCGGCGGGGCAGTAGCCGCCGGTTTCGGCGTGCAGGTTGCCCAGCACATCGGCGCGGATCAACAAAAAAACGCCCGGGCTGTGGTGCGACACGGCTTTTTTGCCGGATTTCTGGCGGCGCTGCTTTTGACATTTATCAGCGTTTGCATCAGCGGCAGCCTTCCCCGGTGGCTGGGCGGCGAAAGGGTACTTTGGGCAGATGCCAGCGCCTACTTTCTGGTGTTTGCGCTGACCATTCCCTTTATGGAGCTGAACCGGTTAGCGGCAAGCTTTCTGCAAAACGCCGGCAATATGCTCGTACCCAGCATCCTCAACGCAGTAATGTGCCTGCTGGATGTGGTGTTTAACGCCCTGTTTATCCCCCGTTATGGCGTGCTGGGCGCCGCCGTTGGCACAGGCCTTTCCGTTGTGGTGATCTGCGCTGTTCAGCTTTGGTTCTGCCTTTTCCGGTACAACCCTCTGCGGCTGCGGCGGAAGGAGCGGTTCACGCCGGATAAAAACATTTTCCGTCGGGCGCTGAAGATCGGCCTTCCCATCGGCGCAGAATCTGTAGCGATGTCCGGGGCGTATGTGGCCTCCACCGTGATCATCGCGCCTTTAGGCACCATTTCCATTGCCGCCCACTCCTTTGCCATTACCGCGGAAAGCCTTTGCTATATGCCCGGCTACGGCATCGGCACCGCCGCGACCACCCTGGTGGGTCAAAGCATCGGCGCAAAAGACTATCCCCTGGCCCGGCGCTACGGCTACATCACCACCGCCTTTGGCGGGCTTATGATGGCCTTGACCGGTGGCGTGATGTTCTTTGCCTGCCCACTGGTTTTCCGGCTGCTGACCCCTGTGGAAGCGGTGCGTACAGTTGGCGTCCAGCTCCTGCGGATCGGCCTTTTGGCAGAGCCGCTGTACGGTGTTTCCATTGCAGCCTCCGGGGCGCTGCGGGGCGCAGAAGACACCTTTGTTCCCAGTTTGATGAATCTGTTTAGTATGTGGGTGATCCGTCTGGGCCTTGCCACAGCCCTTGTGCCCGGTCTGGGCATTCACGGTATGTGGATCGCGATGGCCATCGAGCTGTGCGCCCGAGGCTTGATCCTGCTGTACCGGCAGCTGCATTCCAAGTATCTGAAAAAGGATCTGCTTGCAGAAAACAAAACACCAACCCAATCGTAAAATGGTGATGATTATGGATTTACCGCAGCGAAAAATAAACCGATTGAAGGAATACGATTACAACCAAAACGGCGCCTATTTCATAACTATTTGCACCCAAAACCGCGAAAAAGTTTTTTGGTCGGATTGTAGGGGCGAACTGTGTTCGCCCGCAAGCGTTCCATTATCGAATGTTGGAATAGTTGTAGATAATGAAATTAGGAAATTGGATAACATATACGACGCGATTTGTGTGGATAAATATGTGATTATGCCGGACCATATTCATTTCATCATTACCATTAACAGCGACGCAAACGGGCGAACGCAGTTCGCCCCTACGATTGCAAGGGTAGTCAAGCAATTTAAAGGATCCATTACAAAACAAATCGGCAGACCCATTTGGCAAAAATCTTATTACGACCATATTATCCGCAATCAGCACGATTATAATGAGGTTTGGCAGTACATTGAAAACAACCCTTTAAAGTGGATATTAAAAAAGCAAGGCGTTGAGTGATCAGCGCCTTGCTTTTACATTATATATAGGAAAAGCCCTGCGGACTGAAGTCCGCAGGGCTCTTTTTGATTGGGTTTCGAATTAGAAGTCGAATCCGATGTCGCCGCTGACGATGGGAGTGCCACCAGGACCACCATCGCCTTGAAGCAGATCCTCAAAACCGAAAGAGGATGCCAGATTTTCAGCAGGAACGTAGCTGATCAGATTCAATTCAGGGGACTGATAAATTTCCTTCATAATCATTTACCTCCTGTGAAATTAAGCTGCGATCTCGATGTTGGGGATCTTCTTCAGATTCCAGCTGCCCAGATCAGCAAGACCAACCCATGTCTGATAGAACTTGCCAAGCTTGGTTTCCATCGCATTGTACTTGTCGACATTCTCATCCAGCTCGAACATATCCAGAATATCCTTCACGCTCAGGTTCTTGACGTTGGTGATGATATCCTCCTGGCCGGCAACCGTAATGAAAGCAGCAGCCTTGATCTTCATCTGGCCGTACTGGCTGTTAGTTGCAGCCTCGCGACCTTCAGCCAGCATAATGCCGTCGACCAGAACACTGGTTACAGGCACACCATTTTCGATATTCTCTGCAGGTGCGCTGTAGTAGCCGTTTGCATTGTTGCCAGTGACAGTCTGGAAACGATCGCCATTCTGATCCTTAACATTGACCACAACACCAGCCTCAACCTTGCCTGCGGGCAGGTAGTCATTGAAGGACCAGGTGCCCTTGTAGTACATACCGACGGTCTGGGGATTTGCCTTCAGAGCAACGCCGGACAGCTTCATTTCGTAGTAGGTGAAGGTGGTGTGACCGCCATCGGTAACCTTCAGGTAACCCTTGGTCAGAGTGTCTACTTCCTCAACTGCAGGCACCTTAACGGTGGTGATGGTATCAGCAATTTTGATCTCGCCGGGCTTTGCGGTGAACTTGCCCTTGGTGGCGCTGTCGAAGCCGGTCAGTTCGCCGGTGCCGGCAACATCCACGCTCTGACCATTGAAGTCAATGGCAACAGCTTCATTATTCAGAGCAATATCATCCTCGGTGTACAGCTTGATGTAGCCCTTGCCGGCGAAGGCCTTCACTGCAGCAGCATTGTTTATGTACCAGGTCTCGTTCTCGCCATCAACGATGGAAGTCTTAGCAACTACCAATTTGCCGTCGCCAGCCTCAGAAGAAAGCAAACCGTAAACAGTGGAAACTTCGCCGCGAACATTGGCAATAACGGTGCCCTTCAGTCCGCCAGGTGCGGTTACACCCAATGCAGTTTTGCCGTAGGGGGTTTCATCCTCAGCCAGTGTTTCTGTGTTCAATACGACCTTTACTGTGCCGGTAAATGCCTGTTCAATAACAATCTGGCTGTTATCATTTTGATTCACAAGCAAATTAGCGGGAATCTTCGTGTTGCCCAGATTCAGGATCGAATCACCGAAAATAGCGATCTCCTGGATGTCGTTTCCAACGGAGCCGCCCTGGAGCTGGAAGGTACCGTAACCGCCGAGGCCACCTTCAACAGAGCCGTCAGTCAGTGTGAAGCAAGTTCCGAATCCAACATTATCCAGGTATACACCGTCGGTGATTTTGCCGCCCGCCAGGTTAATAGCGGCGCCGTTTGCTGCCAGGATGGAGGACTTTGCGCTTGCGCCCAGTTCGCCACCGTAGATGTTTATTTCTGCGGTTCCAGAGTTAGCGGCAACAACATAATCGCCGGTGGTGCTGAAGTTACCGCCGTAGATGTTTACTTCGGTGCCGTTAGTTGCATTGCAACTAAACATATTACTATCGCAGGTAACTTCACCCTTACCCATGACATTAATGGTATTTCCAGCAGTTCCGGTAAAGACGGAGGCTCCGGAGGTAGACAGATTATTACCGTTCAGGTGGACACAAATAGAACCGTAATAATTGAACAGCGCACCGGTTCTTTCCACATTACCGGCAAGGTAAAAGTGCGTACCGGAGGCGGCCGAGCCAACCATAACAGCTGTGTCTTTTGTCAGCTGTTTCCAGGTTTTTATATCGTTGCAGTGCGCGCAGAATGCCTGCTGATCGCCGGTGCCTTCAATTTTCTGATTGTTGGCAAATTCGACCTTTTCTGCAGGTCCTTCCAATGTAATGCCGTCACAGACCAACTGGCCTTCCACAACTTTAATTTCCGTACCAGAAGGTGCATTGAAGTATTGGATCTTATCCTGTGCATTATTGAACTGCGTAGAAATAATGCCTTTAGCAGCAATGCCAATGCTTGCGCCCTGGCTCAGACCAGTAACATCAGCCGGCTTCGCCAAATTCAGAGCGGTAATGGTGGGTGCGCCGGTCAAAGTGATCGAGGAAGTGGTCGCAGCAGTGTTCAGCGTGCCGATGGTGCCGCCGTTGACAGCCAGGTTGCAATAATTGGTTGCATCCAGCGTGGTGATATTGCCGCCATTGATAATAATGTTACCGGTCAAAGCAGCGGTAGTGTTAAACTTGTTGTCAAGCTTTGTGATCGTACCGCCATTAACAGTAACTGTGCCCTTATCGTACGTACAGACTACATACGCATATTCGCCGCCATATACGTTGATATGGCCGGAGTTGGATTGAATCTCAACACCGGTGTTACCTAACACCTTACCACCATAGAAGTTCATGGTGCTGGTGCCGTTATTATGGCCATTAGCAAAGGCGTTGCCACTTGAATTGCTAAACTGGCCGCCGTAAACATTAAGTTCCACATTAGCGCCATTGATCCACACTGTGCCACGGGCATTGCTGCTACCGTTGACATTGCCGTTGCCCATAATGTTCACCGTACCGCCGAGAGGAGTAATCGTTGAATTTCCGACGGTGTTGGACAGGGTCTTACCGTTCAGGTGCAGACAAAGTGTGCCACTGTTATTAGCAAGACCGTTACCACCTGCAGCACCAGTCAGGTCGCCAGACAGATAGTAGTGACCACCGCTAACCGCAGTAAAGTCTGTCTTCGGCTGCCATGTCACGATTTCGCCACACTTATAGCAGAACTTTTCGACGGCTACCGCCTGGTCGCCAAAGTCCTGCTCCTTGGCCAGAGTAACGATCTCTTCGTTGCTATAGGTCTTGGTGCCAAGAACAAGCTTTCCGTCATCGTTAGCAGTAACTTCCGTGCCTTCAACAGCATTGAAGTAAGGAATCGCATCTTCTGCCTGCTGCTTGGAATCAAATGCAGTGGTGAACACGCCGGTGGTGCTGCCCAGACCGATGGAGCCGCCGGTGAGGCCCTTGGCATCGGCAGTAATACCACTTACCAGGTTCATAGCGGTAATGGTGGGCTTTCCGGCCAAAGTGATCGGGGAAGTAGTGTTCGCACCAGTGTTCAGCGTGCCGATGGTGCCGCCGTTGACAGCCAGGTTGCAATAATTGGTTGCAACCAGCGTGGTGATATTGCCGCCATTGATAATAATGTTACCGGTCAAAGCAGCGGTAGTGTTAAACTTATTGTCAAGCTTTGTGATCGTACCGCCATTAACAGTAACTGTGCCCTTATTG
>JAZLAB010000023.1:0-32444 GCA_045612985.1 Faecousia sp.
AAGAGCCGCCCTTTGGGCGGTTGCTCGCTTGCATAGCGCCTGCGGGCGCACATCGCTCAGGTCGCTTTATCCGCCCCTGGCGGCGCTCCCATCGCTCCCCAGCGGGTCACCTTCTCCGCGCAGAGATTCGAACCATCCAAACGCAGCAAAACTCCCCTTCCCTGCTTTCACAGGAAAGGGGAGTTTATTAGATTGTTTAGCCGGCGTTTACGCAGCTGAGGGTCTGACCAACAATTTCGATGGTCTTACCGTTTACGACAGCGCTGAAGAATGTCTTGGCAGCATTGACATCCGCAATATCGTTGGTGAATTCGCCTTCTGCGGTAACACCGATGGAAGCACCGGTGGTCAATATGCCGACAGTTGCCTTCACGGCAGAAGCTGTCATATCCAGATTGGTGATCACAGGATTTCCGGAAAGGGTGATGCTCTTTGTATATTCGGTTGCAACCAGCTTTTCAATTGTGCCGCCCTTAACAGTCAGGTAGCCATCAAAGTTAGTGCTGTCACTCTTGCTGCTTGCCTGCAGCGTCGTGAAGGTGCCGCCTTCGATGGTGACATTGCCGCCTGCATTAAAGGTGGTAAATGTGCCGCCCTTAATGGTAATGGTGGCGTTGGGCTCTACCGTGTTCACAGTGGGATAAGTACCACCGTGGACAGTAACTGTGGGGTATGCAGAATTATTGTAGTTGTGGATACGCAGGTTGCCCTCAACGACAGTGGCATCATAAATGTTGATCTCACTGCTCCGGCACATAATTGCTGCATCGTAGTTAGAACCGGTATTGGAGAATCTACCGCCATAGATGTTTGCCTTGCCGCCTTGCAGGGACAGTGTGCCCCAGTTGCTGGCGTTGGAGGTTACAAGGCCATCGCCCATCAGATTCAGACCGTAGTTGCTACTCCACATACGGATAGCAGGCCATGTGGCGCCGGTCTGGGTAATGGACTTGTTGTTCAGGTGCAAGCACAGTGTGCCGCTGCCGGACAAGTAGATGGCGCCGGTTGAGTTAGAGGAAGTAATTTCGTTAGCCAGGAAGTAGTGTCCGCCGCCGTTCAACGCGCCGGGAGCTTCTGTCATAGCCTTCCAAGTTACCTGCTTCATGCACTTGTAGCAATAACCGTCAACATCGCTGGTGCCGGTGAAGGTCTGCTTTGCAGACAGCTCCACGACCTCAGCCGCTGTGTAGGTCTTGGTGCCGTAAACCAGCTCCTTGGACGCGTTTACGGTAACACCATAGCCGGGAGTTACCGGGAAGGTGTCAGCAACAGCCTGTGCCTCTGCCGGAGTTGCGTAAGCAGCGGAGATGATACCGGTATAGGTGCCAAGGCCGATGCTTGCGCCCTCGGTGAAAGCGCCGAAGGTGGGCATCAGGAAATCAGATCTCAGAGTCAAGGTGGTGATCTTCGGATTTCCGGAAATGGTGATGCCGCCGGTGCTGGTAGGCGCACAACTGTTCAGAGTTGTAATATTGCCGCCGGTAACGGTAAGCGCGGAGCCATAGGCCGCTGCGGTGGTAACTGTGCCGCCATAGATATTGGTCTTGGCAGTTGCAATGTTGCCGGTGCCGCTGGCGCTGAAGGTGCGAACGCTGCCGCCGTAGATATTTACAGTGGTGTTGGCCGCTGCGTGGCGGATCTGGCTGGTGCTCAGGCTGCCGCCGAAGAAGTTCAGAGTACCGTTTGCGCGCATTTCAATAGCTGCGTAGTTGTTTGCAGCATTGAAGTCGCCGCCGTAGATGTTGGCTGTACCGCCAGCTACCCACATTGCAGTTGCGGGGCCCTGGCCGTTGATAGAGCCGGTGCCGTACAGGTTCAGGGTGTTGCCGGTGGTGGCATTGAGGCAGCGGCCGTCAAAACCCGCAGAGGTGACGCTGACGGAATGGCCGTTCAGGTGCAGGCACAAAGTGCCGCTTGCAGAAATCAGAGCAGGATTTCTGGTAGTGTCTTCCACCGTGATGTCGCTGGACAGATACCAGTGACCGGTGCGTGCACCTTCTGTGAAATTGTCCTGATTCAATTCCTGCCAGGTAACATTCTCGCCACACTTGGGACAGGTGGTGGGAATGTTGCCTGCTTCGAAGGTCATTGCATTGGCTGCAGCAATGATCTGCGCAGGAGTCAATACCACAGGATCGGGATCCGGATCCGGATCGGGATCAGGATCCGGATCGGGAGTAGGATCAGGATCCGGAGTGGGTGCGGCGCTGGGCGTGAAGGTAAGCACCTTACCTTCCGCCTTGACCTCACCGGAGATACCGGTGAAGAACGCCTTGGCTGCAGTTGCTGCAGCATTATCTGCAAAGTCCTTGGTAAAGGCGCCTTCGTCGGCCTTCACCTTGATCTGTGCGCCGGTTTCCAGAGCGCCAACAGTCAGCTTGATGTTGCAAGCAGTCAGATCCAGCTCATCGATCACAGACTTGCCGGAAATGCTCAACAAAGAAGTGCCTTCCTTGGCAACCAGCTTGGTGATCTTGCCGCCCTTGACATTCAACACGCCATTGAGCGTAACAGTACCGTAGTCGCCATCCAGGAGGTATACCTTTGCATTGGCAGATTCATTGATAACATTGGGATAATTGCCGTCGTAAACGACCACAGTACCCGGGTTATCATAAACTCTCAGCTTGCCGATGGAGATGTCAGCATTATAGATGTTGACGTCGCCCTTCTTGACGTTGATGGTGTATCTGTTGCCGTAGTCATTTTCGTAGGTACCGCCATAGACATTGACCTTGGTACCGCCGTTGATGTCCAGCGCGCCAAAGTTCGTACTTCTGGTGGTAACCTTGCCTTCACCCATAATATTCAGGTTGAAAGCAGTCCATACGCGGATGCCGGATGTGCCGCTTCCGCCGGTATGGGTATTGGTAATATTCTTACCATTCAGGTGCAAGCAGACGCTGGGTGTGCCGTTTGTCCAGGTTGCCAGATACAGCAGACCGGATGCCGTTTCTTCTGCGCTGATGTCGTCAGCCAGATAGAAGTGGCCATTGTTGTCAATGGTGGTCTTCTCCTTCAGACCGACCCAGGTAACGGTCTTGCCACAAGCGGGGCATTTCGCCTCGTATTCGCTGCCGTCTGCAGGGAAGGTCATTGCGTTGGCAGCAGCAATGATCTGCTGTGCCTCAGCCTTGTTGAACTCAGGCTCCGGAGCGGGAGCGGGTTCATCGGGAACAGGTGCGCTGCCGCCGACACATGCCAGGGCGCTGCCTTGACGCTCGATATTTGCGCCATCCTGCACAGCGCTGAAGAAGCCCTTAGCAGCTTCTGCAGCGGTAGCGTCAGCAAAGTCGGTGGTGAATACGCCCTCTGCGTCGATGCCGATCATCGCGCCGGACTTCATTTCGCCAATCTTAGCCAGGACGCCTTCTGCCAGCGTTACCTTGGAAACCTTGGGAGCACCGGAAATTTCCAATGTGCCGTTCTTGGTGATCTTGACGCTGCCAACGCTACCACCGGCCAGAACAATGTTGCCGCCCAGTGTGCTCTGTGTTTCTGTAGTAATAGCGCCTTCAACAGTGCCGCCAAAGATAGATGCATTGCGCATTCTGGCCTTGATGGCAACACCTTCGGTCTTGATGGTGCCGTCGTAAACGTTGATCTCGTTGCCTTCGTCACCACGGTTGGAGATGATGGGCATATCGCCCTTTTCTGTTGCAACATAAGTACCGCCGCACAGGTTCAGGCCGCCGTTGTTGGAGATAACGCTGGCAGTATGGCCACCTGCGCTATTGCCACAGCCCTTCATCGTGCCCTTACCCATAACCGTCAGGGTCTTGCCTGAGAAGATGGTGAAGATCTCGCGACCGGTGCTGGTGATGGTCTTGCCGTTCAGGTGCAGACAGATGTCGCCGCCGTCCAGCATATAGATGCCTTCGATGGATCTGTTCTTATCCAGGTAATAGTGCTTGCCGCCGCCCAGAACAACATCGGGATACCATTTGCCTTCCTTATCCGGCTCAGGCAGAGGCTCCCAAATAGCAGCTCTGTCACAGTACGGACAGGTGGTGGGCAGTTTTTCGGTGTTGCTGAAGTCCATCTTGATGGACTGTTCGTAAACCTGGGTGTAGTCCGGCTCGGTGCCGTAGCATGCCAGCTGGTCGCCCTCGACCACGATGGAGCCGCCCTTGACCGGGCAGGAGATGAGTTTCTGCACTGCCTTGAGCTGGCTTTCGCTCATATGGGTGGTAAATACGCCACGGGCCACAACACCGATCTTGGACTTGCTGTTCAGCTTGGTAAAGTCAAGGAGGATGCCCTTGTCGATCTGCAGCTTGGAGATCTTGACAGTGCCGGACATATTGACCTCAGCGCCGCTGCCAACAGTTACTCCACCGTCCACAGTGAAGCCACTGTGGATATTAACAGTGCTGTTCTTGATCGCAATTGCTTCGATCTTGGGATCCTTGCTGACGAACTTACCGCCGTAGAAGTTGACGGTGGTGCCATAGCTGCCGCTGATGTTGATAACGCCGCCGGCAGTAATGACCTGATGCTCCTTGGGCAGCTCGAAGGTGCCGCCGTAAATGTCCATCTTACCGCCGAAGCCGCCGACCTGGAAGAACGGATTGATCATCTTGCCGCCGCCGACGGAGTCAATGATAGACACCTTAACTTCATTGTAAATAATGAAGTTGCGCTGACCCTCGGCAAATTCCATCGTCTTGCCGTTCAGGTCAATGATGATCTTGTCGCCCTTCTCACCGGGCACGTCGCCCAAAATGGAGGTGGAGCAGCCTGCGCCATTGGCAGGAACATAGTAGTGGCCGGAAGCTTCTTCCAGCATGGAGAAGTTGGTGCCGGTCCAGGGAACAAACTTAACCTTCTTGTTACAGTGCTCACAGAACTTGGTAACATCCTTGAAGGTCTGCTTGATAATGTAAGCAATAACAGTCTTATCGTTGGCATCTGTTAAAATCAGAACATGGTCGCCAACCTCCAGCTTGTCAGCCTCGCCTCTGAACTTGTTGAAGCCAACGTTGGAAACGTTGTAGACCTTCATACCGTCAGCAGGCTTGACAATATACTTGCTTTCAGGCAGGTCTGCCCGCTGCAGCTGAATGTTGCCATCCTCCAGGACGCACTCATACTGCCACTGGCCACCGCACTGCACACGACCGCCGGTAGCGGCAACGCCGCGGTAAGCGTCCGTAACGATGCCCTTGCTGTTGGGCTTCAGAGCAATAATACAGTTGTCAATCTTGTCGATCTTGGAAGCAACTGCCTTACTCTTGGTCTTGATGGTAACCTGCTTGCCGTTGTGGGCCATCTCGAAGACATAGTAACCGTTATCGTCCGGTGTACGGGCAGTGCACTTGTTTGCGCCGTCGTATCTACGGTTCAGGTTGTAGTAAACAGCTGTACCTGCCACTGTTCTCTCAGTGATGACAGCATAGACCATCTGACCAGAGTGGTCAGAGATAAAGACGCCCTGGTCGCCCACCTGGAAGGTGGTCTCTTCGCCGTATTTGCCAATGCCGGACAGGTTGTATACCTTGCACTCGGGGCTGGCGATCTTGGACAGCATCGTTGCGCCATCGCCACTGGTCAGGGTAACGACCATGCCCGCCACGCTGGAGACTTTATACCAGTAACGGCCATAGTCCACATAGCCGTGGGCCACAACGCGGCCATAGGTCCACGCATCCTCGATCACATTGCCCTTCAGCTTCAGGGCGACGAAAGCATTCTGCTCCAGGAAGCGTGCCATAAGCTCGTTCTTGGTCTTGAGGGTTTTGACAGACCCTTCGGCAAAATGCTCGAAAATGTACCAGCCGTTTTCGTCAGGCTGACGGTTTGCGCCAAAGGTATCAACCTTATAATAGATGGGACCGGGCACGACGCGGATGTAGATGTAGATCTCTACGATGTTGCCCAGGGTATCTTCCCAGACAGTGATACGGTCGCCCAGCTGCAGACCGCCCACATCCTTGCCGCGCTGACTCTCATCAAAGTATGCGCTGGCATCGTGGACAGGTACGCCCTCAGGCAGGGTGCCGGTATATGTATTGCCGATGAGGTTGGCAGCGCCAACACGCTTGGTGGCAGTGAAGGTGTTGCCGTTGATCTCGGTAACATCAAACTGCTCGCAAGCGATTCTGCCCCGGATACCCATTTGAGAAAGCTGGGTGCCTACCACATAGCCATCCTCGTCAAAGATCAGACCGATGTGGCAGATATCAGAGGTAACCTTGTCAACCGTATTGACATCTTCCACATTCCGGAATTTCAGATCCAGCAGCTCGCCGTTGCAGAACATAGGCACTGTGTAGGTGCCGTCCTCATTGGGCTCACGAGTGGTCATTCTTTCGCCATAGTTGTAGAACTGCGCCTGGCGCCAGTAGATAGCAGATTCTACAGGGCTGGTCATAACCGCAAAATGGGTAGCCTCGTCCATATCGTTACCGTAAACGATAACCATATCCAAAGGACGGACATCCTCCGGCTGGATCAGCTCGCCCTTATTTTCTCTTGCGCAGGAAAAGTTCATTACCTTGGTCAGATCGGTGCAGGTGATCTGCTTTGCCAGACCGTCCAGGGTCGCGCTGCCGTTGAGGGTAATGACATTGCCTTCTACCTTAAGGACATAGAAGCCCTTTGCCATTTCCTTTACGATGGTGGTAACATCCTTTGCATCCACAACATTACCGCTATCGTCAAATATAAGGCTCACTGCATCTGTAGTGTCGATATAGTTGACCAGACGCTTGTCGGGAATAATGTACTCCACCTGCTCACCATCGTGAGCAAAGGTTACGCGGTACTTGCCGTCAGCGCCGGGCTCGCGGGCAGACATACCAGTGGTTGCATCGGTGTACATTTCTTTATCGATATTCCAGTAAATATCGGCGCGGCCGCCCTTGGGTCCGTTGTCTGCATCACCGCTGGGACCTTCTTCCGAAGGGCCGGACAGTACGATGCCCAACACAACGCCAACAACAGCCAGCACTGCGACGATGGCAATGATCAGCCATAGCCACTTTTTGCTTTTCTTGTTCGCTTATTGATTCATATTTTTCTCCTTCCAACTTTTACAGAGGTGGCGCCCTCCATAAATTAACATATCCATGCTTTGGCAGCCTTTTACAAGGTTAGCATTCCCTCACAAAGACATACCTTTTCACGATACTATGTTATCTATTTTATACTACCATTTCAAACAAAAAAACACAATGCACAAATCCTACAAAACCCACACCGCACTTTTTTAGCAAAATCACCAAAATGTTATTTATAATCACCTCTTTCTTCCACAAAGGAAAAGCCCCCCTCCCTGCCAAGGCAGGAAAGGGGGGGTCTACACCCGGATGAGGAAGGAGTATCTCCGGGATGTATGGGTTTGTTTATTATGCGTTTACGCAGCTAAGGGCCTGACCGACGATCTCGATTGTCTTGTCGCTGAGCACCGGACTAAAGAAGGTCTTCATCTGGGTAGCATTCACGATATCGTTCGTGAACACCCCTTCCGCCTTCACGCCGATAGACGCGCCAGTCTTCAGCTCTCCAACGGTAGCCTTGATAGTCGCCGCTGTCATATCCAGTGTGGTGATCACCGGAGTGCCGGAGATGCTCAGCTGTGTAGCATTGCTTCCCACCGTCAATGTGGTGATGTTGCCGCCATTAACAGCCAGGTTGCAATAATTGTTCGCATCCAGCGTGGTGATATTGCCGCCATTGATAATAATGTTACCGGTCAAAGCAGCGGTAGTGTTAAACTTATTGTCAAGCTTTGTGATCGTACCGCCATTAACAGTAACTGTGCCCTTATTGTATGTACAGACTACATACGCATATTCGCCGCCATATACGTTGATATGGCCGGAATTGGATTGAATCTCAACACCGGTAGTACCTAACACCTTGCCGCCATAGAAATTCATGGTGCTGGTACCATTGTTGTTCAGATTACAAAATGCGTTGCCACTTGTATTGCTAAACTGGCCACCGTAAACATTAAGTTCCACATTAGCACCATTGATACACACTGTGCCACGGGCATTGGAACTACCGGTAACATTACCGTTGCCCATAATGTTCACCGTACCGCCGACAGGACAAACAGTTGAAAGTCCGCCGTTGGTGGACAGGGTCTTGCCATTCAGGTGCAGACAGAGTTCGCCACTTCTATTAATAAGACCATAACCACCCGCACTGCTAGACAGGTCGCCGGTCAGATAGTAGTGACCACCGTTAACCTCAGTAAAGTCTGTCTTCGGCAGCCAGGTAACGCTCTTGTCACAAGCAGGGCAGTCAGCTGTATAGTTGCTGCCGTCTGTGGGGAAGGTCATCGCATTGGCCTCGGCAATGATTTCAGCATATGTCTTTTCAGCGGGATCGGGGTCCGGCGTGGGAGTGGGAGCAGCGCTGGGTGTGAAGGCAAGGGCCTTGCCTTCCACCTTGACCTCACCGGAAACGCCGGTGAAGAACGCCTTTGCTGCAGTTGCAGCTGCCTCATCCTCAAATTCCTTGGTAAATACACCTTCCTTGGCCTTTACCTTGATTTCTGCGCCGCTTTCCAACTGGCCAAGGGTCAGCTTGATGTTGCAAGCGGTCATATCCAGCTCATTGATAACAGTTTTACCGGAAATGCGCAGCATATTGGTATTTGCTGTTGCAATCAGCTTGGAGATGGTGCCACCCTTAACATTCAGCGCGCCATCCAGATTAACAGTACCATAGGTGCCGTCAAGGAGGTAGACGCCTCCGCTTTGAGAACTAATGTTCACAATGGGATAAGTGCCGTTGTAAACGATCACGTTTCCGGCAGCGGAAGGTATGTTCAGCTTGCCTGCGGTGATCTTAGCATTGTAAATGTTCGTATTGCCGGTGCAGTTGGCCTGAATAGCGCTGGCGTTGCTGTGGCTGTTAACAAATGTACCGCCATAGATATTCGCGGAACTGCCGTTGCGCAATACCAGCGGGCCCCAGCTCGCTGACTTACAGGTCACGGTGCCCTCACCGAACAGGTTCAAGCTACCCAGCCATACACGAATGGCGGTATAGGTCTTGCCACCTTCGCCATCGCCCTTGGCGGTGATGTTGTGGTTGTTCAGGTGGAGACAGACCTTCTGTGTGCCGCTGCTAAAGAAGATGTTCAAGCCATAGCTCTCCGCCGTAGCCTTATCAAAGATGATGTCATTTGCCAGATAATAGTGTCCGGGGTTTAGGTTGATAGTACCGGCATCGGTGCCTTCCGTCAAAGCGGTCCAGGTTACCGTCTCGCCACACTTGGGACACTTGGCAGTATGATCGGAACCATCCGTGGGGAAGGTCATTGCGTTTGCAGCATCGATGATCTGCTGGGCCTCTTCCTTGTTAAACTCCGGCTCCGGTGCGGGAGCAGGTTCATCGGGAGCAATTGCGCCGCCACCAACACAGGACAGTGCATTGCCATCTACCTTGATGTCTGCGCCGCTCTGTACCGGGCTGAAGAAGTCCTTGGCAGCCTCCGCGGCCGCTGCATCAGCAAAGTCGGTAGTAAATACGCCGTTTGCATTGATGCCGATGCTTGCGCCGGTAGTCAGTTCGCCGACCTGCACAGTCTTGGCAGCCAAGAACTTCAGTTCGGCAATGGTCGGTGCGCCGGAGATCTTAAGGTCATCCGCTGCAGCTGCTGCAACGGTGATCTTGCCGATCTTGCCGCCCTGGACATCCAGATTGCCGTCGTTAGCGACAATGTATTCCACTTCGCCGCCGTAGATGTTGACATTGCCACCCTCGGTCGTACCGGCATTATACAGATTGACGGGTCTTCCGGTGATCTTACCACCGTACATATTAAATGCACCGCCATTCCAGATCTTAACCGCATCGGAGTTGATAGCGTGGATCTCACCGCCGTAGAAGTTCAGAGTGCCCTTACCGGACATACCGCGGTAGAATGCGAAGATACCGCTTGTGCCGGTCAGGAAAACATTATCGGCAGTGGTATAGGTGCCACCAAAGATGTTCATGATGCGGCCGTTGGGATTTACGAGCAAATCAGGCAAAGCCACACCGGCAGTCTTCTGCATGGTAACCGTGCCGTTACCCATAATATTCATTTGGGTGATAAATGCGCTGTGACCATTGGTAGCAGTGATGGTCTTGCCATTTAAGTGTACACAAGGCGCACCGGTGGTGCTAACATTCTGCAAAGGACCGTGGGTCAGTGTGAAGTTCTTATCTGCGTAGTAGTGCCGGCCTTCGTACAGGAACTGCTCATAACGCTTGTTGGTCTCACTGTAACGGTCAACAATTGTAGACAGCGCAATCCACTGGACACTTTCCTCACAGTAGGGACACTCTGCAGTATAGGTGGAGCTGTCAGTGGGGAACTTCATTGCGTTGGCCTGCTGGATAACCGCCTTGAAGTTAAAGGGTGCGGGCTCACAGTACAGAGCCTTGCCCTCGCGGCGCAAAGATGCGCCCTCTTCTGCAACATCGAAGTAAGCCAGCGCTGCAGTTGCAGCCTCCTCGCTTGCAAACTCGGTGGTGAAGATGCCCTCTGCATCGATGCCGATCATCGCGCCGGATTTCAGCTGCCCCACCTGGGCCAAAACGCCCTGGGCAAGCGTCAGCTTGGAAACCTTGGGATTGCCGGAAATTTCCAGATTGGAATCCTTAGCAACCTTAATAGCCTCAACCGTACCGCCGGTGAGTTTCACAGTGCCGCCGGCATCGGTAGTAACGGTGCCGTTGGTCGTGCCACCGTTCAGGCCGAGGCTGCCGCCTCTGACCTTAATGGCAGTGCCGCTTGTCTTAATGGTGCCGTCATAAATGTTCACTTCGTTCGTCGCAAAGCCACGGTTGGTGATGATAGGCATATCGCCCTTGGAGGTAGCCTCATAAGTGCCGCCGCACAGACTCAACGCACCGTTATTGGAAATAACGCTGGCAATGCTGCCGCCTTCGCTGTTGCCACTGCCCTTCATGGTACCCTTGCCCATGACAGCCAGTGTCTTGCCGGAGAAGATGGTAAAGATCTCTTTTCCGGTGCTGGTGATGGTTTTGCCATTCAGATGCAGGCAAACATCGCCGCCATCGACCATATAAACGCCTTTAACGGTTCTGTTTTTATCCAGATAGTAGTGCACACCGCCGCCCAGGATGCGATTGCCGTTCTCATCTACCTCCGGTAGAGGTGACCAAACAACATTTCTGTCACAGTACGGACAAGTTTTCGGCAGATTCTCGGTATCGGAGAAATCCATCTTGATGGATTGTTCATAGACCTGACTATAATCCGGCTCGGTGCCGTAGCAGGCCAGCTGCTTGCCCTCGACCACGATGGAGCCGCCCTTGACGGGACAGCTGAGGATACTCAGCAGTGCGCCGGGATCATTCATCTCGGTGGTAAACACACCCCGGGCAACAACACCGATCTTGGACTTGCTGCCAAGCTTGGTAAAGTCAACAAGCTTACCCTTTTGGATCTCCAATTTTGTGATCTTAATGGTGCCTTTCATATTCAGCGTGCTGTTGAGCTTGGCTGCCACAGTACCGTCAATTGTGGTGCCGCTGGACAGATTGGCAATGCCATTGACAATATTCAACACTTCGACCTTGGGATCCTTGCCCACCAGCTTACCGCCATAGAAATTAAAGGTGGGATTTTTAGGGCCGTCAATATAGACAACATTACCCGCGAGCATACCATTCTTGCCTGCAGGCATCTCATAAGTGCCGCCATAGATATTCAGCGTACCTTCCATACCAACCACGAGCATACCGATACCGGGGTTGCCGCCGCTGATCATCTTGCCGCCGCCAGCGGAGTCAATGATGGACAGCTTGGCGGTGTTATACGCAAAGAATCCAGGCTGACCGTCCGCAAAGGTTACGCTCTGGCCGTTCAGGTCGAGGATGTATTCTTTATTCTTTTCCGCTTCCACGTCACCCAAAATGGAGTAAGGACAACCCTGTGCATTACCGGGAACGTAGTAGTGGCCAGCCTTCAGCAACGAGAAGTTCGTGCCCGTCCAGGGTGTAAAGGTAACCTTCTTATTGCAGTGCTCGCAAGTTTTCTTCACTTCGTCAAAGGTCCGGCTGGTAATATAAGTAATAACCGTCTTATTGTTGATGTCCGTCAGTGCCAGGACTATGTCGCCCTTTCTAAGGGTAGCTGCCTCGCCTCTGAACTTCTTGAAGCCCACAGTAGCAATGTTGTAGGTCTTCATATCGTCCGAGGGGATGAGGTAAAGCTTGGAATCCGGATTTGCAGCGTTATACAGCTCGATCTGTCCGTCTTCGGTGTAGCCCTCAAAGGACCACCAGCCACCGCCCGTTACGCCGCCGCCTGTGGCAGCCGTTCCGGGATAGGCATCCGTAACAATACCCTTGCTGTTGGGATTCAGACCGAGGATGCCGTTGACACTCTCGTCGATCTTGGTAGCAACTGCCTTGCTCTTTGTCTTGATAGTAACGAGCTTGCCGTCGTGGGCCATCTCAAAGACGTAGTAACCATCCTCATTGGGCGTACGGGTAGTAGCCTTTTCCACAGCATTGTATCTGCGGTTTAGGTTATAGTAAATGCCTGCTTCTACCTTTCTCTGGGCGATGTAGGCGTAGACCATCTGGCCGGTGTGGTCAAAGAGGAACCAGCCTCTGTCACCGGTCTGAAGGGTGGTCTCTGCGCCGAGCTCCTGATGGATGCCGGACATATTGTAAATCTTGCAGTTGGGACTTATGACCTTGGTAATCATAGTCGTTGCTGTCGGGTTCTGCAGTGTTGCAATCATACCGGTTACACCGGTAACAGCGAAGTTATACCGGGCAAAATCTGTATAGTCATGACCGAGCACCCGGGTAATGTTCCAAGCGTCCTCAATCACATCACCCTTGACATGCAAGCCCATGAACTTCTGGCCTTCCAGAAAACGGCAAAGAGGCTCGCTCTTTGTTTTCAGCATTTTGAACGATTTGCCGTCAAACATTTCAAAGATAAACCAACCGTTTTCATCCGGCTGACGGTTTACAACGGTGTCCATCTTAAAGTAAATGGGAACATTCTCGATGCGGTTGTAGATGTAAATCTCTACAATGTTGCCCAGAGTATCTTCCCAAACATTGATACGGTCGCCCAGCTGTACACTGCCCACGTCCTTACCGCGACGCTCCAGCAGGTAGTCGGCGCTAACATCATAAACAGGAACGCCCTCAGGCAGCGTGTTTGTATAAACTTTGCCAAGATCAAAGCCCGCGCCCATAAGGCGTGTAGCGGTAAAGTTCGCGCCATTGACCTCGGTAACGTCATACTGACTGCAACCAAGCCTGCCCCGGATGCCCCTATGGGAGGACTGGGTTGCGACAACATAACCATCCTCGTCAAAGAGCAGGCCGAAATGGGCCATATCCGCTCTGACACTGGCTATGCTGGTAACAAGCTCTAAATCTTTGGATTTCAGAGAAACCAATTCACCATTGCAGAACATCTCAACGGTATAAAGGCCGTTCTCATCAGGTTCGAGATTCCACGAATAGCGCCAATAGATCGCAGATTCCGCAGGGCTATCCATAATCGCAAAGTGGGTAGCCTCCTCCAGGTCGTTGCCATAAACAAAGACCATATCCAGCGGCTTAACATCTTCCGGCTGGATCAGTTCACCCTTAGTCTCTCTCGGGCCTGCAAGGTTCATAACCTTTGTCAGCTCGGTACAGGTGATCTGCTTTGTCAGACCGTCCAGAACAGCGCTGCCGTTCAGGGTAATGACATTGCCCTCTACCTTCGTAACATAGAAGCTCTTTGCCACTTCCTTTGCAATGGTGGTAACATCTACTGCGTCCACAACATTGCCCTTGTCGTCAAACACAAGGCCCACTGCATCCGCAGTGTCGATGTAGTTGACCAGACGCTTGTCGGTAATGGCGTATTCGACCTGCTCACCATCGTGGGCAAATGTTACGTGGTACTTGCCGTCAGCACCAGGCTCACGGACGGACATACCGGTAGTAACATTCGAATACATTACTTTGTCGATATTCCAGTAAATATCGGCGCGGCCGCCCTTGGGTCCTTCGTTTCCACTGTCAGGACCTTCTTCCGAAGGGCCGGACAGTACGATGCCCAAAACAACGCCGACAACAGCCAGCACTGCAACGATGGCAATGACCAGCCACAGCCACTTCTTGCTTTTCTTGTTCGTTTCTTGTTTCATAAGCTTCTCCTTCCTGTTTCCATAAAGGTGGCGCCCTCTATCCTAAAATACACACAAATGCCTGAAAAGCACATATTTCTCCGGAGATTTCACTCCCAAAAAAACATACACTCCCACGGTAATATGTAGTTTACTTTATACTATCATTTTTCCTGGCGAAACGCAATGCACAGTATTACGAAAAATTTTCTGTTTTTCGTTATTTTGGCCAATTTACCTTGCCAACGCAAGCAACCCCCTTCCTGCCGAGGCAGGAAGGGGGGTTCGTCATTTTATGGTGTTTGCGTTATTGAGTACCAGGCTGCTGTAAAGAAACAGCACATCCTGGCCGTGAAATTCCAGATACCGGTCAAGCTGCGCGCTGCTTAAATAGCGGATATCCACCAGCGTTACAGTTTTGTACTCACTAACCAACAGCGGCGCAATGGCGCTGCCGAAGGAGTCCCGGAAGAGGATCAGCTCCCGGTCTGTGGTGGCGTTGGGGTTTTCGATCCGCAGCAGCGATTTCGGCCCGGAGAGGTACACCTCGTACAGGTCCTTCCCTTCCAGCTTTTCCAGATCGTAAACGGCTTTATAGCTTTCCGTTTCAAAGTCAAAGACCCGGCAGTTTTTCAGCCGCGCATTTTCCAGAATATACATCGTTTCCGGCTTCATAGGAAGGGCCGCCTGCCCGTAATAAACGCCGTAAAAGGGCTTGCTGATTTGTGTCTTTGTGAAATCCTCCGCCTTTGGCGCAGGCATACCCATTGCCTGGCACAACGCACCGGCAGCGCCCATTAGCTTTTCCTGCCGCCAGTGGGTGTCGGTAAAGTAGTAGGAGTCCTTTGTAAGACATCCGGTCAGGTCCACATACTGCGCCCAGGGTAGCTTTTCCTGCATCCGGGAAAACAGCTGCCGGTAGTCCATCGCCAGATGACCGCTGTCCTGGGCCAGGTAATACCCCTTGTCGGGAACCACTGCGGTGTAAACCTTGCTGCCGGTTTCCTTGAGATACTTTTCATAGACGAACTGGAAGCGCGCTATAGCGTGGTCGACACTTTGCACATTCAGTGGATATTCCTGCTTGGCCGCATAGCCGTCGGCAATATAGATCCCGTTGTTGTCCTTCTGCCCCAATCCGTAGGTGTGAAACAGAGATTTTGCTGTCCGGAAGGTATCTCTGGCAGGAAACTGGTCCAGGGTATACTTTTCAAAATCGGTCATAAACCGACCGGAAAGAACTGTGTCGACACTTACCTCCGGGAACTGGGCCAGCGGCCGCCGCTCGGATACAGACATATCCTTTGCCGGAGCAAGCCACGCGGTAAGCGTAAGTCCCGCCCACAAAACCACCAAGGCGGCTGCGCCGATGTTTCGAATTTTCTTATCCATAGGCAGCCTCCTTAAAAACGAAAATACAGGAAGGGATTGAAGGACCCATCCACCAGATAAGCGGTGCAGATCAGCAGCAGGCCAATCAGCATCAACGGCTGCAAAACCGCGGCCACCTTTGTGCCGGCAAGCTTTTCCCCTACCCTCTTTACCAAAGGCGTTGCGCCAATGATCGCCGCCACGAACAAAAGGGCGTAGGAGCGCAAATAATACAGGCTTTCCCCGCTGACCAGCGGCGCACCCCCAAAGCCAAACATTCCCTTCAGGTCTGCCGCCGCCTGGGAAAGATCCGCCGCGTTAAAAAGCACAAAGCCGCAGATCACCACCAAAAGCACATACATCCGGCGGAAAATATCCGGCAATTTCTGCAGCGGTGTTATCCATTTTTCCAGCAGCAGCGCCGCCGCATACACAAGACCCCACAGCACAAAATTCCAGGCCGCGCCGTGCCACAAACCGGTGAGCATCCAAACTGCCAAAATGTTGAACACCCATCTGCCCCGGCTGACCCGGTTGCCACCCAAGGGGATATACAAATAATCCCGGAACCAGCTGCCTAAACTGATATGCCACCGGCGCCAGAATTCCGCCACCGACCGGGATAAATAGGGGTAGTTAAAGTTCTCAACAAAACGGAATCCGAAGATCCTGCCCAGACCGATGGCCATATCGCTGTAGCCGGAAAAATCGAAGTAAATATGCAGTGTAAAGGCGATGGCATACATCCAGTAAAACAGCACCGATTTTTCTCCGGAGTCCCGGAAAAGATTGCACAGCTGCCCCAGCTGATTGGCAATGAGTATCTTCTTGCCCAGACCCACCAAAAACCGGCGCAGACCAAGGCAAAAATTCTCCCAGCTGTGGCTGCGGTCTTCCAGCTGCTTTGCCACATCCACATACCGCACGATGGGTCCTGCGATCAGCTGGGGAAACAGCGAAACATACGCACCAAAATTTATAATGCTTTTTTGTACCTTCGCATCGCCCCGGTACAGATCCACTGTATAGCTCAAGCACTGGAAGGTGTAAAAGCTGATGCCGATGGGCAGCGCCAGCCGCAGCAGCGGCAGACCGATCCCGGTCAGATCGTTGAAGCTGTCAATAAAGAAATCCGCGTATTTAAATACCGCCAAAAGGCCCAAGCTGATGACCACAGAAATTGCCAGCCAAAACCGCTTCCAGCGCTTGCTTTCACACTTGTCGATGGCAAGACCGCAGCCGTAAAACAGCCCGATGGTAGATACCATCAAAAGCACATATTTCGGCTCGCCCCAGGCATAAAAGAAAAGGCTGGAAAGCAGCAACCACAGATTTTTCAGTTTTCCCGGCAGCAGAAAGTAAACGCCTATCACCACCGGCAAAAAGTAAAACAAGAAAGGAATGCTGGAAAAGAGCATACAGTCCCTCCAAAAGAAAAATACGGCAGAGGTCAAGGAAACGCCAAAGACAAGTAACTCGCACTCGTCGGCGTACAGATGGTACGGTAGAGTGCGAGTTATGCAGTAAGTCAAAGCACCTTGCGTAGCAAGGTTTGTTACACCTCATCCATCAGCCCTTCGAGCTACCATTTTCACCTTAAGAGGAAGGCTTTGGTCGAGCCAACTTTGTGAAAACTGTGCTTTGACGGTTTGGTGGTTCCTTGACTCTCTGGCGGCATTATTCGGTAATTGCCTCGTCGTAGCAGATCACAGCATCGGGATATGCTGTTTTCAGACTGTTGGCAAAAGGCTCGATCACATCGTTGATACCGTAGTAAAACAGCACGTATTCACCACCGATGATGGCGATGGTAAAGTGCTCCGGCATACCGCACAGCCAGCGGTTATCCACCACTGCCTGGCGCAGTGCCTTGGCAAAGTCCTCGGCCTTGACGCCCTCTGCCATATGGAATGCGCCGCCGGTAAAGTTGTTGGCCATCATACCGTGCATCAAGGATGCCGCCTGGTCAATGTTTCTGACCTGGTCAGCAGGCACCAGCAGCGCAGTTGTCAGACCTTCGTCGGTCAGGCTGTAGTTGCCGGGGGCGTTATCAACAGGGTTAGAAAAATCGCCGCCCATTGCGTAAAAGCGCTTGTCCTCCGGAATGCCGTTCCAGATATTGGTCATAATTTCCAAAGCGTCCTTCGGCACATTCTGGTTTGCAGTTTTGTCTTCATCCTTTGCGCCGCAAGCAGCCAAACCCAGCACCAGGGTCAGTGCAAGCAGCATTGCAATCCATTTTTTCATTTTTTGATTTCCTCCGATTGTTTTAACTTTACTT
This sequence comes from Faecousia sp., assembly GCA_045612985.1. Lineage (GTDB taxonomy): Bacteria > Bacillota > Clostridia > Oscillospirales > Oscillospiraceae > Faecousia. The sequence goes on from JAZLAB010000023.1 coordinate 17,770, forward strand.
TATGATGAATTACGGACAGCAGGACAATTCCCAGGCAAACGCCCAGGCAATCGATCCCCACATCCCATAGACCGGGGCCCCGGTCCGGAACGAACATTTGAATGCCTTCATCCACGAAGGCCGCCGCTGCGCCGCAAGCTGCGCTAAAAAAGTACAGCTTCGGTGTTTTTTGCAGCATGCCGAACAGCCAACGCAAGCACATACCCAAAAGGGCAAACTCGCCGAAGTGGGCAAGCTTGCGAAGCAGGCCTCTTCCCCCTTGGGGCATACCCGCTTCATAGCCGGGAAGCAGCTTGGAAAGCACATCCCCCAGCCAGTTGCTCAGCGCGCCGGAGATTTCTCCCGGGAGCAGAGAATTGCCCCAGATAAAGGTCAGATTCAGTATCAGACAGGCAATGCACCAGCCCATCCGCTTCTTCGTTTGAATCATCCCAAAACCCCCAGGTGCTCCAGAAGGATCTTCAGCCCCAGCAGGATCAAAATGATTCCGCCGGCGGCCTGGGCCTTCTTTTCAAAGCGGCTACCAAAGACATTTCCCACCTTCACGCCAACAGCGGAAAGGATAAAGGTAACTGTTCCGATCAGCGCAACGGCCAGCCAGATATTCACATCTCCGGCCATTGCCAGAGAGATACCCACAGCCATCGCGTCAATGCTGGTGGCCACCGCCATTAAAAGCATCGTCTTAAAAGAGAAATCTGCGTTATTTCCTTCGCAGTCGCACTCTTTTGCAAAGGCCTCCTTAAGCATATTGATGCCGATCACCGCCAGCAGGCCAAAGGCAACCCAGTGGTCAAAGGCCTCGATGGCGCCGGCAAAGAGTCTGCCCAGGAAAAAGCCGATGATGGGCATCATTGCCTGAAAGCCGCCAAACCAGGCGCCGCAAATCGCGCCCTGCTTCAGTCCTGCCTTTTTCACAGACAGGCCCTTGCAAATGGAAACGGCAAAGGCGTCCATACTCAACCCCACAGCCAGAAGCGTAAGCTCCGCAAATTTCATATGTTCTCCTCCGGACGGCTAATTTGTCCCGTTCGTTCCGGCACATTGTATCAGCGCAGCGGTGCGCTGTCAATATGCTTTCCAAAAAGTTCACAATTCCTTTTGAAAATTGGAAATCCGCCGCCAAATGATATGTCAATTATACAAATTCCAACAAAAATCAGCATTCCGGTTTTTGATCCCGGTGCATCAGCGCCATAACCTCCGTATACGGGTCAGCGCCGCAGTTTACCACATTGTTCACAGCCCGGACAATGGGCATCTCCACCTTATAGTGTTCCATCAGTCGCATTGCTGCGGACAGAGCATTTATGCCTTCCACAACCATACCCACCTGGGCCTTTGCTTCGGTAGGCTTTACCCCCTGCCCCAGCAGCATACCGCAGCGGTTGTTGCGGCTGTGGACAGAGGTGGCGGTAACGATCAGATCACCTACACCGGCAAGGCCGTAAAAGGTATGCTCGTCGCAGCCCATTGCTCTGCCCAGCCGGACGATCTCTGCCATCCCCCGGGTGATCAGCGCCGCCTTGATGTTGTCGCCAAAGCCAAGACCCAACGCAATGCCGGAGCCCAAAGCCATAATGTTTTTCATCGCGCCACATAGCTCCACGCCCAGCACATCGGTGTTGGTGTAGACCCGCATAAATTCGTTGCTGAATACCTGCTGCACCAGCTGCGCCGTTTTCATATCCTCGCAGGCAGAAACGATGGTGGTGGGCATATCCTTTGCCACCTCCTCCGCGTGGGTCGGACCGGAAAGCGCCACCAGCTTTACCTTCGGATTTTTGATCTCATCGGCAATGATCTGGGTCATGGTAAACAAGGTATCCTCCTCGATACCCTTTGCCACATCCACAATGATCTGTCCGGCGGTAATATAAGGCGCAGCCTTTCTGGCGGTGCTGCGTACAAAGGGCGACGGCACTGCAAAAAGCACAATGTCCATACCCTCACAAGCCGCCTGGATATCCTTGGTAAATGCCACCTGCCGGGGGATCTGCATACCGGGCAGATTGGGGTGGCGACGGGTTGCGGAAAATTCGTCGATCTCCTTTTCCAGCGCCGACCAAACTGTAACACAGTGGCCGCTTAAGCAAAGCATTCTTGTCAGCGCCATCCCCCAGGTGCCAGCGCCTAAAACGCCAATTTTCTTCATAGCATTACTCCACAATATAGGCAGCGGTGATCTCGCCGTAATAAGCCGTATGATAGTCGTTTTCGTTGGCAGTTCCCTTGGCATAATAGCGCTTGTCGCACTCCGGATCAATGGCGGCAGGGTCCTGATCCTGCTTGTAAATGACCTTGCATTCCAGTGTCAAAGGAAGCTCCTTGATGGCCGGTACATCCACCGTCTGACCGGGTACTGCCGTCAGACCCAGCACCTGGAATTTATCCATATCCCTGCCGGATTTTGTGCCACAGACAGAAAGGATGTTTTTATCAAATTCGCCCATAGGTACATTGATGGTAAACTGGCCGTTTTTCTCCAAAAGCTGCTTGGTGTAACGGCTTTCCCGGACAAAGACAATAAAGATAGGCTTTCCCCACTGGACACCCAGTGTGCCCCAGCCGATAGTCATGGTGTTGGGTTTTCCCTCTGCCTGGGTGGTCAGCAAAATACCCTTTCCAACATTTTCCGTGATCTGCTTGGCGTAATCCCAAACATTGATTTCTTTGCGCATAACAAAACCTCCAAAGGTCAAATTTGCTTAAATTATATGCAAATTATTATAGCGGTAATCCATAGAAAATGCAAGGCTTTTCCCGGTTGACATTCCCGTGCGAACTGTTATAATTTGTAAAGACAGAAAGGCAGATGTATACATATGAGCAAAAAGGCTTTACTTGCAACCTTTAAAGACACCATTCCCGTATTGACAGGCTACCTGTTTTTGGGCAGTGGTTTTGGCATATTGTTAAGCGAAAGCGGCTACGGCATCGGTTGGGCCTTTTTTATGAGCCTGTTTATGTTCGCAGGCTCCGGGCAGTACCTGGCGGTAAGCCTGCTGTCCACCCACGCATCCCTCATCAGCACCGCCATTGCCACCTTGCTGGTCAACGCCCGGCACATCTTTTACGGCATTTCTCTCATCGACACCTACAAAGATGCCGGCAGGAAAAAGCCCTATATGATCTTTGCCCTTACCGACGAAACCTATTCTCTGGTAACCCAAAATCAGCCTCCGGAGGGCATCAGCCGCAACCGGTACTGCTTTTTGGTCTCTTTTTTCGACCACTGCTACTGGATCGCCGGCTGCGTCATCGGCAACATTGCCGGCAGCACCCTGCCCATCAGCTTTGAGGGTGTGGAGTTTGTTCTGACTGCGCTGTTCGTTACTATGTTCGTGGAGCAATGGCTCAGCAATAAAGACCACCGCCCCGCCATCATCGGCGTGGCATCCACCACGGTGTGTCTGTTGCTCTTCGGCAGCGAGCTGTTTTTGATCCCCTCTATGGTGCTCATTGCCCTGTTCTTGACCATCTCCAAAAAGACAGCAAGGAGGGCCGCGTGATATGCATAGTGTTTTGATCGTTGTGGTCGCCACATTGGTAACAATGGCCACCCGCTTTCTTCCCTTCTTGATCTTCCGGGGCGATAAGAAGACCCCGGACATCATCGTGTACCTGGGAAAGGTCCTTCCCTACGCCATTATGGGTATGCTGGTGATCTACTGTATGAAGGATGTTTCCTTCCTCAGCGCCCCTTACGGCATCCCGGAAATTCTCGGCTGCCTAGTGGTTGCCGCGCTGCATCTTTGGAAACGCAACAGTCTGCTTTCCATCGGTGTTGGCACCGTATTTTATATGCTTCTTGTTCAGCTCGTCTTTTAAAAAAGATACCCTGCGGATTTAAACCGCAGGGTATTTTTGTTTTATAAAGATCTGGTCCATTCGGTAATCAGAAGACCCGGTATCATCCACAGCAGTTCATACAGGAACATACTTGCCGGGGTCAGATACTCTGTCGCGCCCAGCACTGCCAGCACCAGCATCATCACCATTCCCAAAATGCCGCCGACCATATGGACCACCACACCGGTTTTCACCGCGCTTTCCAAAGATCTTGCGCCGGTAACCGCGTAAGCAAAGGATGCCAGACCACCGCCGGTAACCATTGCCAGCGCTCGATTCCCTGCTTCCGGCTCTTTCTGGGACATCTGCAGCCGGGTTTCCGGATCCGGGAAAAGCATCCGCTTGGTGCTGACATCAAACTCACCGCGGATAAATTCCTCTGTGAGCATAAAATCGTTGCTGATCAGCACGGGCTTGAGCTTCCGGTAGCCGCACAACGTGGCAAGACCGGCGCTGCTGGCTCTTTCCTTTTCATAGGCCACCGCAAACAATCCGCAAAGCTCTCCGTCCACCGCCACGCAAACCGCCTGGCTGATCCGGACACCTTCCGGGACATCCACGCCCATATCCTTCAAAAAGGGCAGCAAACCAACCAAAACCGATTCGCCGTTGACCTCGCCGCCGATGCCACCGGCTTCGTAATAACGGAAGTTTTCCGCATTATAATGCATACCGTTACGGCTGTCCAGAAGTCCGGTAAACAGAGGCTCCAGAGAGCCGCCGTTGGCGCAGACCACAGCGGCTGCATAAGCGATGATCTCATCCGGCTGACGGTCGCCATAGAACTTTACGCCGTTAAGCTTTACATTGCCGGTGGGGAAAAGATCGCTATGGCTTAAGGGGAACAGCAAACTCTTACTTAACTGCTCAACGCCCTGCCAGCCGCAAAGGACACTGCCCAGGCTGTGCAGCCGCTTTTGCAGCACCGCCATCGGGCGGGAGAACACCACAAACACAGAAGCAGGCATTGATGCCAAGGTGGTAACTGCCGCCACCTGCACACCCGTTGCAGCGCCGTGAAGGATGCCGGCCAGAATGCCCGCCGCAACACTCACGCCCAGCGCAACGATGGCATATACACTAAGCACCTTTTCCTGCTTGGGTGCATCGTACAGCGTGTCCATAAAGTCATCTACCTGACCCTCGCCCCGCAGCAATGCAGCTTGCTCGTCGTGGTAATCCTCTGCCAAAGTGATGCTATCCAAATTGGTCGCCTTACGCATCGTATCCAGCTGACCCAGCATCGCAGTTCTTTGCTGGTAGGTCCGCCACAAAGACATAGTAACCTGCAGGCTGAAAGCCGCGCAGCAAGGCACCCGCAGCTGCCGCAGACAGAGGATTCCGTCCACACAGCAGATGAGGAATGTAAATACCAAAAGGGTGTTCAGCGAAAAGCGCTTACGCAGCAGATCCATAACGCCTTCGATCAGCTGGAAGCTGCCCAGCAGCGCCGAAACCAGCATCACCCAGAACTGACCGAACACCATCAGCCGCATCCGGTTTTCCTGCACAAGGCCAAAGGCAAACATTGCCGTAGCCACCGCAGAGATCAGCACCACCAGCACACTGAAGAAGATCGCCGTCTGAAGCTTTCCAAGACCCTTTTCGGTCATCGCATAGTAAAGCTTTTCCGGTCCGGCCACCAGCTTACGCTTCAGCTCCCGGAAACGGGAACGGGGGTGGATCAGCACAGGCCGCGCCGGCACATATTCGCCGATGGGCTGCTCATAATCCGGCTCCCACTGTTCGGAGTAAGGCTCGGTGTTTTCTTCCTGCACCGGGTTTTCCTGCTCTTGCTCATCGTCAATGATCTGGGCATTGGTAACCTTGCCCTTCACATTGGGAATTCCTTCCAGACGGATGGTGGCATCGGTAACGCCCGTACCCTCCACCGGCTGGAAACGGACCGTGTCGCCGGTAACCTGAGCGGGCTCCTCCGCAGCTTGTTCCTGCTGGATCTCCTCCTCTACCGCCTGCTGGATCTGCTGGGCGGTTTTTTCCTCCACCTGGTCAGTGTCTTCGCCGAATTCTTTTAAGATGTCTTCCAGGGTAAATTCCTGCAATTCATTTTCGTCCATAGTTAAGCTCCCATTCTCTGTCGAACAGCCTCATACAGCAAGATCGACGCTGCAGCAGAGGCGTTCAAGGATGTGATCTTCCCCTTCATAGGAATATGCACTGTTACATCGCAGTTCTGGCGTACCAGACGGCTCATTCCGTCTCCCTCCGAGCCGATGACGATGGCCGTCGGTCCTGTCAGATCTGCCTGATACATCGGAATCGAGCCTTCCGCAGCTGTGCCGAAGATCCAGACGCCCTTTTTCTTCAGCTGCTCCATAGCGGCGTTGATGTTGGTGACCCGGGCCACCTTCATATATTCCACCGCGCCGGCAGAGGCCTTGGCCACCACCGCAGTAAGTCCCACGCTGCGCCGCTTGGGAATGATCACGCCGTGGGCGCCGGCGCACTCGCCGCTACGCAAGATCGCGCCCAGATTGTGAGGATCAGACAGTTCATCGCAAATGATGATCAGCGGCGCTTCTGACCGATCTGCCGCCTCCTGCAAAATGTCGTCAATGGTGCAGTACTCCCGGGCAGCTGCATAAGCAATGATTCCCTGGTGAGCCCGGGTGGTGCTCATAGCGTCCAGCTTCCGTCTGTCCACCGGAACGACTACCGCGCCAGCCTCTTTTGCCTGGGCAGCCAAATGCTGCAATGCCCGATCGGTGTCGCCGGAGGCAATGAAAACCTTATCAATCGTTCTGCCGCTGCGCAGCGCCTCGGTAAGGGCGTTGCGACCTTCCAGCTGCCCCTCGTTTTCTTCTGCTACGGGTGCCGGATTTTCTCTGCGGCGATACCGCTCCTGTTTCATAGCTTTTCTCCTCGATGTATGCACAGTTTTGTCCATTATACCAAAAAATTTTCTCTGCTACAACTGCTAATTTTTTCAATTGCCGATAAATTCACAAAAATTTTACCCAAAAAAGGCGTATCTTTCGTTGCCACATCGTAAAAAATATGCTATTATGGCCAAAACGAGCCGAGGAGGCGATTCATTTGGATAACAACAAAGATCCCAAGAATAATGATAAAAAGCCAAAGAGCCGGATCTGGATCACACTGGTGTTCTCTCTTGCAATCATTCTGATCGGTGCCTGGATCTTCAACGCAGTTTCCGCCAGCCATTATATTGAAAAGGACTTCTCCCATTTTCTGGAGGTCAAAAACGGCGGCAATCTGAAGGAAGTGGAGCTGCGCTTTGACCGGATCGTCTATATGACAAAGGAAGAGGCAGAAAAGCCTGCTGCCCAGCAAAAGGCCTTCTACACCGGCCTTCCCACCGGTGGTGATACCTTTGCCCTGGCAGAAGAGCTGGACGCAATGGGCGTTAAGGTCAACCGGCAGATCGTGGAGGACAACTCCACCATCTTGATGATCCTTTCCTATGTGGTGATGTTTGCCATTGTCTTTGGCGGAATGAACCTGATCACCCGCCGGATGAGCGGTGATGGGTTTATGGGCTCTATGGGTGCCAGCAAGGCAAAGGTCTATATGGAAAAGCAGACCGGCGTAACCTTCCAGGATGTGGCCGGACAGGACGAGGCAAAGGAATCCTTGCAGGAGATCATCGATTTCCTCCACAATCCCCAGAAATATACGGAGATCGGCGCAAAGCTGCCCAAGGGTGTTTTGCTGGTAGGCTCTCCCGGTACAGGTAAAACGCTCCTTGCCAAAGCCGTTGCCGGTGAGGCCAATGTGCCCTTCTTCTCCATTTCCGGTTCGGATTTTGAAGAAATGTTTGTGGGTGTCGGCGCCAGCCGTGTCCGGGATTTGTTCACCCAGGCTGCAAAGGTTGCGCCCTGTATCATTTTCATTGACGAAATTGATGCAGTAGGCCATACCCGGGATGCCCGTTTCCACACCAATGACCAGACCCTCAATCAGCTGCTGGGCGAGATCGACGGCTTTGATTCTTCCAAGGGCGTTGTGATTTTGGCAGCCACCAACCGTCCGGAAATTTTGGACAAAGCGCTGCTCCGGGCAGGCCGCTTTGACCGGCGTGTCATTGTGGACAAGCCCAACCTTCAGGGCAGACTGGATACCTTGAAGGTCCACACCCGGAAGATCAAGCTTTCGGAGGATGTGGATCTGAAAAAGATCGCCCAAGCCACCGCCGGTGCGGTAGGCGCAGACCTGGCAAACCTGGTCAACGAAGCCGCCCTCCGGGCCGTGCGCCAGGGCAGACAGGCAGTCAATCAGGAAGACCTGCTGGTGTCCTTTGAGGTGGTCATCGCCGGCACAGAAAAGAAAAACACCGTCCTGACCGATATGGAAAAGCGGATGGTGGCATACCACGAGGTAGGCCACGCGCTGGTAGCCGCTTTGGAAAAGCACACCGAGCCGGTAACAAAGATCACCATCGTCCCCCATACCTCCGGCGCATTGGGCTACACGATGTACACCCCGGAGGAGGAAAAGTTCCTCGCTACCAAGGACGAACTGCTGGTCAGACTCCGTTCTACCCTGGGCGGCCGCGCCGCAGAGCAAATCGTCTTTGGGGTACAAACCACCGGCGCTGCCAACGATATCCAGCAGGCCACCGACATCGCCAAAAAGATGGTTACCCTTTACGGTATGAGCGACGCGCTGGGTATGATGGCCCCCGCCAGTGTGCAGCATCAGTATCTGGAAGGCAGCTCCTATCTGGACTGCTCCCAGGAGACTGCCGCCCTTGTGGACAAAGAGGTCAAGCAGATCCTGGAAACCTGCTACAATGATGCCAAGAAGATCCTGGCAGACAACCGGGAGCTTTTGGATGAGATCTCTTTGCATCTGCTGAGTAGGGAGACCATCACCGGCGAGGAATTGATGGCTTTTGTCAATCCTCCGGCACCGGAAGCAAAGGACGAAGAAACCTCTGCAGAATAATTTGCGCAAGAGGCGTCTTGGCTGTTGACTTTTGTCGTAAATCGTATATACTATAGATAACTATATAATCCTATGAAGTGTCCCGGGAAAGCGGCCCAGCGCCCACCGAAGGATTGACAGTCTCAGGTATCCACCTTGGATAGGACCGGAACACAGAGGACTCTCTGGAGAACACATTGAGTTGTGTGCCGAAGGTGCAAGGCGCAAGCCGAATCTCTCAGGCAAACGGACAGAGATATGCATACAAGACCTATTATGTCTATGTTGCAGGCAGTCCTCGGTTTGGACTGCCTGTTTTTTTAAGAAAGGAAGATCATTATGTACGGAAAACCCATTGATTCCATTGGATTTGTAGCCCAGTTCGACCCGGAAGTTGCCGCAATGATGGACCGGGAATTCTCCCGCCAAAAGGACGGTCTGGAGCTGATCGCCTCCGAGAACTTCGCCTCCCCTGCGGTCATTGCCGCTATGGGCTCTGTTTTGACCAATAAGTATGCCGAAGGTCTGCCCGGCAAGCGCTACTACGGTGGCTGCCAGCATGTGGACGAGCTGGAAGCGCTGTGCATCCAGCGGGCAAAGGATCTGTTCGGCGCAGAATTTGCCAATGTGCAGCCCCACTCCGGCGCCCAGGCCAATATGGCCGTGGAGCTGGCGCTGCTGCAGCCCGGTGACACTATGATGGGTATGAGCCTTGCCAACGGCGGCCACCTGTCCCACGGCAGCCCCGCCAACATCTCCGGCAAGTACTACAATGTGGTCTCCTACGATGTCAACCACGAAACCGGTCTGATCGACTATGACGAAATTCGCGATATGGCCAAAAAGTGCCAGCCCAAACTGATCATCGCCGGCGCATCCGCTTACCCCAGAGCCATTGATTTCAAGCTCTTTGCAGACATCGCCCACGAAGTCGGCGCTGTGCTGATGGTGGATATGGCCCACATTGCCGGTCTGGTTGCCGGCGGCGCTCACCAGAGCCCCGTCCCTTATGCCGACATCGTTACCACCACCACCCATAAGACCCTCCGCGGTCCTCGGGGCGGTTTGATCCTGGCAAAGGAAGAATACGCAAAGAAGCTCAACTCCGCTGTCTTCCCCGGCACCCAGGGCGGTCCTGTGGAGCATGTGATCGCCGCCAAGGCTGTCTGCCTGAAGGAAGCTATGAGCGACGATTTCAAGGCCTACGCCCATAACATCGTGGCAAATGCCCAGGTAATGTGCAAGTCCCTTTTGGAGGAAGGCTTCGATATGGTTACCGGCGGCACCGACAATCACCTGATGCTGGCTGACCTGCGCCCGCTGCACATCACCGGTAAGGAGCTGCAGGAGCGCTGTGATGCAAATCACATCACCCTCAATAAGAATGCCATCCCCGGCGATCCGGAAAAGCCCTCCGTAACCAGCGGCGTCCGCATCGGTACAGCCGCCGTTACCACTCGTGGTCTGGGCGCAGAGGAAATGCGTAGAATCGCCCACTGCGTAGCGCTGACCGCCAAGGACTTTGAAGGCACTGCCGACGAGGTTAAGGCCACCGTCTCCGACATCTGCAAAAAGTTCCCCATGTATGTGTAATAAACGATCTAACCCCCGACCGACCGGTCGGGGGTTATTTTTCTGGAACTATGACATAGGCGTAAAAAAGAACTTCCGCATCAGTCCATCGGTAACCGTGTAGACAGTTACGGAGCCATCAGGCTTTCTGTCCACCGTCAGCTCCGTCTGGGAGTCCTTCAAATACTGCCGCACATATTCTTCCGGATCGTCGGTCACCACCTCTTCAAAGAAAACATCCCGCATCTGGTTGTTCCTGCAAAGATTGGGAATCTCGCAAACCAATTCATACCAAGCCATAATAACACCTCTTATACCCTTTGTAGTGCCTTGTTTTTCGCGATCTTACTGATAACCCAATACACTACAATTCCCACACTAAAAAACAGCGCCGTATTCAAAAAAGGCATAATATAGGGCGCTGCCTTTGCAGGAAATGCATTAAAAGGATCCTGGCTTACAAAAAACCAATTGTACGCTTTTTCCGAATTATCATATAGGGTATTTCCCAGCCACGCCCAAGTGGTCATAGCGGTGGCAACACCAAAATCCTTATAGATCTTTTTCCAGGAAAATTCCTGCCTTTCGTATACCAAGACCAACAGGCCGTAATTCATCATGACGCCGTGAAAAATCAGCGTCTGCACTACCCGGTAGGACAGCGGATGGATCTTCAACCACATCATACCGGCAGGATAGATCAGATATGTCAGGTTGGAGAGAAAGCCCAGCATCGCAAACTGAAGCCGGAATCTGCTTAAAAAAGCATTGTGTCTGCTGAAAAAGCACATTACACACATCGTCGTGCAAATATGAAACGGCAGCTTATCAATGTTGATCACGCCGTAGGCGAAAGGCATCAGGAAGAAGTCTGCCATATACACGCCAAAGGCAACGGCAATCACAAGATCGATGGTTTTCCTGCGCTGCTGTTCGCTTTTCTCTTTCAGGTGCAAACAAAGCAAAACCGCGCTAATCACAAAGAAAGCAATAAAGCACAGATGCCAAATATCAAAGCAGTTAAAAATCGTGCCGCCCGTTCGGTCTGCCAGCAGTTTCTGTAAAACTCTATACATAACCCTCGCTCCTTTTTTCTGCATTATACCATAACTGTACCAAGGGTGCAAGCGTACTGTTATTTCGTAAAGGGCAAGCAGACAAACCTTTCGTATGGTGTGCACTGCTGTATATTATTTTGTGTGATAATATCCCAAATTAGTTGTTTGGGTTTCGTGTTTCTCCGCATATTCAACCAAATTCCTTGCATTGCTTGCCGGGTGCCAGACATAAGCAATCAGGTAATCTACATGCTCGACCATATACCGATTTGCCCGGACGATAGCCAGCTTACGCGGAACTTTTTCCATTCCAGGCGGATAATAGGTATTATCAAATCCAGGTGGTGTTTCAATTGGTCGTTCTGCCGGATGGTAGGGGATTAGCAGGGACAAGGTTATTTGGGGATATTGTTGCTTTAATGAAATAACAGCCCTGGCAACCAAATGATCAAACCCACCATATCTGCCAACAATAAACTCCGTTACATCGTATTCAGTTATATGTTTTTCAACAGCCTTTTTCAGCATAGGGAGCAATTCGCTTGACGCCTCCCGGTGGCCGATAAAGAAACAGCTCTTCATAATAATCACCTATTTTGACTCGATTTTAGAATGTGGACCAGTATTAGTCCCATTATATCACAGTCAAAACATAAAATAAACCCAAATGGACCAAATTAAGTCCAATTGGGGTGATGTTATGGAGCAGAAAGTCAAACAGGATTTTAGAATCGGCGAAAATATCCGTCGTATTCGTAAAAGTAAAAAGCTTGGTCAAACAGATCTTGTTCGTATACTACAGATTGATGGCTGCGATATGACCAGAGAATGTCTTGTAAAGATTGAGCGTTGCACCCAACACATACAAGCTTCCCAACTGCACGCAATTAAGAAAGCATTAAACACAACATATGAAGCTCTAATTGATGGAACAAAAGACTAAACAGCGGTGAAAACCGCAGCAACAAAAGGTGAGCAGTATGAAACCAAGAAAATTAGCGCTGGGTGATCGTAACATTATCGGCAAGCGTGTTACCGAGGCAAGACTGGCGCAAGGAATGAAACAGGTAGATCTGCTTGCCAAGTTACAGCTTGCAGGAATCGATTTAAGCGTTCCAGCATTATCCCTTTTGGAAGGACAAAAGCGGCCCGTATCAGATGTTGAGTTAAACGCTTTGGCTGACATTTTAAATGTGTCTGTTGATTGGTTGCTGGGAAGAGAATAAATGTTAACCGCCTTTGTGAGTAAGCATCACAAAGGCGGTTTTATTAGTATTCAATTCTAAAGTAGTCCAAATATGCCTTAAAGCGGTCTTGGGCAGTGAGGCAGGTATCCATAAGGAAGCCTTTTTCACGGTCCCATTCTTTGAGGCCACGGTAGTAGAACAGTTTGAGATTATCCTCAATGATAAAGGGCACGATGTTATTCTTCAGACACTCCTTAAAGAGAATCAGTCGACCTACACGGCCGTTTCCGTCCTGGAAGGGATGGATGCGTTCGAATGCCACATGGAAAGCTACGATATCCTCAAAGGTCTTGGAGGACATCGCATTATAGTCTGCCAGCAGCTTGCGCATCTCACCGGAAACATCTTCGGGGAGTGTGGTGTCATTACCGCCCACCTCGTTGGGCAGCTTCTTATACTCGCCCACCTTGAACCAGTCCTTGCGGCTATCGCTGGTGCCAGTCTTCAGCACGAAATGTAATTCCTTAATGAACTTTTCGGAAAGTGCATTCCCCGCCTGGTCGATCACCATATCAATGCAACGGAAGTGGTTGGATGTTTCGATTACATCGTCCACATTCACAGACTCATTTTCAAAACCGATGGTATTGGTTTCGAAGATATATCGGGTCTGGTCGTGGGTAAGGCGGCTGCCCTCAATATGATTAGAGTTATAAGTTAGATCAATCTGAATCTTATGATAGATACCACCGGTCATTTTGGCCGTTTTCTGCTCACGCAGGATCTGTAGCAAGGAGGGGGTATCTTTCTTTTTGTTGGCACGCTCCGGCTTCTGCGCGTTTTCCGGGATGTACCAAGTTTTGCCGACAAGCTTGCTATCTCTAATTCTGCCGTTAGCACAGTAATTTCGCACACTTCGTTCAGAAAGCCTCCACTTTTCAGCCATTTTCGCAACAGATACGTATTCCATGGTTACCTCCCAGCAAGTTTTCTTGTCATTATTATACCACACTACCGGCAAATTCACAACATTTATTTGGTTTGTTGTTCGGTTTGTTTGCCGATAAACTTTGCTAAAGGCACAAGGACTTGTTTGCATTTACCATCTGCAGGTGTGCAGATGGTAAATCAATGTAGCCACCAGTGTTTGCACTGGTAGCAGCAACAGTCCACCGGACTGTTGCATTTGAGTTTTTCAAGTCCTTGTTATACTCCGCCAAGAAAAAGATATTTTCGGCATTTTTGCGTATGAATTCGAACTCTTACAGTAAATGAAATCCTTGCTGATGCAAGGATGAAATCAGTTAAAGCTGATGAAATCTTCGGCTTTGCCTCAGATGAAATTAAATCCACCCATCCGCCATCGAGGCGGATTTCACCCAACGAAGTTGGATTTCATCGTCGAAGACGATTTCACCCACCCGCAAGGGTGGATTTAGTTGAAAAACCGACTTGTCGAAACAAGTCGGTTTTTCTGGCAGGGGCACAAGGACTTGAATTATTGAAATGTATTTCACAGAGCAACAAATAGCAGTTTCTAATGCGTTTTATCGGCAGAACTTGCGTTATTGTCCATCGTGTGCAAACATCCGCAAATGGTTAAAGGGAAAAAATAAGGGAAAACTTTTGCCCCTCTCCGGATGTCCAGAGAGGGGCATGTATAGTTTAATCTACTGGATACCTGCCGAATGTCTTATAATAACAATCCCAACAATAGATTCTACCATCAGGGCCTCCAAAACCCTGGCACCAAGCGCCACAGCACGAACACCGTGTTTCTCCATTTCTGCTCATTGTATATTCTCCTTTCTGCAGTTTATCAACTTACGATTATAATATACTATCCGCCAGATCTAATAGCAAGATGGCAACTTGCCACAAAATAACAACACTTTTTTGAGCAGTTTTCCATATTGACAATCACACAACACAGCGATATTCCGGAGTATGTTAGCGCCGATCCGCGCGAATGAATTGCCATAATGCTGCTGCAGCAAAGAAAGCGACACAGCCCCGCCACCCTATTCCGGGGCGCTTTGTCCTGCATATTCCCTCCACCATCACCGGAGCTGCTACCCTCCTTTTTACTTATGCTGCA